>NZ_PUHY01000004.1:326827-653654 GCF_002967765.1 Blastopirellula marina | reverse complement strand
GCTCTTTAGCGAGAGCAGCTGTGAACAACAGCCTGAATTACGAGTAACGATTCAAGATTCTCGAAAATCGTCGACTTGTGCGACACACACAAAATAAGATCTACCAATCCAAATTGAGCTTCGTGAGGCCCTCACGTTTCACGAAGTTCCTTCCGGTGACCATATGGTTGTGGAAACACCTGTTCCCATTCCGAACACAGCAGTTAAGCACAACCAGCCGATGATAGTGCCCACCAGTGCGAAAGTAGGTATCGCCGGATTCATTTAATCAAAACAAGCCCCAGCTTATCAAAGCGGGGCTTTTTTGTTGCGCCCTTGGTAAGTAAAACAAGGACTCGTTGCATTAGTCCTCGCCCTAACCAGGTATTACACCTTGGCTACTTCTCAAATGTTCGGCCGGTCTCGTCGACGACAACTTCGTCGCGGCGCCGTCTCCCCGCTTCTCTTAGCCACAGCCGCAGTGAGTGGTCTGTTGGTCGTCAGCTGTTTGATCTGTGCCGGGATTACCTATATAGGCATCAATCATCAGATCGCTAATCAGCTGAAAGAAAAGTACGGTGATAATGCCGTCGTGAAAGAGCATTTCGGCGAGATCCAGTCTGCCTGGATTAATGCTGACGACAGCAAAGCCATTCAGCAGAAAGAAGCGTTTGAGAAGTACATCGTGTATGACGTTCGCGGAAGCAAGGCGGATGGGCAGCTAATCATTGAGCAAGGCGAGCAAGACAATCTTGTAGGCAACAAAGGACTTCTTCGCATTGGCGAGGAGGACTTTGAACTCTAGTCAATTGTCATTCACCTTTCTTTAGCGAGATGAGTGTGCCGACGGTGAGTATAAGCTCCAGTGCCTATCGCTTCGAATCGGAACTAGCTCGTCTCTCTCCGCGACAACGACGCGAACATGGGGTTTTCTACACTCCGTGGGAAGTTGCCAAAGCAATTGTACGCCAGGTCGATCGACGTCTAAAGTTCGACTTCAACTTACGTCTTGGCTTGGCAGATCAGTTGACATGGAAATCCGCCTTTCTGGACGGCGTTACTCTGCCTGACGGCGTAGATCCTGATGATTTGGTTGTTCGCATTCTTGAGCCTTCGGCAGGTTCCGGCGTTTTTCTGGTCGCAGCATTGAGCCAGATGTATCTAAACCTCTCGAAAGATCATTTGGCGAACGGTGGCAACGAGAATTCATTCCAAAAATGCTGGCAGGCATTTGCCGAAGAAGATTTGCCACACCGCTTACATGCAATTGAATTGCTTTCCGATGCCATCCCCCCCGCAAGAGAAACCATCGGCCAATTTTTTGCAGCGACCGGACTGTCACAGGATGCTTCGAAATTCGTACGAATCCATTGTGGGAATGCGTTGGATCCGAAGGTCCATTCCAAGTTGGGGCCGCCCGCCACGGTTGTGCTGGGTAATCCTCCTTATGCAGCCGCATCTTCCAACAACGGTGCCTGGATCAAGCAACTCCTCCGTGGAACGGTTGACGGCAAAAAACGCTTTCGCAATTACTTTGAAGTCACAGGCCAGCCACTCAATGAGCGTAAACTTTGGCTTCACGACGACTACGTCAAATTTCTTAGAATCTCGCAATGGCACCTAGAGCGATCCGGCTTGGGCGTGATTGGCTTGGTTACCAACCATGGTTTCCTCGATAACGTTACCTTCCGCGGGCTACGTTATCAGTTGGCTGACCAATTTGATCGAATCGATATTCTCGATCTCAACGGAAACTCGAAAAAGCGTGGGGCGACCTCGCGACTATCTCGCGACGAAAGTGTTTTTGACATCGGCCAAGGTGTGGCGATCGCAGTTCTTAGCCAGTCACCTAAACCAATGCGGAAAGCTATTCACTTTGGTGAATTATGGGGGCCGAGAGCAGGTAAACTCGCTCGTCTTACCGACTCAAACTGGGAGGAACTCACGAACCAAGAACTAAGCCCCAGTTCTCCTCACTACTTTTTTGTTCCACGTCAGCTGGCGACATCGAAGGAGTATCAACAGGGAATCTCGATCACCGAATTGATTCCCCAATCTACGTCGACCATTGTCACTGCCCGGGATTCCATTGTTATCGATACCGACCGCGAACGCCTTATGAAACGTATTGAGGAGTTTTGTGATTCGCGAATTAGCGACGACCAATTGCGAGCAAAGTTCTTTCCGCGACCTCGCAGCGGCAAGTATCTGCCTGGGGATACACGTGGATGGAAGCTTCCAAAAGCACGAGAAATGCTTCGCCGAGATTGCGAGTGGAAGAAAAAGATTGCCAGGTGTGCTTATCGCCCATTTGACTCTCGCTGGATCTACTGGTCACCAGAAATGATTGACTGGCCACGTGGCGAAGTCATGCAAGCGATGCAGGAAGCTGGGGCATTAGCACTGATTGTTCGTCGCCAAATGCCGCCGGAACGTGCCTGTAATTTTTTCCTGGCTACGAATGAGTTAACAGTTGATGGAATTCTAAGAAGTGACAATCGGGGCAATGAAACGCTTCTTCCAGTAACGATTAAGGGCCAGGAGAACCTTTGTCGAGAGCGATTACCGTCGCATTTGGCTGATTCCGAAGTTCACGCCATTTTTGCCTACTTGTATGCCCTATTTCACGCCAGCGAATATCGTACGCACTTCGCCGAGTCCTTGCGTCTTGATTACCCGCGTGTTTTCTTTCCTGAAGCGAAACAAACCTTCGATCTTTTCGCAAAGCTAGGTGACACGCTGCTAAAAACTCATCTACGGTCTTCGCCGCAGCACGATCTTCCGGTAGCGGGCCCGTTGCCGCCGGTTGCCTCAGGCCATCCGAAATGGAAGGATGACTTAGTGTGGATCGACCGGAAGACACCGCTCACGGAAGTCCGTGAATCTGAATGGCTATTTCATATTGGAAGCCATCAAGTATTGAGAAAATGGCTCAAAGATCGAAGGCATACGACATTAACTACAGACGAGGTTCGTAGCTATTTAGGTATCGTCGACGCGATTCGAGAAACACGTGTAATCGTTGGCAAGATCGATGACGCCATAAAAAAGCTCGGTGGGTTACACCGAGCTTTAAGCATTGCACGCGTTGATTCGCCGACTTAGTCGTTGTCGCGCAGCTTCGCCAAAACGGAATAGTCTTCTAGCGTTGTCGTATCACCGACTTCTTCCTTGCCGGAAGCAATATCACGAAGCAGACGCCGCATGATCTTGCCGCTACGTGTCTTCGGCAAGATTGAAGTGAAGCGGATGTCGTCCGGCACCGCCAAAGCACCAATTTCTTTGCGGACGTGCTGCTTGAGAATTTCACGGGCTTCTTCGCTCGCTTCTGTATTCTTAAGCGTCACAAAGGCGGCAATTGCTTCCCCTTTGATGTCGTGTGGACGACCAACGACGGCAGCCTCAGCGACTAACGGATGCGAAACCAACGCACTTTCGACTTCGATCGTGCTGAGGCGATGGCCTGCCACGTTGATCACATCATCGATACGCCCCATGATCCAGTAATAGCCATCCTCATCGCAACGAGCGTTGTCGCCAGCGAGATACTTACCGGGAACGCGTGACCAATAGGTATCTTTGAAGCGCTCGCGATCGCCCCACACCCCCCGGAGCATGCCAGGCCATGGCTGAGTGATTGTCAGCATTCCGCCTTGATTCGTCCCGACTTCCTCTAGCTCGGCGTCATAAATGCCGGGCACAATGCCAAACAATGGACGGGTACAGCTGCCAGGCTTAGTCGCGATGGCCCCAGGCATCGGGGACATCATGATTCCCCCCGTTTCCGTTTGCCACCACGTATCGACGATTGGGCAACGTTCTCCGCCAATCTTTTTGTGGTACCACATCCAAGCTTCCGGGTTGATCCCTTCGCCCACCGTGCCCAGAAGTCGTAAGCTCGATAGATCGTGCTTATCAACCCACTCGTCTCCCCACTTAATAAAGGCGCGAATCGCCGTGGGAGCGGTGTACATGATTGTGACTTTGTACTTCTCAATGATTTCCCAGAAACGCCCTTCGTCAGGGAAGTTTGGGGCTCCCTCGTACATCACACAGGTCGCACCTGCTGAGAACGGCCCATAAACGACATAGCTGTGACCAGTAATCCAACCACAGTCGGCCGTGCACCAGTAGACGTCATCTTCGCGATGATCGAAGACCCATTCAAAGGTCTTCTTGGCGTAAAGGTTGTAACCAGCGGTCGTGTGCAAAATACCTTTTGGTTTTCCGGTCGAACCACTGGTATACAGAATAAACAGCGGTGTTTCGCTATCGAGCGGCGTTGCATCACACTCCGACGAAGCACCGTCTAAGAGTTCGTGCCACCAAACATCGCGTTCAGGCTTCATCTCGACATCGTTGCCAACCCGTTTGAGCACAACACATTTCTCGATCGTGCTAGACTTTTCGAGGGCTTCGTCAACGATCGCTTTCAAGTGCAGTTCTTTACCACGCCGCCAACCAGCATCGGCGGTGACGATAACTTTCGCTTGAGCATCGTTATTACGATCAGCAATCGATTCGGCGGAGAAGCCTGCGAAGATCACCGAGTGGATCGCACCGATACGAGCACATGCCAACATCGCGATGGCTAACTCGGGGACCATCGGCATGTAGAGCGAAACACGATCCCCGTGTTCCACGCCAAGTCCCTTGAGGACATTGGCGAACTTGCAGACTTCAGCGTGAAGTTCTTTATAGGTCAAAGTACGTTGATCACCAGGTTCACCTTCCCAGATGATGGCGGTCTTGTCAGCGGTCGGCGTACCCAAGTGGCGATCGAGGCAGTTGTAACTAACGTTCGTCTTGCCGCCGACGAACCACTTCGCATCCGGGCAATTCCACTCGAGAACTTCGCTATATGGCTCAAACCAATGCAGCTCTTCTTTCGCAAACTTGTCCCAGAAAGCTGGTAGGTCTGCCTTTGCTTCGTTCCAGAGTTTCTCGTACTCTTCAACCGATTTGACCCGGGCCTTCGATGCAAAGTCCTGGCTCGGCGGAAAGAGCCGCGACTCGCGCATCACGTTATCAATTTGCCCGGTTTTCCCATCCGACATGAATCGCACATCCTAAAAGGGTTATTAACGATGGAGTATTTACCATTGGGGTGAAAAGGCGATTTTAGGGAGGCCAAACCAAGGTGTCAACGAAGGCAACGGTCCCCCAAACACCTACGATTTCGTGCTCATCTCGACTGTCACCTTGGGAGGATTGACGAAGTCGTTTCGCAGTTGTTGGATCTGCTTTACATTCAGTTCGCCTGGCTCAAGCCACAATCGATAGTGCAGATCTAGCGGCTCTTCCTTGGATACGTGCGTTGCGAAATACGAACCAAAACGGCCATAGTCACGTTCACTGAAACGAGCTGGCTTCGGGTTCTCAGGGGAGTCTAAGTAGCAGCATGTATAACGCTGGTCGAATGCCACAAAGCTTAGCGCGTTGAATTCGAGATCGATATGATCCTTGTTGTTCGGCCAATTTCGGAACTTGCCCGGTTCACCTTTTCCATCGGGACGGACGTAGTAGGTTTGCTTGGCAGTCTTGTCAGGTACATGCTGCGTCGCGCGATATTGGAAACCAGCGTGTTGCGGGTCACCATCCAATTTCAAGTTGTCTGCCTTAGCGGCTAATTGTGATGCGAAGTCGATAACTTGAACCCCATCGACATGGTAAACCGACATCTCACGCAGTTCAGTCGCAAACACTTGACCGTCTTGGCCATTCCAATCCACCTCAACGATCTGGCGGGCAAAGACTGGCCCTACTTCTTCTCGCACGAACTTCTCGTGGGTTTGGCTTTCCTTCTTGTGGCAATGCCAAACATCGGCTGACTTTTTTTGACCGTCTTGTTCATAGCTGATGCGGTTAAAACCGTAAAAGACCCCACGGTGGTGCTGGAACAGTCCACCAGGCCCTTTCGTTAAAAGGTGCTCACCTTTGGGGTCGTAGAGATGATGATAGACCTTCATCGTCTCGTGACGCCGTTCTTCGTTGGTGGTGTCGACCGCTTCATACATGTACCGCATCACGGGCCGATCGCCGTAAAGCAAGTCCTTGTGCTTGCCTGATTCGTCGACGAATTGAAATTGTGTGAGTTCTTCAGAGTCTTCAGCGATCGAAACCACGAACTCGCGTTCTGGACCGACAACCGCCGCGGGAAGTACAAAGTGAACTTCCCGGGCGAGCGGATCATCAAAATGTCGCCCGAGTCCAGGGCCGGTAATTTGCGCGATGATCGGCTCAATACCCTCAGCGCTAAGCTTAACGACTTTGATGTCGGCAAACTCTTTTGGAACGGTGACGTCGACCTTCAGTGGCAACGCACGTTGCGCATCCCCTTGATCGGCGACTTTCAAATGAAACGGTTCGGCCGCTTCAGCACGAGGGCCAATTAATACACAAAGACCGAGAACGAGGAGGGCGGGACGAGCCAGAAACATGTCGGGCTTCCTTATGACAATGGAGGGCGGGAGCAAGTCCGATCCTTCCATCATACGCCCGTAAAGACTCACAAACCACTAGTGCGATGTTTTGCGCGAGAATTCGCCATAGAGCGCTAACACACACCTCAGCCGGAGGGCTAGGCGCGAAACCAGACCTTCATCCCAAGCCGGAAGATTGTGCCAACCGCGACCATTGCCTTTTGAAGGCTGATCTTCGAGGCACCATATTGTCGTTCGACAAACGTGAAAGGAACCTCGACAAACTGAGCTCCTTCCCGCTTGAGGTGATACAAGATTTCCTCGAAGAACGAGTACCCTTGACTCAGGAATGAATCGAAGTCGACTTGTTTGAGGAGCTTAACGGGGTAAGCTCGGAACGATCCGCTACAGTCTGCCATCGGCAACCACAGTAGCCAACGCGTATAGAAATTGATCGCCTTACTCATCATGTGCCGCTTCCAAGGCCAGCCCTGAATGCCCCCACCTTTGATGTATCGAGAACCGATCACCACGGTCGCTCCAGGATCATTTTCTTCCCACGCTTCCAGAAATAGCGGGATCATCTCAGGAGGATGGCTGAGGTCGGCGTCTAAGTTGACCATTACCTCGTAGTCGTGCGCGACCGCGTATTTCATCGCGGCGATGATTGCTGAACCCAAGCCCGGCTTTCCCTGTCGGTGCAAGCAGTGGATGTGCGGATTAACCTTTGCTTCCTGCAGGCACCAATCACCGGTCCCATCAGGGGAACCATCGTCGATAACGAGCAGATCAACATTTGGCAAGGTGTCCGCTAACCTTTCGACGAAGATCGGGAGATTGTCGATCTCGTTGTAGGTCGCCACGGCAATCAACACCCGTCCAGTCTTTGGGGAGAGATGTTCCCCGCTAGAG
Source organism: Blastopirellula marina (assembly GCF_002967765.1). Classification (NCBI taxonomy): domain Bacteria; kingdom Pseudomonadati; phylum Planctomycetota; class Planctomycetia; order Pirellulales; family Pirellulaceae; genus Blastopirellula; species Blastopirellula marina. The sequence continues at coordinate 646,341 of NZ_PUHY01000004.1, read as the reverse complement.
GTTTGATTACGTCGGATCTGTTCGGTTTTGTCAGCGATTTTATTCATTGGCTACTAAAAATATCGGCCCCAACCGGGGCGTTTGCAAGGGGCAGAAGACTTCCCCATGCATTGGGCATATACTTCAATCCTAACTGCTAACGCCGCAAATCCGAGATGGAGTGTCATGAATTCCGCCGTCATCGCGTCTGACGAGACGTCGATCGAGCCGCAAATCGCTTATGGCCGAGAGTTCTGGCTGGCCTATTTTGCTCATACGGCGCTCATTGTCTGCAACAGCTCTCTCTTCCGTTATTTCGATTTCGTCTCCTTCCTGGGAGGGGACGAGTATGATTTGGGCTTAATTACCGGCTTCGGCATGGCAGGCGCCGTTCTCGCTAGGTTCGCTCAAGGAGCTCTCATCGATCGAGTCGGCCCACGCAGTGTTTGGCTAGGTTCCCTTATCTTGCTAATCGTGGCCTTACTGGGACACTTCTTGGTCACCACCATCCACAGTCCGCTTATTTACGGTCTGCGGCTCTGCTACATGATCGGATTAGCAGGGGCCTTTGGCGCCTCGATTACTTCGATCTCGCTTAAAGCACCTAAGGGGCGAAGCACCGAACTCATTGGGGTACTTGGTTCCTCGGGATTTATCGGCTTGGGAATTGGGCCCGTCCTGGGAGATATGATTTTTTCCGAAAGTACTCCCGTCGAAACGAAGATTCATCTGATGTTTCTCGTCGCGTTGTTGGCTGGTGGGGTGGCCTTCGTTCTGACATTTTTCGCCACGTGGGGCGAGCGACCTCGACCGACCGGACACCACCCTTCCCTGTTCCGATTGATCCGACAATACCACCCTGGCTGGATGCTTGTGATGGCCTTTGCAATGGGGATGGGTGTGGTCTTTCCTCAAATCTTCCTTCGCGGTTACGCAAAAGAAGTCGGCATCGCGAATATCGGCTCATTCTTTCTAGTTTATGCGATCACCGCATTTTCGTTTCGACTCATGACGCGTAAGTTACCGGAACAAATCGGCGTGAAGACGGCGGCTACGATTGGCATTTTGATTTTGGCGACGAGCTTGATGTTCTACCTCGTCGTCCATAACCCGTGGTTGCTGCCGATTCCTGCGGTGCTAGGGGGAATTGCTCACGCGCTAATCTTCCCGGCAATCATCGGTGGGGGAAGCATTGCGTTTCCCAAGAAGTACCGTGGCACCGGGACGAACTTGATGCTGGTGCTGGTCGACAGCGGGGGCTTGATTGGCCAACCTCTAATTGGGGCGATGATCGCTGGATGCCGAACGGTCGAATTGCCGGCTTATCCTGTGACGTTTGTCTCCATCGGAATAATCTTGTCGACCATCGCGTTGCTGAACCAACGCTTCGCAAAGCCAGTTATCGCCCAAGAGGACGAACTGCACGAAGTCGAAGAACGATCGATGTGCGTCAACGAGAACATCTAAGCTCGCTGTAGAGCCAGTTTGCGATAATACTCGACCGATCGCTTCAAGCCCTCTTCGAAGTCGACTTCGACTTCGTATTTCAGCAGCTGGGTTGCCAAGGTGTTGTCGGCCATGCTGTCCCGCACATCGCCTGCGCGAGGTGGATCGTGCTTGGCTTGAATATCGGTCCCCAGTTGTTCGTTAAGCAGCTTCAACAACGTCAGCAGCGAAGTACTTTTTCCGTTGGCGACGTTGATGATTTTTCCCGCTACGTTCTCAGCGGATGCTGCCGCCAAGTTTGCATTGACAATGTTCTTCACGTAGGTGAAGTCGCGAGACTGATGTCCATCTCCATAAACGACCGGCTGTTGCCCTTTGAGCAGTAACGTCAGAAAAATCGGAATCACGGCCGAGTAGGGACTGTCTGGATCTTGTCGAGGTCCGAAGACGTTGAAGTAGCGCAGGCCAACAGTTTCTAGACCGTAGGTATGATAGAAAGCTTGGCAGTAATACTCTCCGGCAAGTTTTGCGACGGCGTAGGGCGACAAAGGAGCGGGTAAATCGGTCTCTCTTTTCGCCAGAAACGGCTGGTCGCCATACGCACTACTGGACGCCGCATAGACAACGCGTTTCACGCCAGCTTTTCGTGCCTCGTTCAGAACAGTCAGGGTTCCCGTCACGCAATGCAAGTTGGTATCAAGGGGGCGTTCCACACTCAGCGGAACCGACGCAAGTGCTGCTTCGTGAAAAACGTACTCGACGCCCGAGAGTGCTGCCGCTAATTGCTCGCCATTGGTGATGCAGCCTTCGATGAAGGTGGCATTTTTATGCTGCGCGACGTTCTCGGTGCTCCCTGTGCTTAGGTTATCGTAGATGACGACTTCGTCGCCGCGCGCTAGTAAGCCATCAACAATATGAGAACCGATAAAACCGGCACCACCGGTAACGAGATATTTAGCCATGACGTTTCGCTTCGCGGTTTAGGGAGGGCAGAGGACGAGATCTCAACGACCGAGCCTGTGGCAGCCAAGTATACCACCTATTTCAAGGCGTTCATGGCAACTAACCCCGACGGCTCACATCCTTGTCGCAAAAAACAATCGACAGCTGCACGAACGTCCGCCCCAGAGGCTTCGCCCAATTCGACTTGAAGATAGGTTTTGGTCGCAATCTGTGCGAGCAGCCAAGACGTTGACAGATCGGGGCCTTCCCCAGCAATTAGAATCAAGGGATTGGTCTTCGCGATCTCACGTAGTTGATCCCGAAGTGACACAAAGTCGGACTCGCTGGTCGTCAGAACAAACGACGATTTTCCCGCAGGAATAAACGAGATACCGCTCTCTTTGTGGCGGAACGTACCATCCTGACGATACGTTTCACGCCGTACGAATTCAAACAGTCCCGGGCTCGTACGTAGACCGAGTCGCTCGGTCAGACGCTTCTGGCGTAGCGCCCCGTCGATGACCAACACGTCGCCACCCTGACGACTAATCCACGCCGCTAATCGTAAAACAAGGTCGCTTGTGCATTGCCCTGGACAACAAGTCCCAAAATTCACAACCTCCGGTTGATTAACATTCTGAAAGTCGATATGCCCAAAGACAGCATCTGCCAATTGCTCGAACTGGTGGGTAACTGCAGGATCCTCCAACAGCTTCATCGCCGTGCTGATCGCGTCGGTGTTGGGAATCTGCTTGTCGGCTTCAAGACGGCTAGGAAGTGGCTTAAAGATTTCAGCCTTGCGGATAGCCGATTTCCCCATCACCGGCGGTGTCGATTCGGTAGCTGCAATAGGAGCATCGACTTGCTTACGAACTTGCTTCTCAACATCACCAATGCGTTGAGCAAACTCCTGTTGCTGCCGAACCATCTGCTGATGTATCTCAGCCTGAAGTGATTTCAGCTCGGCATTATGATTCGATTGGGCCGCCACTTCGCTCTTGGCAACGGAAGATTTCGCTTGCTCAGCGATTCGACTCTCGATTTCCGCCAGGCGACGCACGAAATCTTCTTTCTCGCGAACCATCTGCTGGCGAAGTTCGGCTTGGAATTCACGCAGCTCGGCATCGGTGGCAGATTCCGTGACCGTTGGCAGCGGTCGTTCGACCTGCTGAAGCATTTGTCGCTCCACTTCACCCAGACGCTGAACAAACTCGTCTTGCTGACGAATCAACTGTTGGCGGAGTTCAGATTCGATCGACTTCAATTCAATTTCGATCGTTTTCGCAGATCGCTGATGCCCTTCCACCGAGTCGCGCAGGCGAACGATTTCTTCTTCGTGCCGTTGATCGTTCGATTCCAGTTTTTCGCGAACCTTCAGCATTTCGTCAGCAACGACATCCCGCTGCTTTAATGCAATTGTCAGTTGTTGCGTCAGCTTCCGGACGAGTTCGTCCTTGTCTGGCGAAGGCTCCGACTGAGGAGGCTCGACTTGTTCGGGCATCACCATCGTTTGTGAAGCTGCCGATTGCGGGCGATTATCAGTCGGAATCGTCGAACGAATATCGTCTCCAGGTTGATCTTGCCGCGCGTCAATTGACTGGCTTTGCACTTCCGGTGCGTTCTCTTGATCCGTGGAATCGAGAGATTGAAGACCTTTCAGTGCTTTGAGGAAACGCGCCATAACAACCAGTTACGCTTGCTCACGACGAAGCTGCGAGAACAATTGACGATAAGTGCGTCGCTGAGGTGCGGGCATCTTCGGATGCTGAGGTGCATCTTCCTTCGTCTCAATGACGATGATATCGCGATCATCCGTATCGGAGAAACCGGTTGAAGTTGTCGAATAATCGCGTGAAACGACGAGCCCGTCCGAGTTAGCGTATTCCGGCTGGACGACATCGACCTCGGCAAGGTGATCGTCGGAACCGACCAGGAAGGCGGCGATCTCCGAGTTCTTCGGACTTACGACACGCCGAATACCAGCGACTTGGCGATCTCCCAACGAGGCAAACCGATCAATAATGATCTCTTCTTTGTCAAACGGTTCAGCAAATGGGTTTGTGGCATTCTGGAAAACGAGCTCGACTTCCGGTTCTTCTTCGTTTAGTTGCGGTTCAAACTCTTCTTCATCGAGTTCATTTTCAATGGACGCAGGACGATCCTCAAAGCGAACTACCGATGGATAGTCACTCACCGAATCATTCGAGCTGTCGTCCAACGAACCAAACTCGATCAATGAGTCGGTCTTGTGAGCCCCATCCGTTCGGATCTGACGTTTCGGGGAAGGTAGTCGTTGCAGATCAGCCCAGGCCTCTTCGATGCTTTCGCCATCGAGCGTTCGTAAACCGCCGAGTGCAGCTAGGAGCAACGAGTGATCACACAACTGGTTGATCACTCGAGGCACACCTTGGCTGCGAGCGAAAATGACTTCAACAGCCGCGTCATCAAACACCGGCCGTTTCGTCCCAGCCTGTTGCATTTGTTGACGGATATACTGCGTCGCCTCCGATTTGGACAACGGCTGCAGATAAGCACGGGCGCCGACTCGCTGATTGAACGACGCCAAGTAGGGACTCGACAGTCGTTCTTCTAATGCCAGATTCCCTAGAAGCACGACTGAGATCTGAGAACGATCCTTGCGAGTGAAGTTCGTGAGCAATCGCAATTCTTCCAGCAGACGGATGGGCAACATGTCAGCTTCGTCGGCCAGCAACACGATTCCCATTACACGTCGGCTGTCCAACCGTTCGACATGTTCAGCGAGCTGAATCCGAAGCTCACCTTCCTCCAACGAGCGATGCGGCAGACCTAGTTCGTAGGCGATCGCTTGCAACAGAGCGCGGCGCGATCCGCAGTGTCCGCTATTGAGTCGGACCACTTCGAACTGACCGTCTAGCTCTTCCTGCAGACGCATGGCCAGTGTCGTCTTGCCCAAACCAGGTGCGGCAAACAAAGTTGCAATTCCCTCGTCGCGACGCACGCAGCGTAAGATTGTTTCCATCGCTTCCGCGTGAGAGACTGATTCCTGGTAGCCAACCAAGGAAGGTACGCTAGGAAAAGGGCGATGCGACAAACCAAAAAAATCTTCGTACATGGTCATCCGTGTCCCGGGGAAGGCTATGAGATCCGCTTCCATGCGGTGGGCTAGTTTCAATTTAGGCCGTTGGGCTTTCTTTGCATCGGCATTTCGTGTTGCAATTCTCCATGCTGACGCGGGGGATCCAGCATCTACTGGCTTGACGGGAAAAGAACGCGCAAAGACTCCCGCACAACGCCCAAAGGATCGTCATGCAGCAGGTCCCCTATTTCGGGATGCATTCGCGTTGCTAGCAATACCATCGCCAAAATACCGATTACCGTCAGTTCCGCTGCGCGAGTCATCAGGAATGACATTGGCCCGACCAACGAGCTTCCGCTTGGCATCCGCGGCGAAGAACTGGGAAGCGACATCGTTGCCACAACGGGAACCGATGATGCCGATGCCAATTTGCCAACGGATCGCAGGGGTGCCGGACGACTGGCGCTCCACGCAAGCTGAAACGCAATCAAGCCGAAGAAGATCACCCAGCCCCCAAGAACCATGAGGGCTCCCATCTTCCAGATCCCACCAACCGATGCAACTTGGACTTGATCGCCTGGAACCTCCATGTGAATTCCGCGGACAAATCCTAACGCCCGATCCGCATCATGTTTGCGATGCGTCAGCATTGTTAATCGAGACTCAGCTTCCTTTTTCTCTTTTTGAAGCTCGTCGATTTTGAATTGTTGCTGTGCTGCTAAGGCACCGGTATTCTCGCGAGCAGTTTTTGGAATCAGATCCTCATTCGAAGGATACTTCGGAGTGGAAGCCAGACTCGCTTCGAGTGCTGTAATCTTGTCTTTCTGATCAACCACCAACGGATGGCTCTCGGTTCGCGTGATCAACAGTTGCTGTAGCGTCGTTTTGGCAGTCCGCAAGTCGTCTGATAACTTGGTCCATTCCGGGGAGGCCTGACGCTCGGTGGCAGTCGATGGTAATCGGGCCGGGGGATCTTTCGTGACGGCTTGATATCGCTGAAGTTCGCCATCGACTTTTTCGAGCTTCGCCTGCGTCACTTCCAGTTCCTGTGAATAGGTCGACGCGATCATTGAAGTCTTATCCTGTTTCCAATGATCAAACTTATTCTGGAATTCCACCAAAAAGCGTGACATCACATCGGTACAGATTTGACGACTCGCGGCATAGAAGCGGAGTTGAATCGTCACCTTGCCGCCAACTCGGTTAGGATCAACCTCCAAACGCCGACGGAACAATTCGATCGCATCGCGGTTTGTTTTCGCCCCCAACTCTTGCTTCAACTCAGGGTGCTGCTCCAGATAATTGGCGAAAGCACCGTCGGCAGTGGTTTGCTTTAAAATCTCATCGAGCATCGGTTGCAGGTGAGCGTTCGCTTCCGGCTCTGCAGAATCTGATGTAATGATGGCCGTTCCATCCGCGACATAGCCCGATTGTCCCGTCCGACACCAAGGTAATCCGGCCAATACAACCGCCACCACAACGATGATCGAACGATACCAAACGCCCAGTCCGCCCTGCTGGGAACCTGGTGGTGAGTAATGGGGATGAGTTGGGGAAGCCAACGGGTCACCCTTCCGCCGGAAAGCTGTAATATATTGGAATGAGAGAAGAAGGCCTTCTCCCTGGATTCGTCCGCTATCTTCCTTGCATCGGTATCCTTAAGCAGAATGTTCCGCCTGGTGTGGCGGTTAACGAATATACGGACTCCGTAGATCATGCCTGTGCCTGATATGTTCCGCATCAAAATTTGCGGTTTGACCGATTTCGAAAACGCCATCGCCGTTGCTCATAGCGGTGCCGACGCGATTGGTTTGAACTTCTTTCCTGGCAGTAAACGACGCGTTGACATCGATATTGCGGAGAAGATCGCCAACTTCGTAAGAGGCGAAGTACAAATCGTTGGATTATTTGTAAACGCTACCGAGGGCGACATTCGCCAAACTCACCAGCGGATCGGCTTCGATTGGATCCAACTTCATGGGGACGAGAGCCGCGAGTTCGCAGAGACTATCTATGAGGAACTCCATATTCCCATCATGGTAGCTAGTCGTGGATCGCTTTCTCGCTGGGAGAATTCGCCCGGCAGCTTCCAGCCTCACGCGTTCCTGATGGACGCCGCCGTTCAAGGTGCCTTCGGTGGCACTGGGCAACTAACCGACTGGAAGTTGGCAGCAACTTGGCAGGGCGTGCCCGAAGTGACTCGATTCGTGCTAGCTGGCGGACTACACCCCAAGAATATCGCAGAAGCAATCCAGGCCGTTCGGCCATCTGCGGTGGATGTTGCTGGCGGGGTTGAATTTAGCGGCAAGCCGGGGATCAAAGATATGGCCAAGGTCGAGGCCTTTGTTTCTGCCGCTCAAGGGGCATTTGCCCAGATCAAAACCTCTTAACACCGAGATACCGGCGGATTATCCGCACTCTTGTTGGTTAGGCCTAAATTCCCGGCTGATACCTAAAGTTTCTAGTTAACCTGGTCCCCTCATCCCGGGTTTGCTAATGCGTGCCAGCACCGTATCATATTCGGTTAGTTGCGGCGCATTTTTGTGCGTTTTCCTCGACTCGGTCGCGGTCTCAATTGATTCAACTCCGTGCTCCGGTCCATTCTGCACCCTTCCCAATACAAGGTGGAATCCACAGTGTCCCAGGTCGAAAAGCTTCCGTACAAGGTTAAGGACATCTCCCTCGCGAAGCGCGGACGTCAGGAAATCAACCTGGCTGAAGTCGAAATGCCCGGCTTGATGGCCCTTCGCGAAAAGTACCGCGACGAAAAACCTCTGGCCGGAGCCCGCATCGCTGGCTGTCTCCACATGACCATCCAAACGGCTGTGCTGATTGAAACGCTAGTCGAACTGGGTGCCGAGGTGACTTGGAGCAGCTGTAACATCTTCTCCACTCAAGATCACGCTGCTGCTGCGATGGCAGAAGCAGGTATCCCGGTTTACGCCTGGAAGGGTATGACCGAAGAAGAATTCGATTGGTGCATCGAACAGACGATCTTCTTCCCCAGCGGCGAACCGTTGAACTTGATCCTGGACGACGGTGGCGACCTGACCGCCATGGTCCACAACAAGTTCCCAGAGCTGCTAGACGGCATCAAGGGTCTTTCCGAAGAAACCACCACAGGCGTCCACCGCTTGTATCAGATGCACCAGAAGGGTGAACTGAAGACTCCAGCGATCAACGTCAACGACTCCGTCACCAAGAGCAAGTTCGACAACTTGTACGGCTGCCGCGAATCGCTGGCTGACGGTATTAAACGTGCAACCGACGTGATGGTCGCTGGCAAGATTGTCGTCGTCGCTGGATACGGAGACGTCGGAAAGGGTTGTGCCCAATCGATGCGTGGCTTCGGTGCTCGTGTGATCATCACCGAAATCGACCCGATCATTGCCCTGCAAGCCGCAATGGAAGGTTACGAAGTCACCACGATGGAAGATGCCTGCGATCGGGCTGACATTTTCGTTACCACCACTGGTAACCGCGACATCATCACCGGCGAACACATGAAGCGTATGAAGAATGACGCGATCGTGTGCAACATCGGTCACTTCGACCTCGAAATCGATATGGCTTGGCTCAACGGCCAAAAGGACGTCACCCGTGAATCGATCAAACCAAGCTCGCAAGAAGGTGGTCCGGTCGATCGTTACACGTTCGCTGACGGTCACGCCATTCTGATCCTGGCCGAGGGTCGTCTCGTGAACCTGGGCTGTGCCACCGGCCACCCGTCGTTCGTCATGTCGGCTTCGTTCACCAACCAGGTTTTGGCCCAACTCGAACTTTGGAAGAATGCTGACGCTTACCCACTCGGCGTGCACGTTCTGCCGAAGAGCCTGGACGAAGAAGTGGCTCGCCTGCACCTCGACAAGCTGGGCGTGAAGATGACCAAGATGTCACAGAAGCAAGCCGACTACATCGGCGTGCCAGTCGACGGTCCTTTCAAGCCGGATCACTACCGCTATTAATCGCGGCGCCCTATTGGGGCAACAATTCGATAAAATGGGAAGGACTCGCACTCGTTGCGAGTCCTTTTTTATTGCCTGCAGATCAGAAGAAAGCCCCAGATGCCCGAAATCCGAGCCATTCACGGACTTCGTTACGACCTTGGCCATATCGGTTCCCTGGCCGAAGTGATTTCGCCTCCTGCCGCTGAAATCTCAGCCGAGAAACTGGATGAACTCTATCAGCGACACCCCGCCAATGTTGCTCGGGTGCTTACCAATCGGGCCGAAGTTGGCGACGACGAGTCGAGCAATCGCTTCACGCGGGCAGCGCGATTCATTACCGACTGGCAACGACAAGGGGTTTTGCAGAAGGACCCGGATCCGGCGATTTACGTTTATCATCAAGAATTCGACTTCCGTGGTGAACGCGTCATCCGCCGCGGATTACTCGCTGGGGCTCTCCTCCCGGATCAGGATCTCACGGAATATTCCACGGACGGGAATTCTGCCCCCGAGCAAGTGGACGATGAAACGAATTCCCTGAACAACCTGCAGATGCTCGGCGCCACTCACACCAACGTTGAGCCTGCCGTGGCAATTTATGCCGATTCCCAACGGAAGGTAAGTCAGATTCTAAATCATGCAGTTGCCACCATGACTCCCCTTGTCGCCAAGGACGAATTCGGAGTTATCCACCGTCTGTGGCCCGTTACAGATCACTTGGCGATTGGCGAAGTTCGTGAAGCGATGGCCAACTGCTCAGCTTGCTACACTTATGAAACTCCTCGTTCGATCGCCCAACTTTATCGGCACGAGCTCAAACAAGTATCAGATCTCCCATCACACCACCCGGCTCAGTGTGTTTTGACAGCGTTCTTCGAGATGAGCGAACCAGGCCTTGAGTGCCTCACCCGATTGCCGCTGTACGGAAACGCCCCCGAGATCGCGAGCACAGAATTAATCGAGAAACTGGGAGTTTACTTCGATGCAATTCCGTATGAGCAAGGTGCGGAGGCGGCGGCCAGGCTATGGAACGAATTGAACGAAATGGGTAACGGAAACTTCGGTTTCTACTGTGCAGCCGATGATCAATGGGTGATTGCCTCACTCACCGAGGCAGGCATTTTGCATATGGACGAATGCTCTCCTGATCTCCCCGAAGCCTGGCGGTATCTGGACAGCTCGATCCTCGGTTGGTTGGTCATGCACGAACTCCTTGAAATTGCCGAACCTCAGAGCACCTATGTGGAAGATGTCGAGTCGCTCATCGAGCGAATCCGCTCGGAAGAGTTTCCGGAATACTCGATGGCCGCAATCGTCCTGCCGCCCCAGCCCAATCAGCTTGAGCCGTTGTGGGCCACAGGCAATCCGTTCGGCGACAATATTCTGACGAATCCCCAGCCGGTTTGTGGCCTGGTGTTCAATCCTCTCAAGTAGTTGGCTGACTAACCGCTAGTTCTCGATATGACTTATTCAGGCCAATGACCTTCCAAACCAACATGATGAGAACAGCTGCGGCATAGGTCAGAATGCCGCCGATCAAGCCCATCAGGTAACCAGCCATCACATCCCAAGCGGAAACTCCATCGGGCATCGTTGCTCGAGCATAGGCCACAACCGCTTCGGCAATCAAAAACATGACAAGCCCGCCCAAAGGCACAAACGGAATCAACTGGAGGAAGGCAACCACCATGGTTCCCCATTGAGTAAGTCCATCAACCGGTCCAGCAAGAAGTCGCCGGCGGTAGTCGATGTAGCCATTTGCTAATCCCGGTAAGACGACCAGCATGGCGAGAACCATTGCCACGCCTGGCAGAAACCACGCAAGGAGAAGGCAGTTTGCGCAAAGGAAAATCGTCAGTCCCCAAAAGACGTTCCTGGTCCCTCGTTCCTTGAACGTGAATTTCTCGACGTTAGGTGAATCAAACGGATTGTCGTTGTGCATATCTCGTTTCGATAAATGATGGACAACGCAGCTGATTCTAATTAAAGATCCCAACTGCAAGCCAACATGTTTCACGTGAAACGATACTGCCTCTTCCAAAAAAAGAATTCGCATCGACTTTTCTGGTTTCGTAGACTGGCCTGTTTCACGTGAAACACTCGAACGCGAAGCCCGATGGCCGACATACCACCTAGATCGTTGCACGTCGCAACGCAAATCTACTCCGGCATTTTGTCGGTGGGTATCGCCTTCATGGCTTTTCTCGTTGTGTACGGTCACGCCCCAAGTGCTCTCGTCGGTGGTGGTGTTCTGATTGGCCTGCGCAACGTGCAGCTTTGGGCGACCTTTGGGGCGAGTAAGTTTGCCGCGACACTTTCAGGAACGATTCAATTCACCCTGGCCATGGTCGCCGGTTTTCTATTCACGGTTAGTGCACTATTCGTATTCATCTGGCCGCCGGCTACGATTCTGGTACTCGGCTCAATGATGTTCGGATACGGCTCCTACTGGATGGCTTGGCAGAACTGGATCTGGCTGCAGCAACTTCGCGGGTTCAAGGAAGACCAGCTTCCCTTACCAAGAACCCTGACCATCTATCAGTTGATGATCACGACGGCAATCGTTGCGGCGGTTTGTGGATTGGCTAACCTATTGCAACTTGGCATCCAGGAAGGACGTTGACTCTTCTTTATCGTGCGGTAGTAATCTCGCCAGGCAGTCGATTGAACTATTCCGATGCTCACAACTTCTCCCATGCCAGGTCTCCCCTTGGCCAATCTAGACTCCAACATCCCGCTGGAAGACCGCCCTCGCGATGTCCGTTCTGCTAGGGGAGCGTGTCAAAATAGGTGTTTCACGTGAAACAAGTTGGATTAAAGAGAATGTTTCACGTGAAACAGGGTCCTCAGAGGCCAAAATGCCGTTTCCTCGTTTTTACGTTCGCGGCTAAAATCCGCACCCTCGAAAATGGATTTTCGAACGTAATCGCACTGAGGCACCATGGCTCGCATCCTATGTATCGCCAACCAAAAGGGAGGCGTCGGCAAGACCACCACGGCCATTAACTTGGCCGCCGGGTTGGCCATGGCCGAGATGCGCACGCTGCTGGTCGACCTTGATCCTCAGTGCAACGCCACCACGGGGATCGGCCTTCAACCGACCGACCGGCATCCCCTGGTGTCCGATCGTCCGCTTGGCGACTCGATTCTGGAAACGGCAACCGAGAATCTCTTCCTGGTTCCTGGAAGTCGCAGCTTCGAGGATGTCGAGCGATTGGCTGGTGGTGAGAAGTCGACCTCGACCGTCCTACAAGGGCACCTCGCCTCTGGGATGAATCAGTTCGACTATGTGTTGATCGACTGCCCTCCTTCCGTAGGCGCGATCACACAGACGGCTCTGGCTGCTTCTACCGAAGTCTTGATGCCGATTCAGGCGGAGTACTTTGCGATGGAAGGTCTCACACAGATGATTCGTGTGATCCGCGACGTCATGCGAAGGCCGCCCGGCAAGCTCGAGTTCGGCGGAATCGTACTCACCATGTACGATCCAACCCTTGAACTGACTCACGAAGTCGAACAAGAGGTTCGCGAGTTCTTTGGTGACATCGTGTTCGATACAGTGGTCCCGCGAGACCACTGGGTTTCCGAGGCACCTAGCTTCGGGCAATCCGTTATTACCCACGCACCTCGCAGCCGCGGGGCACGCGCTCATATGGAATTATGCATGGAGGTTTTAGATCGTGACTAGACAAAAGCGATTGGGGCGTGGTTTGGCAGCCCTGTTAGGCGACCCGACCGATCAGGCAGCCGAAGTGGAATTGCGAGAAGACGCTCCTGATTCGGAAACAGTTCCATTCCGACCTCGCCTGGCAGAATCAGACTTCACCGAAGAAGCTGCTCAGAAGAGCGATGCTTCGCGGATCGCGCTCGACCAGATCGATCGCAACCCCTATCAACCGCGCCACAACTTTGACGACGCGGAAATCGCTTCGCTGGCCGAAAGCCTCAAGCAGCACGATATCCTGCAACCGATTGTCGTTCGCCAGGTTGGTGAACGCTTTCAATTGATCAGTGGCGAGCGTCGCCTTCGTGCGGCCGGTATCGCCGGTTGGGATTCAATTCCAGCCTTGGTTCGAGAAGCAGACGATCGCTTGGTCGCGGAACTGGCCATTGTCGAAAATTTGCAGCGGCAAGATCTTAACCCACTGGAAAAAGCGATCAGCTTCCAGCGTTACCTCGAGCAGCACAACGCAACACAGGGCGAACTGGCCGATCGGATCAAAGTCGATCGCAGTACGATCGCCAACCTGGTTCGTCTGCTCGATCTGCCAGACGCGGTCAAAGCGTCGGTCCACAGTGGCGAGCTTTCGCAAGGCCATGCTCGTGCTTTGCTGCCACTCGGTGATGAAGTGACCCAATGCGAATTTGCAACGCGGATTGTCCGTGACGGTTGGAGCGTCCGATCCACCGAACAGGCCGTGCAGGACTTCTTAAATGGCGACGAAGCAACCGACATTCCTGCTCCGGCGAAGAAAGGTGCCCGCACCAAGTCGAAGCAAGTTGTCTCTTTGGAAGAAGATCTGCGAATGGCCCTGGGCACGAAGGTCGATATCAAGCAGTCGACCAAGGGTGGCAAGATCGTTATCCACTTCAAGAATGCCGATGAGTTTGATCGGCTGAACGAGTACTTGCTCGCCGACGTTGACTCCGACCGACGAGCCGCCTAATTAGGCGTGCGATCTAAATGATTAAATCAAAACGGGAGCCGATTGGCTCCCGTTTTTTTATGGTCTACGTTCTCGCTAATTGGTCTCATACCTTCCGGATCGTCGTCAGCAATTCATCGACGCTCTGGGATAGTTTCGTCGAAAAGCTCTGCAGCTCGGTTGCCGCGGTAACTAACCTCTCGGACGATTCTCGCGTTTCGGCAACAGCTTGGGTCGTCTGATTGACCGAGTCGGACACGCTGGAAGTTTCGGTTGCCGCTTCGGTAGCACTCATGCGAATTTCCGCGGTCGCACTCGCCTGCTCTTGGACCAGTTGGAAGACCTTTTCACTGAAGTCGTTGATCTCCGATATCATCTCCCCGCACGCCGTGATCGCTCGCGCGGCTTTGGCGGACGAGTCTTGGACGCAACCAATTTCATCTTTGGCGGCGTTTGTCGCATCACGAGTTTGTTCAGCTAGTTTACGCACTTCGGCGGCAACCACGGCGAATCCGAGGCCGGCCTCCCCTGCCCTCGCCGCCTCGATCGCCGCATTTAGCGACAAGAGATTCGTTTGCTTGGCAATCTCGGCGATGGTTTCAACTACCGTTCCGATCCGGGTCGAGGATTGCTCTAAACCGACAACAATCGTATTGGCTTCTTTCGATTCGCTAACCGCACGCTGGACGACTTGGTTCGTCTCAGCAACCTGCGTGTTTACTTGGCCGATGCTGTCGGCCAGCATTTGACTTGCCTGATCGACCTGAGAGACGATGGCTTTGGTTCGGTCGGCTGATTGCGAGGTTTCGTCGGCTTGGCGGGCCGTATGCTGTGCTGTTGCCGCAAGTTGACCACTCGTACCTCGAATATCATTCGCGGACGCGGCAACCGAAGTGGCAATCTCTTTGACCGTGGCCTCGAACTGGTCGGCAATCGCAAGTCGACGAGAATCGGCGTGCGCCAGTTCGTCCGCTGCGTGCTTCATTTCCTCGGTCGACTGATTGATGATTTGCGCGGCGTGCTTGAAGGTACCGACCATACCTCGCAAGATCACTCGACGGAAGAACTTTCCTTGAGCCGTGAATCCAAGCACCGCTTTTGCTTCGCGAACGAACGCGTCTGTGTAGTCGAGCAGACCATTGATGCTGAACATCAAGCGTGCCAGATCTCCCTCAGCGTCGACATGAAGAAGGCGAGTTTCGAGATCTCCATGGGCGGCGCGAATGCAGACTTCGGTGGCCCGTTCAATCCAATGGTCGTACTGCTCGAGACGTGCCTCGACTTCCTTGACTCGGGCCGCTAGCACTTTGTTTTCCGTGTTTTCAGAGACCTGATCGATTACTTGTGACATGACTTCCGACTCCTAAACACACTGGACCAGCGAGAAAGCGAATTCGTCGTACGACATTCCAACCGATTCGAGCAGACGGCCAAGTTCAGCCTCAGCCTCTCTCATGCCTTCCCGCCAGTCAGGGTTGGAATCTTCGATCTTCTTCAGCGAAGCGTAGATCGGAACAATCTTGTCGATCGCAGTACGGTCAGGTACTCGCCGGCTGGAGTGATAGCCAACGATATGGCCCTGGGCGTTGAAACTAGGCGTGACGTGTGCCAAGACCCAGTAATGATCACCGTTTTTGCAAAGATTGACGACGTACGCGAAGATTTCATTGCCGGCGGCAATCGTCTCCCACAGAAGTTTAAACACGCATCGAGGCATGTCGGGGTGGCGGATGACGTTGTGGGGAGCACCGAGAAGTTCTTCCTCGGTGTAGCCAGCCACTTCAATAAAAGTTTGGTTGGCGTATGTGATAATCCCTTTGGGATCTGTCTTGCTGACGATTATTTCATCGTCGCCAAACGTCACTTCATGCCCGGTCGGTTGAACATGTGGTTTGATCATCGGCTTTGCCCCTCGTCCGCCGAACACAACTTGGATTCGACGTTACATGCTTCCAAATATGCTTCCCATGCGATGATCAAATATGGGAACAATCTAGAAGAAAGCGCAAAGAGCGAGGCAGTTAACCCCTGCGCCTTACCGTAGTTTAGGGAGCTTGGGCGCGGTAATCGTTACGACCGGAGCATTGAGAAAAGCATGGAAAGAGATGGTTCGCACGCGAATAAATCTATTCGCGGAGCAATTACGCCAGCGAGGGTTCGTTTCGGGAGTTGCGATTTCTTCCCTCTTGGAGAGCATCCCACCAAGCTTCGTACTTTCGAAATGTAGCCATGACGGCAGCATCCAACCGAGTGAAGTCATTCAGCGGTTTAAAGATGTAAGCATCCGCTCCCCAACGCATCGATCGCAATATGGTGTTGGTGTCAGCACGCATTGAAAGCATGATCACCGACACGCCGCCGTCTTCTTTCTTGATCTCGCGAAGCAGGGTGAGACCGTCAATCGGTTCCATTTCGATATCGGAAATGACGACCTGGCAATTGTTTTCCATGAGGGCCGCCATCACTTCACGGGGATCGGCGATCGAGATCACCTGGTACCCGAGTTCGGTGTAGTGGTCGTGCACCAGTTGACGAATCATCGCGGAATCATCGACATGCAAGATCGTTCGATTGGTAGACTGCATCGAGTCGCTTTCGTGTGTTTCGAGTGATCGATAATGCCCCACAGAGATTCTGCCAGATGAGTCGCTCGGCAGCTGCTTGGGCCTGCCGTAGTTCGGGAACATCATCCATCGAAGTATGCGACACAAAAACGAAAGAGGCAAAAACGTAACCTTCGAAGATCACGGATTCACCACTAAAATGCCACCTATGAGCGGACGGACATGTGCCAAATACTGGTAGACTTCGCACGAAACATAAATCCCCCGTGTCTGACACAAGACGCCACGTGAACCCATTCCAACGTAGCGTCCCGGCTGCCACCCTGCGTTTATTCGTACTTTGCAGGAGTTCCGTCAGCTGGCAACGATTGCTTGACGAACTCGCGAATATCGTCGTTTGCCTGACGGAGATCATCGTTGCGAAGATACATCATGTGACCACTGCGATAGCCTTTGAATTGCAGTCGATCCTTCATCTTGCCACTGGGGTCTAAGTGCCACATGGTGTACTTGGCATTGAAGTACGTAGTCGCCCCATCGTAATAGCCCGATTGAATCATCACCTGAAGGTAAGGGTTCATGGCCATCGCTTGGCGGAGGTTCTCTCCGGTCTGATCACCATCCCAATCCCAACGTCCAACGGGACCGAACATGTTGTACTTCACGTCGGTCTTGAACTTCAGCTCATTGGGGAAGTACCAGTTAATCGCCGGTGTAAACGAGTGCAGCCATGAAGCTAGTTCGGCGTTAAAATCAGGCGAGTCGCCAGCATCTTGACGATCGATCCCTTGATAGCGAGAGTCAAGGCGACCGATCGTTCGTCCTTCCCCGCGGAGGAGTTCTTTCCAATAAAATCGCGTGGGTACATCGAGGTTGTATTGCTCGACCACACTTTCGCTGAGTCCCGAATATTTAGCGAAGCCCTTGATCGCTTCCGCACGATCTTCATCACTCGCCCAGGCCCCACGGGCCATTGTCGGTAGCAGCTTGTCGATCGTAAACTTTTCGGCTTGCTCCAGAACTTCCATCAAGTCTTGCTTTTGAAGTTCCTCGGAAAGCTTTTTGTGATACCACGCTGTCGCGGCGTAATAAGGTAAACGGTTGGCGGCATCGACGGCGCCATCTCGTTCGATCCCGAGTTCCGTTGGAGAAACCAGGATCACACCGTTGAGATACATCCATTGGCTGCTTTGAAGTTCATAGGCCAGGCCAGAGACACGCGTCGTTCCGTAGCTCTCGCCGATCAGGTACTTCGGCGATTGCCAGCGATTCACCCGGCTGACGAACGTATTGATCCATTCGGCCAAGTACGAGACATCTTGATTGACACCAAAGAATTGCTTGGGATCTGCTTTCTCGTTGACGATCCGCGAGTAACCGGTGTTAACCGGATTCACGTACACAATGTCGGCGATGTCCAAAATGGTATGTGGATTTTCGCGAACACCGTAAGGCTGGACCGGGTAACCTTCTTCGTCGATGTTCAGCATGCGCGGGCCAGTGTACGCCAAGTGCATCCATACCGAGGCAGAACCTGGACCACCATTAAACGAGATCAAGAGAGGGCGACGATCGGTATCTTCGACATCGGTGCGGCGGTAGAAGGTATAGAACAGAGTAGCGAGAGGCTTACCCTTGTCGTCCCAAACCGGTTGAGTTCCTGCGGTCGCTTCGTAGGGAATCGTCTCGCCGTTGACCGTCACTTCATGCTGCGTCACGACGGACGTTTCGGTTGGGATCTCGCGCACAAACTCCTTTGGCTTTTGTGACTTCTCTTCCGTCTTGGCTTGGTCCTGCTCCGCCGATTCCTGTGCCCACCCCTCGGAAGTTGGCATGAGGCCAAATTGGCTGGCGAAAACCAGTGCGGGGACAATCAAGAAAGACCAAGCGAATGTACGCGAGCGCTGCATCGGTGGATGCTCCTTATGCCAATCGTGTTCTGTACCTGCTGGCATTATAGTTGCGCCATTTCGCACGTCTGCGTCTGCTTGCCCATTATTTGGCTATCACCCGCTACTAAATGCCGAAAACGAGCAATTCGTACTAACGCTCTCACTTCAGATGAGTTAGGTATCGCGTCAGCGACTGCATCGGCGTTGTCTGGTAAAATTCAATGCCACCTTGAAGTCTTTCCGTTACTTCCTTGCCACTTGAATCACCATCATGAAATACGTCGGGCTCATTCTCGCGCTGTTGCTGGCTCCAACCTCAGCCTGGGCAGCAGATCATCACGAAGTCTTTGCGCACCGCGGGGCGAGCGGCTACCTTCCCGAACACAGTCTGCCAGCCAAAGCGATGGCATTCGCGCAAGGCTCTGACTTCCTAGAGCAGGATGTCGTCCTCACCAAAGACAATGTTCCCCTGGTGCTGCACGATATTCACTTGGATGGAATCACCGATGTGGCAACGCAATTTCCACAGCGAAAGCGAGAAGACGGCCGGTACTATGCCATCGATTTTACACTAGCGGAAATTAAGCAATTGAATGCGACGCAACGTGTCAATTACAGGACCGGCGAAGCTGTTAATCCAGGGCGTTTTCCAATCGACGGTTACTCGTATCAACTGCACACATTGGACGAAGAGATCCGGTTTATCCAAGGAATGAATATCAGTACCGGTCGCAATGTTGGTCTCTTCACCGAGATAAAAAACCCAACATTTCACCAGCAAGAAGGCCGCGACGTAACACTGGCGGTCTACAAAGTCCTTTTCCGTCATGGCTACGGCAATAATAAAGACTCCGCATGTTGGATCCAATGTTTCGAGCAATCGACGCTTAAACGTTTGCGTGAAGAATTGGGGTGGAAAGGTCGGCTGATGATGATCTATTCCGGGAAGAAGACCGGGGCCGACGGTTCTAATTACGACCAACTTGCCACAGCAGGCGCCCTTCAAGAACTGGCAACTTACGTTGACGGAGTATTTCCGAACTTGCCACGGGTTGTAACCTGGGATGAACATGGCCAGCCGCATGCCAGCGATTTCACGACGGCCGCGCATCAAGCCAGACTGCGAGTGATTACCGGTGTTGTTCGCCAGGACGACCTTCCCAAGAATTGCCCAACGATTGATGCCTTACACGATGCGTTATTCAACGTCGCAGACGTCGACGATGTTTGCACCGACTTCCCGGACCTGAGCGTTAACTGGCTTAAGTCGCAGCAGAAATAAGGTGATAAGAACGACGACATGGTACCGAGGTAGACCGGCAATGGTGACGCGTGATCAATGATGACCTGACCGTTCGTCACGTCAAATGTTGTTCGTACCCCTTCCTGCGTCGACAAACCGAACCTCAACGCATCCGAATCGAAAGCCGAATCTTCTGCAGATCTTCCCGATAAACGCGGCATCCGCTGCTCTCACCATGAGGTGAGATCGGCATACATGTAGGACGCCAACGGAATTCCCTTCCGGAAAAAGGTCACAGCGTGATCACTCTGATTACTCCACGTTGTCTCTCCGACGCTGGCAATAACGAGATGCTTCCCGTCCGGCCCCATGAAGACCTGATGCGTCCAGTCTTCGTACGGCAGCGTCCATAAAGGACTGGCGGTACCGTAGTTCCGGTACAAACCAGATTGCGAATAATTGGTGCGGATCTCTTCCGTTTCGCCCGCCTCGAAACTGCCTCGACTTGTCTCTTCATCGATAGGAAGTGGTGAAACCATGACGAGCACGAATCGCCCGTCCTGAGATACATGCCTCCACGATGCTAGTTGAGGTAACGCGGCCGTAACGACCGTTGGCGACAATGTGCGTGAATGAGCGATTGAGGCTATCGCAAGATTCCAGGCAGACCGCACGAGCTCACCAGTCTAGATTTGAAAAGATTCAGAGAGGCCGATTCCGGTGGAATGACAATCTCGATGGTGTCGCTACGATGGGAAATAGGGGAGCAATGGGATGGCCAAATTCCCTGGTCACTTTTCCGTCGAACCGGAATACAGCTAATTCCAAGAACAACAAAAGCCTTCGTACAAGTTATTGTTGCACAAAGGCTTTTGTTTAGTCGGGGTGACAGGATTCGAACCTGCGACCCTCTGCTCCCAAAGCAGATGCGCTAGCCAGGCTGCGCTACACCCCGAAGAAGTTAGATATTACCCACACGAGTCCAATCTGACAATGCGGGTAACGCCTACCAAAACGAATTTGGCAGATAACTTTTAAGAGCGGCCCCAGTTTAAAAGGTTCACGAGCAATTTGGCATATCGTCGCGGTTTGGCCACCGAGGCGATGCCACATTAGGGCGAGTGAAGCCCCATTGTTTCGGTCAGCCGCATAAGACTTTTTTTCCACCATGCCAGCACTCGAGGCGACCAACAAACATCCTGGTCTTTCCCTGAGGTATCATTGGGGCCTAGAAAACAGAGGAATCATTGGTCTCTCTCATGAAGTTATTGAAATATCTCGTACCCCACATCCGTTTGGCCGATTTGCCAGCAATGCTTGGCGTAGCAATCGTGGGGGGCATGATCGCTGGCCTTTATGGCATCGTTCATGATCAGGTGACCTACTCAATCTCGCCAGAGTACTTTACCAAGCTGAAGTTCGATCAGTTTCGCTATGCCGATCTCGGCTTGGGTAATCGAATGTTTGCCGGGACGATCGGCTTCCTGGCGACATGGTGGGCAGGGCTCTTTGCGGCATGGCTTCTCGCACGTCGATTGATTCCGGACCAGCCGAGATCGATCGCCCATCGACAGATTGGGAGAGGCATTGCGATCATCTTTTCGTGCGTGCTGCTATTCGGGATTGGCGGTTACCTTTACGGAATCTGGCGTGGACCGACCGCAGACTATTCTGCCTGGAAACCGATACTCCGAGTTCTCCGAATTGATGAAGAATGGGCGTTTGTTCGCGTTGCCTATATCCACAACGCAGGCTATCTCGGAGTTGTCGTCGGACTGATCCTGGCATTAGTCGTGATTCGCCCAGTCCTTTCGTCGAATGGGAAACCGCCTCCCGAGCACGACGTGACGTAGTTTGCTCTAAGGTACCAGATTAGGTTGTACGATGCGTAACGATTATTCCGTTCCTCGAGCGGCCGTCAACGAATTCCTCCCATGAACACCAATCCGCGACGTAGGCTGGCGTATTGTGAGTTTCTCACCAACGCTTCATATTGAGACTAAGAGATGTGGAACTGGCTCGTTCGTGACTGGCAGTGGCCTGCCGCTGCTTTGTTTAGTTCAATGTTTTTGTTCGCAGTCGCGCCACTGATCGCTTCCTCGGCAGGGCTCGCCTTAGCGCTGGTCTATCTCCAACTTCCCGCGTACATGCTGCACCAATGGGAAGAGCATCAGGGTGATCGCTTTCGCTTGTACATCAACCGAACGATCGGCGGAGGTCGAGAAGCCCTCACTCCAGCCGCAACGTTCTGGATCAATTCATTGGGAGTATGGGCGATTGATTTGATCGCTTTCTACGCGGCGTGGTTCTACTCTCCAGTGGCAGGATTGGTCGCGGGATACCTAGCCGTTGTGAACGCCGTTCCCCACATCGGAATGACAATCAAACGCCGAGAATATAACCCCGGCGTGATCACCGCCGTGCTACTGTTCCTACCGCTAGGCGGATGGTGCGTAGCGGTCGTCGGCGCAGATGCCAGTTGGTCAGCGCACCTTATTGCGGTAGGCGTCGCCGTGGGGGTACACGTCGCGATCATTGTGCATGTCGCACGACGCCTGACTCGCCTTAATCATAAGTCCTCGGAATTTCGCCCCAGCAATTCGGCTCAACCGACGTAGTGCTGGCGTATCGATAGGCGACTAACCGACAGGAAGTATCGCTTCCAGCTTATCGAACGATCCATTCCAGCCTTGTGTCATGCTCGAACGTAGGTTGAGGAACGCTTTGACTTCGGCGGCCGTAAACTTACCGCATGGTTCCCAGTTGACATTCACGCGCGAGCCATGCGGACCTTCGTCAAAGAACCGAATCGTAGTCAGTATCGTCGATGGCCAAATTGGAAGACTGGGATGATGCCCTGGCTCGCCATGTTCGTTGCAGAACGCTTGCTCATAGACCAGGAAATCTGGCGATTGGATCGCTTGGTACGACATCTTGGCGTACATCGTTACGTCTTTATTATTCGATGTGCGGAAAAAGATACTCGAACCAGGGACGATTTCTCCTTCCAGAATCTCCATCTCAAACCCTGCTGGGGGCAACCACTTTACGAAGTGTCCTGGATCGGTCCACATCGAAAAGACGACTTCCTTCGAGGCCTCAAAGCTGCGGTTGATCACGAACAAATCTCGCGAAGAATTCTGCTTCTCGAGGAACTCGGCCAAGCGATCCCAAGTCGCGTTCCCACCCGCTTCCTTTACGAACTTGCGGGTCGCTGCTGCTTGCTCGGCAGTAGCGAGGGCCATGGTCATCTCCATGGTCGTCTTGCCATCGTTCTCTGAGAACAGCACCGTCACTCGAAATAGAGGAGCACGGTCGGCCGTGGCTCCGTGATCGTAAACCAACTTCCTGCGCGGCGTGACCTCGTGATAGACCGTTCGGTTCGGATAGTCGGTCCCATCCGGGCCGTGCATCGTGTAGTTCCAAAAACCACCCGGCCGGAGTTCTTTGCTGTGGGTCGTTAGCGTGAAGCCGCGAGGTCCCCACCACTGTGCCACCTTTTCGGTATCGGTCCAAGCATCCCACACCACGGCAATTGGGGCATCGTAGACACGGCAGATGTAGATCTCGTTGGGCTTAGGATTGTCAAACATCGTTCTTCGAATTGCCTTGGTTAGGTTGATTGACCTGTGACGTTACGCTTTTCAAATAATCATCGAGTCGATCGAAACTCGCTTCCCAGAATTCGCGATAAGTCGACATCCAGTCGGCCGCTTCCTTGAGGGCTTCGGCATTCAGATGGCAAGACCGACGTTGAGCATCTGGCGTTTTCGTTACCAAGCCCGCACGCTCCAACACCTTCAAGTGTTTGGTAACGGCCGGAAGACTCATTCGATTCAAAAAAGGCTCGGCAAGTTCCGTTACGTTGGCTTGCCCCTCTGCCAGCCGAGCGAGCATAGCCCGGCGGGTCGGATCCGCCAAAGCGGCGAAAGTCTCACTCAAAGCATCTCGCATGAAATAAACCCTCCGGTTAATTAACCACAAGGTTACATTAATGGCCGAACAGAATTTAGTCAAGCGGCAGCCAAACAAGATAGAAAAATCCGAGGCCTGCAACGGATGCTCCCGGAACATCTGGCAAACCCCGGATCAAAATGTCTTGTGACCAGTGATGATCAAATGGAGCGACAGAGGGGTGACGACTTGATCTTCTGCACTTGGGCAGGGTTCAGGCTCGGTACGCTTCGTGCTATGTCGACGCTGTACATCAAGTTGCTCGTCGCTCCGATATGTACTGGTGAGAAGGACGAAGTTAGCAGGACGTGTCCGATTTCGTGAGCCACACACCATTTGGTGCCTGCCTTAGCAACAATACAGGCGGGGCGATTCTTCAAGTGCCCACCACAGCCGTTAAGTGCTTGAGAAAATCGATCCACGAAATAGACAACAATGTCATTTGTTGGAGCGGGACTCCCGATTTTCTGAAGTTCGGCATACTCGCCGGAGTTCACTTTCCAAGTACATTGGCCGTCGATTTGCTGAAACTTAGCAGCTTCCGCCGGTGTTAAAAGCAGCGACTCTCCCGAGCCGAACTCGACCTTAATGTTGTACTGGGCGTAAACTTCCTGGGTTCCTGCCAAGATCTGATTGAACGGTAAGTCGGTCAGCGTCAGGCTACGAAAATGAAGCCGGACGCGATGCGTGTACGCTTGCCCTGTGGTCGGCATTCCAAGAGCCGCTTTGGTTTGATTCCCAGCAATTCCATCGACCAGAATTACCGCCTGCTTCTGAAACGCAATCACGGCGGCTTCGGTCTTGGCTCCGAAGATGCCATCGACGACCAAGCGTGGGTTTGGGAATAGCTGACTGTTGAGGGCGGATTGAAGCGTCTTCACTTCGGGCCCACGGCTTCCACGTCTTAAATTAGCCATTTGAATTGCTCCGACCGGTGTGATGAGTTGTCGTAATTAGGTTATGGGTCGAAACAGTGAAGTGTTGCGTTCTGTTTTTTAGATTCCTGCTGAAATCACGATGAAATCAACGTTCACCCATCGTATAGTTTGCAGGCGGCAGCCGAATGTGAATCACAAAAGGTGACTCTGACTCCTGCCGACTTTTGTGTTGGATTTTGTTGTTTCTTTCGCGAAATCCGGCACTTAGAATTTTTCCTGGTCTTGCTGTCGAATTTGCATCTCGCGAATCGACTACCCGATGAAGCCTGCGGGAATACTGCGCAGATTTTAAAAGTTGAACTCTTTTGTTAGAAGTTTTGGCGATGCTCATCACCGTACAAATTCCGTCATCGTTAAGGGCAGAATGTGGCGGCTCGGCTCAGTTGGAGGTCTCGGCAGAGAACGTTCAACAAGCCCTCGACGAACTTCAGCGGACGCAGCCGCAGCTCTATCGCAATGTGTGTGACGAAACAGGGTCGCTACGGAAACACATGAACTTGTTCGTTAACGAATCTTTACTGAACCGCCGCGACGGACCTCAAACCGAACTACGCTCCGGGGATACGCTCTTCATCATGACCGCCGTTTCAGGAGGCTAACCATGGCCGATCGAGTTGTTTTGTGTATAGGGACCAAGAAGGGGCTGTTCGTTGCTGAGGCATCGAAGTCGCGACGGAAATTTGAACTTCGCGGTCCCTTCGGCTCAGGGGTTTCGGTCTATTCCGCACTGATCGATACGCGGAAGTCGACACGTATCTACGCTTCCAGTTGCAACGCCTTCTTCGGCATGAAGGTTCTTACGTCCACCGATCTTGGTAAGAAGTTTAAGGAAACGAAATCTGCTCCCGCATTTCCGAAAGAAGATGGCCGAGCGCTTGCCAATATCTGGTCGATCGAACCGGGTGAAGATGGCAAAGACCTCTGGGCAGGTGTCGAACCTGCCGCTCTGTTTCGCAGCGAAGACGGAGGCAACTCTTGGGAGATGATTGCTGGGATCAGTAACCACAAACATTCCAAGGATTGGCATCCGGGTGCGGGCGGTCTTTGCCTGCACACAATCGTTCGCGATGGAAACAGAATTCACCTGGGCATCTCGACCGGCGGGCACTACCTGAGTGAGGACGGAGGGACAACGTTCGAGGCAGCGAACAATGGCGTCGGCGCTGGCTTCGTTCCCAATCCTTACCCAGAGTTTGGTCAATGCGTTCACAAGATCGCTCGCCATCCCGATGCCCCAGGACGGCTTTACATGCAGAATCATGGCGGTTGGCCCGACCGGCCGGGCATCGGAGTTCTACGAAGTGACGATTTCGGCCATACCTGGCAATCGATTGCGGAAGGCCTTCCTTCCGACTTTGGCTTTCCAATCGTTGTCCACCCACACGATCCCGACACCATCTATGTCGTACCGCTAGAACCAATGACACGGACATGCCCGGAAGGCCAACCGGCCATTTGGCGAAGCACCAACGGCGGCAAGAAATGGAAACGATTGACCAAAGGACTACCCAAGAAAGAGAGCTTCTTCACGGTGCTCCGAGATGGCATGACCTTCGATCATTTTGACGCGCCCGCCGTTTACTTCGGAACCACCACGGGGCAACTTTGGATGGGGCATGACGGGGGAGATGAGTGGAGTTGTTTATTCGATTCGCTTCCACCAATCAACTGCGTGAAAGCAGCGATCGTTTAGTTTTCCGCCAACTTTTTATCGTGGCGTGTCGAATCGATTAGGCGAAGAGCGACTACCTGTAAGATCCACAACCAAGCGATTCCAGGAGGTCACACTTCATGCACCGTATCACTCCCTTTCTCTGGTTCGACAATCAAGCGGAAGAAGCTGCGAACTTTTACGTTTCAATCTTTCCCGACTCCAAGATCACCAAGACCGCCTATTACGGCGAAGTTGGTCCAGGACCCGACGGCTCAGTCATGACCGTAGAATTCGAGCTCCAGGGACAGCGATTTGTCGCGTTAAACGGTGGTCCTCACTTTCAAATCAACGAAGCAATCTCGTTTGTCGTCAATTGCGAGACTGCTGACGAAGTCGACCGTTACTGGGCAGAACTCTCCGCAGGTGGCGAGGAAAGCCGATGCGGCTGGCTGAAAGATAAGTTCGGTGTCTCATGGCAAGTCGTGCCCACGCTACTGGGCGAACTCATGAGCGGAGCTGATCCTGAGAAATCTCAGATGGTCATGGCTGCCATGATGCAGATGACCAAATTGGATGTGGCCGCACTTCAGACAGCTTACAACGACGCCTAGGGCGTAAATCAATCAAATCCGAATACGACTTTCACGAAAGCAAGAGCAATGAACCAAGCTGTACCACCAGGACCTAGCGGGCTGATTCCTCACCTGGTTTGTGACCCCTGCTGCGAAGCAGTCGATTTTTACAAGAAGGCATTCGGTGCCGAAGAGAAGTTTCGCTTACCCATGGAAGGCAGCAGCAAGCTGATGCACTGCGAGATGATGGTCGATGGGCACACTTTCATGATGGCAGACGACTTTCCGGAATACTGCGAGGGGACGTCGCAGTCGCCCAAGTCACTCGGCGGTACGCCGGTTACGATTCATCGTTACGTGCCAGACTGCGATGCTGCTTTTGCCCGTGCCGTAGAGGCAGGGGCAACCGTTAAGATGCCGCCGACCGACATGTTCTGGGGAGATCGCTATGGGGTTGTCATCGATCCGTTTGGACATGCATGGTCTTTCGCGACGCCACAACGAAGAGTTTTGCCGGAAGAATTGAGCGAAGCGATGAAGAACATGCCGCCTGGCAGCTAATCTCGAAACTTCCTTCTCTAAGATTCAGCGTATATAACGAATAACTCCGAGACTTCTTGGAGTTATTCGTGTAGGTATACAAACGATGAATCATGACGGTAGTTTAATCGAATGGACGGCCCAACGTATTGCCGCGATTGGTATCGCACTTTTCGCGGTTTTACTCACTTGGCTGACAACCTCGAACATTGAGCTCACAGCGAAAAAAGGATTCGTGCTCTTGTTGCCGCTGTCAGTTATTTTCTGGCCAGAGGTAATAGAGAGAATGCATCGTAAGCAGGGATTCTATCGACTGGGAGGAGAACTCGCACCAGCGACCATCCTGCAGGTTGTTGCCTGGATCTTGCTCTTAGCACTTGGATTTTGGCACCTATTGTTGCCATGGTTTGTGCCGATCAATTAGCCCACGAACGGCTGATGTCATCCAAGCAAAGTTCAATTACAGCGTGTGCCAAGCTATACTGAGTAATCTTCCCTCCCACGTCTTTGGAAGCTCTCCTCATGCGATTCCAATTCCCATTGCTAATCTGCTTGGTCCTATTCTCTCCCACTCTATTGCCGGCTCAGTCTCCGACACCGAGCGAGACTCTTGCCGCGATGAAGACCGCGGCGGAATTTTATCGAAATGATGTCGCTTCCCACGGCGGCTACGTTTATTTCTACACCGTCGACCTGAAAGGTAGGTACGGTGAGGGCTCGGCCTCCGAAGATCAAATCTGGGTGCAACCTCCTGGAACACCAACGGTCGGCATGGCGTATCTGGTAGCTTATGACGCAACGACTGATCGCTTCTATCTCGATGCCGCGACGGAAGCTGGCGAGGCACTCATCTATGGGCAACTGAAGTCAGGCGGATGGACCAATTGCATCGATTTCAATCCAAGTGGCGATCGAGTTGCCATGTACCACAACGGTAACGGCAAAGGGAAAAACAACTCATCACTAGACGATGATCAAACCCAGTCCGCCATCCGATTTCTCATGAAGCTCGATGAGGCGCACCAGTTCCAGAATAAAAAGATTCATGAAGCAGCTCAAATGGCACTCGACGCATTGTTGGCAGCTCAATACCCGAACGGGGCATTCCCTCAAGTCTGGACAGGTCCGGTCGATCAAACGCTTGAGATCACCAAGGCAGCATTCCCCAGTTACGATTGGCGAACCGAAGGCCGCATCAAGAACTACTGGGACATGTACACACTAAACGATGGCCTCGCGGGAAGCGTGTCGGCCGTGTTGATCGACGCCCATCAGATTTACGAAGATGAGCGGTACCTGACAGCGCTGAAGAAATTCGGTGACTTTCTGATCCTGGCACAACTTCCAGAACCGCAACCGGCTTGGGCTCAGCAGTATAGTTACGAGATGATCCCTATCTGGGCCCGACGCTTCGAGCCTGCCGCCGTTGCTGGTCGCGAGTCACAAGATGCCATCGAAACGTTGCTGACGATTTACGAAGTGACGCACGAAAGGAAGTACCTGGAACCGATTCCTAAAGCGGTGAAATACCTGGAGTCTTCGCTGCTGCCCGATGGTCGCTTAGCCAGATACTACGAACTGCAAAGCAATAAACCACTTTATATGAACCGCAACGGGAAGGACTATTACTTGACCTACGACGATGCCAACCTGCCAGATCACTATGGCTGGAAGACGGATGCCAATCTCGAGGAATTGAAAGATCGTTACCGTCGCTTGGTTGGTGGCAAGACGCGCGATCCCGTGACGCCATCCCCCTCCGAAATCCGTACGATCATCGATCGTCTAGACCGTGCAGGTCGTTGGATCGAAACTTTCCAAGACCAACGCCTTGTCGGCGATCAGAAATTCCGTCCTGGGGATCAGTATATTTCCAGCGAAGTCTTCGCGGACAACCTCACGACGCTGAGCCGGTACCTTCACGCGCCTGCGAAGTAAAAAGTGTTTTCCGCATCAGGAAGTTCTGCAAGACAACACCTGAGATCGTCACTTCTTGCGGTTTTTCCACGCGAAAGCCACGTGACTCAAAGAAAGGTCGGGCCGTGATGCTGACGTGCGAGTGAAGTTCCACGAGTCCAAGCTCGCTCGCCCGGCCGTCGATAACCTCGAACAGCCGCTTGCCAATCCCCTGCCCTTGCCACTGGTGATGGACGTAAAACATGTCGACGAGTCCGTCGGCCTGAAGATCGGTGAAACCAACCAATTGCTTGTTGATGATCGCGACCCAAGGGTCGATCTGCTCCATCCGCCGAATCCAGCGGGACATCTCGATCTTGTCAGGCGCCCACACGGCGATCTGCTCGGCGGAGTAGTCACGACAATTCACATGGTGAATCGTGTCATGAAACAACGGCCAAAGCGCCGGGTATTCATCCGGCTCGGCCTTACGAACTTCCACAGACGGCATTCGGCACCTAGGAATCTAACGTCACACCGCGATAGGTGATCTTCCGCGACTTAGCATTGAATCGCTCGGCCAATTGGGGAATATCATTCGTATGTCCCAGCACGATGACGGTATCGCCACTTTCGAGAATCGTCTCACCTGGCGGGTTGAGAACGGTGCTACCGTCGGGTTTTCTCACACCAACGATCAAGAATCCATGATTGCTGCGCAGTTCGATACTGCTAATCGTCTTGCCAATTAACGCAGCTCCGTCTACCACTGTCAGTTCGTCGAACTGCAAACCGATTCGCCCCAATTCGTCCTTCATGTCGCCCTGGGCCGTCATCTGCTCGAGCATATGTTCGGCGGACGGGCGAATGATCATCTGGGCCAACTTCTTCGCTCCGATAGCCGTGGGCAAAACGACTTTATTAGCACCGCAACCGAGTAGTTTCTTTTCGGTTTTCGGATTCTCGCCCCGCGCGATGATCATGATCTCTGCATTCATCCCTCGAGCGGTCACGGCGACGAATACGTTGGTCGTGTCTTCAGATAACACGGTCGCCAACACAGCCGCTTTTTTGATCCCGGCTTGTTCCAGGACGTGTTCGTCGGTGGCATCGCCGTTGATGAAGAGGTATCCCAATTCCTGGGCAGCATGCAGCCGCCGTTCGTCCGTATCGATCACGACGAACGGCTTGCCGGACGCGGCCAGTTCGCGGGCTAGGATCGAGCCCATCCGTCCCACGCCACAGATGATCGTGTGACGGTCGAGTCGATCGATTTCTAAGGACATGCGTCGTGCTCCCAATGCTTTCTGAAGTTCACCGTCGACCACCATCTGCATGAATCCGCCGACGGTGTAAATCACCGCTCCATAGCCCGCGATAATCACCATGATGGTCAGCGCCCTGAGCGCAGGTGATTCGACCGGTTGGACCTCCCCGTACCCCACTCCGAAGATGGTAATCACCACCATGTAAATCGAATCGTCGAGCCGCCATCCATGGGCCATGTAGCCAGCCACAGCAGTGATGCAAATCGCCAGAAATAGGGACGCCCCGACCACCATCTTCCGAATTGGTCCGGACATGGGCAGCTTGGGCTTCGGTGGCGGATGGTCCGGATCGAGATGCTGGGAAACCACGCGTGGAATACCTACTCCCGAAAGAGAACCTTCGGGATAATGAGCCTGGCACTTACCTAAGCATCTACCCAATCCGCCTAAGATGGTCGATGCTCGACAGTTAACACATTGGAGTCTAGCACTGAGAGTGTTTCCACGCCATTACGAAAAATCGCATATCGCTTCTTCTGCTGAACAATTGTCTTGACAACTGTTGTTTAGACGCACACAATTCGGCTAATCGGATAAGATTCGTGACTTCGCCATGATTGAAATTTGGGGGTTGTGAATCATCAATCCGTTTTCTTTGGACGTCACCCTCGATGGGGTTTCTTACGTTGAAATCGCTCCCTCGGCTCTGGCCATTTTATGCCTGGCTTGTCGCTTTTTATGGCACTTGGCTGGCGATCGTCTCGCTAAGTGAGGCTTGGTCGACGGTTGCCGCGCATTGGCCAATCGCATTGACGATGTCGGCAGGTTCGTACGTAGCCGGTGCGACCCCCATGGGTGGCGGCACGGTCGCGTTTCCCGTTCTGGTCTTGTTATTCGAAATGCCTGGCTCACTCGGTCGCAACTTTGGCTTAGCCATTCAGTCGATTGGGATGGTGTCGGCCAGCATCTACATTCTATCCTCAGGTCGAAGCGTCGATTGGAACCTGCTTCGCCCTGCCCTGCTCGGCGTATTAGTCGGTATGCCAATTGGAGCCGCTTGGGTAGCGCCGGCCATTTCTGATTTATGGGTGAAGTTGATCTTCGCCGTGATTTGGGCCAGTTTCGGCATCATGCACTTAGTGAAGCTGCGTGAATTAGTAGCCGCCACCGGCGTTAATAGTCGCTGGCGAGCTTACGATCTTCCGATTGGTCTGCTCATCGGAATCATGGGGGGCATCGCGTCTTCGATTACAGGTGTGGGGATCGACATGTTGATCTACGCTACGTTGGTTCTGCTCTACCGAGCGGATCTCAAGCTGGCGATTCCCACGTCGGTTATCTTGATGGCGTTCACCTCGGTCGTCGGAATTGCGTCGAATTCCCTCTTGGCAGCGTGGCAGCCAAGCACCTACGGAATTGATCCCGAGGTCTTCACCAACTGGCTGGCGGCGGCCCCGATCGTTGCCTTGGGTGCCCCATTCGGAGCTCTGGTAGTGAATCTGATCAGCCGAACCCCGACGCTAATCTTTGTGTCGCTCTTGTGTATTGGCCAGTTCATTTGGACGCTGATTCACGAGCAAGTGAATGGCTTGACTTTCGTTGGAGCAATTGCTGGGGTCCTTCTGTTCAACGTCTTGTTTCATGGTCTCTACCATTTGGGTCGAGGGGAAACGCCATTTATGATCGGCAATTCCGCGGAACTGGCGACGGACGAGAACAATCGCTGAATGGCCCCTCTTTCGAAGAACGGCTCGCTTTCGCACAATGAATGGCGTCCAAATGCTTGTTCCGTAGATCTGTGCCAGGAGTTCTCCGTATGAAATCGCCAGAGACTGTTTTCGAGGGAGTTCGATTCAATATCGAACGTGTCTGGCAAGGCGAACGCCCGCGCGATGTAATGCGGCATCCCGGGGCCGCGGTGATTCTGCCGCTGGTCGATGACCAGCATGTTTGCTTAATCAAAAATTATCGCATCGCGGTAGACGAGACGTTGTTCGAGTTACCTGCCGGAACGCTGGAACCCAACGAGCCGCCAGAAATCACCGCTGGTCGTGAACTCGAAGAAGAGACTGGCTACCGAGCGGACAAGATCGAACTACTGACCGTCTACTATCCATCGCCTGGCGTGATGGACGAAAAGATGTACACCTATTTGGCGACCGGTCTCACAATGCACGCACCAGCTCGCGAAGAAGGAGAAGAAATCGAGAACCATGTGGTGTCGCTAGATGAAGCGAAAGAGATGATTCGCGATGGACGGATCGCCGACGGTAAGACCATCGCCGGCTTGCTCTTCTATTTTCAGTTCAAGTAACGGACGATGATTAGTCGTTCGACTGCGGAGGCGTCAGTTTCTCTTGCGGCTTCGACTTGGCATCCTTGTCGGATGCTTGCACAAAGCCAGCTTCAACCATGTCGACATACGACTCGGTGATCGGAATGACTTCGATCCCCATCTTGCCGAGGACGCGTGCGGCAAGTTTCGCGCGGCCTCCGGATTTGCAGTGGCAGTAGATCTTCTGTTCCGGCTCGGCTTTGATTTTCTCGGTGGCCTTGGCACTACTCTCCCGAGAATTGATCTCCGAACCGGGCACAAGGATGGCATCGGCGAAATGGGCCTTCTTCCATTCCTCTTCTTCGCGAACATCGATCAGAATTGCCTTTCCGCTTTCGACCTCCTTCTTGACCTCTTTCAGGTCGACGGCAAACGCCGACGAAACGAGGCATAGGAGAGTGGCGACAGAAAGGACGAATGGGCGAAGTTCGTATTTCATCGTTTCGATTCTTCTAGTCGATGCGTTTTTCGTAGGGGCGGACGGGTTTTCACACACCTGTGAATATAACCAGAATAAGCCCGCAATGCACTCGTCGGCATCGCTACCACGCGGAAAACCACCGACCGACCACTATGGGGCAGACAACGGGATGCTGGGATCGTAATTGGGGTCGCCCGCCTTCTTTTCCTTGAATCCTGCATCGACGAAAGCCTGATAAGGCTGCGTGATTGGGATAACCTTCGCATCGACACGATTGAACATATCGGACGCAACGACGGCGACTTTGCCCTTCTCGCTGAAGCAATAAATCTTCAGACCTGGAACTTCCAGGTAAGGAGCGATGAACTTTCGTGCTTCGATGTCGAGCGAAACTTTGGAGAATGGGCACGGAACTGCGATTTCCAGGTGAGCCTTTTTCCACTGGACTTCTTCACGCACATCGAGCAAGACCGCCTTTTCTGCCTCGATCTCTTTTTTTAGCTCCCTCAAATCGACGCCGAACGTGGTCGATACGAGGGACAGAGTCCCTAGAAGAGTCAGAACGATCAATGCACGTCGATGATCCATGATTTCGGTTTCCTCAGGGCAATCGGCGGAAAATGAGCCGATTAAAACTCGGCCCAACCAGGAGTCCGGGGGAACGGAATCACGTCTCGAATGTTCCCCATGCCAGTAATAAACTGTAGGACGCGTTCCAGGCCAAGGCCAAAACCGGAGTGAGGAACCGTGCCGTATCGACGTAAGTCTAGATACCACCAGTAGTCTTGAGCATTCAATCCTTGCTCAGCCATGCGACTTTCGAGCACATCGAGCCGCTCTTCCCGCTGGCTGCCACCAATGATTTCGCCCACTTTCGGGACGAGCACATCCATCGCGCGGACCGTTTTCCCGTCTTCATTGCACCGCATATAGAACGGTTTAATCGAACGCGGATAATCGTGCAGGATGACTGGCCGCTTGAAATGCTGCTCGGTCAGGTACCGTTCATGCTCCGACTGAAGATCCATTCCCCAACTCACTGGGTATTCAAATTGATGCCCGGACTTTTGCAAGATCTCGACGGCATCGGTGTAACTGCATCGTAGGAACTCGGTCTCGACGATGCCTTGTAAGGTATCGAGGATGCCTGGCTCGATTCGTTCGTTGAAGAACGCCATATCGTCGGCGCAATCGTTCATCACGTCGGTGAAGATTCGCTTAAGGAATGCTTCCGCTACTTCCATGTTGGCTTCGAGATCCGCGAACGCGATCTCTGGCTCCACCATCCAGAACTCCGCCAAGTGACGCGAGGTGTTCGAGTTTTCCGCGCGGAAAGTAGGACCGAAGGTGTATACTCTGCCCAACGAGGTAGCAAAGATCTCTCCTTCCAACTGGCCACTCACCGTCAGAAACGCGGGTCGCGCGAAGAAGTCCTTGCTGAAGTCGACCTTACCGTTGACCTTCGGTGGTTCTTGGACGTCAAGCGTCGTCACCCGAAACATCTCACCAGCCCCTTCGCAGTCCGAGGCGGTAATGATTGGCGTGTTGACGTACAGAAAACCCCGTTCCTGAAAGAACTGGTGAATCGAGAACGAGACCCGATTCCGAACACGAAACACCGATCCAAACGTGTTCGAGCGAGTTCGCAGGTGAGCCCATTCCCTGAGCTTCTCGAAGGTATGCCGTTTCTTCTGCAGCGGATACGTTTCCGCATCCGCCGTTCCGTAGAGAAATACTTCCGCAGCTTGAACTTCGGTCGATTGGCCCTTGCCTTGCGATTCTTTGACCTCACCAACCACACGAATCGAGCACCCAGGCGTGAGGTGTTTAATCTCGTTCTCGTAGTTGGGCAACTTATCGTCGGCGATAACCTGAATATTGGCCAGGCAGCTTCCATCGTTCAATTCGATAAAGCTGAAGCCTCCCTTGGAATCGCGACGGGTACGGACCCAACCCTCAAGGCAAACTTGCTGACCAATTGTCTCCGCACCACGAGCTTCCAGAACGGACCGTTTCTGCATGGGACCTTCCCTGTTTATCGAATTACATCCGTCGCGATCCCTGGACTTTTGTATGAACAGGGATCGCTAGGAGTGATCTGAATTACGACGCGTCAGCGACTCCTTCTTCCGCCGCAGCCTCGTCGTGAGGCGATCGGAAGAAGAATCCGCCTACAAACAGGATCAGATAGCCGACCACAACGGTCAAGACGGTGTACTTCAACGGAAGCGGTGTACCCGCTCCAGTCACCTTGTCGTAAATAGCCACACTGGAGGCAGCAATGGCCCCCACAACCGATACGAGCATCAGCACATTCCAGATTAGCCAACTAATTCCCGTTGGCTTGTCTTTCCCGAGAATTCGGGTGCTATTCATCATCATGAAAAACGTCACGTAGGCAATCGGGAGGAACATTCCCGCAAAGCTCGACGCCAAAATACTAAGCCAAGTCTTCGCGTCTCCATTCCAGACGATAAACCAGGAAGCTCCCGAAAGCCCTGCCAAAGCACAACCGATGATGTGCACAACTCCGTTCGGTTTTACATTGGCCATTTCGGTGAAAGCATATCCGTTGATCATCATCAAGATCACAATCGTCGAAAAGCCCATTCCAAACACGCCCAGTCCGAAGATCCACTTCGATAGAAACTCACCCAAGAGTGGCTTCAGTGAGTCGGCGAGGACCGCTTCGTTACGTTTGACGAGCGATGCTGCGAGCGTCTTCTCCTCTTTCGAGAGTTTGGCCATCCGATCGAGCAGTGGCGGATACTTTTCGCCCGAAGCCAGCATGTTCGCAATCAGTTTGCCGTTGTCGATGTCGCCCGTTTCTGACTTCGCCCCTTCCAAGTAAGCATCAGGAATATCCAACGGCTGCTCCTTGTCCATCAGAACGCGCGTTGCGAGTAACTTTTCAGCTCCACCGTAGATAGGGCTTGTCGCCATTACAGCGGGATCATTCGAGAGAAAGTCTTCGCCAGGATTTGCATGGAAAGCGGACGACGCAGCAATCACCACGCAACTGGTCACCAAGATGTAAGGAATCGCCATACCAGTACAAAGGTCGAAGCGTGCCAAGCCGCGGAACGGACGATCCCACCCGCGAGCCAACATCGAGTACGGCATCATGAAAGTCATGTTGATACCGACGGCCGTGGCAGCCGCACCAATCATCGCGGCACGTTGGTCGGCCACGATCTTGTCCGTCCAAAAATTACGATATGGTTCGGCAACTTGAGCCGCGATTTCAGCGAGTTGCCCCGTCGGTTTGCTCCAACCAGATAAATCAGGAATGAAACCTTGGAAGACGTCCGACCAGGAAAAAGCATCGGACATGGCCA
Source organism: Blastopirellula marina (assembly GCF_002967765.1). NCBI lineage: Bacteria > Pseudomonadati > Planctomycetota > Planctomycetia > Pirellulales > Pirellulaceae > Blastopirellula > Blastopirellula marina. The sequence continues at coordinate 609,708 of NZ_PUHY01000004.1, read as the reverse complement.
ACTTGATTACCACGCCAAAGAAGCAGAGCACGATCATGCCGATGATCGCTTTCAGCAAGATATCGAAGATTTTCGATGGCAAACCAGGTCGCATGTTTAAAACAACCATCGCCCCACCGGCCACGAACAAGAGTGCCGAGACGACAATCTGCGAAGTGAGGCCATCGGTAAAGAGCCCCATATTCTTATTGAGCACGCCATAGCAGAGCCCGAACTGCGGCATCAGGAAGATCATGTTCGCCGCAACGGTTGCCAGCACCCAGCCCCAACCCAGCACCGGATTGATGTGCGAATTGATTTCGCGGAAGGGACGCTTGCCAGTCGAAAGCGTGACATAGCTGATCGCCGAGAGCATCACCACGCCCATCACAATGGCAACCAGTTGCAGCCAAAGTAGATTGAAACCACCCAAGATCCCGAGAAATACAGCCCCGGAAAGGGAACCACCACCCAGCGTAATTGCGCTTTGAATCCAGCCAGGCCCGGACAAGCGAACCCAAGCACCAAGCGTCGCTCCAGGGCCTTTTGCTTGAGCCTCTTCCAGAATCTCGCGATCTGTTTCGACTTTGGTTGTGGTTTCCGACATAGCGAATCCTTCGCCTAGATTTGGCGTAGATAAGGGGATGATGGAGAGGTGGGACCATGAAGAAGGGGAACTGTCATAGTTCCCCTTGCTTTGCTGTTTCAGTGTGCAAATCGAACCAGCAAGGTTCTCAGTGCATCTAATGATGGTTGCATTTTTGGCTTAATGCAAGCCCTGAGAGGCCAACCATCGTTCGGCATCCAAAGCAGACATACAGCCGGTTCCGGCCGCAGTAATTGCCTGACGGTAATAGTCGTCAGCGACGTCGCCTGCGGCAAATACCCCTTCCACGCTGGTATTGGTGCGGAACGGAACCGTCCACTTCAAATAGCCAGCATCGTTCATATCCAACTTCCCTTTCAGGAAATCTGTGTTGGGCGTATGTCCGATCGCCAGGAAGAAGCCGCTTGTCTCCAGTTCCTTCTTGGAATCATCCACGGTGCTATCAAGCTTTACGCCGGTGACGCCATTCTGATCGTCACCGAGAACTTCGGTCACGACATGGTTCCAGACGATTTCGACCTTCTTGTTAGCCATGATCCGATCGACCATCGCCTGTGAGGCTCGGAACTTGTCGCGACGATGGACCAAGTACACGACCGAACTGTATTTGCTGAGGTAGTCAGCTTCTTCGATGGCCGAGTCACCACCGCCCACCACGACACATGGCTTGTTGCGGAACCGAGGCAAAGCACCATCGCACACCGCACAGGCACTCACTCCACGGTTTTTGTAGATGTTTTCCGACTCCAGACCGAGGTAATTGGCCCGTGCTCCAGTGGCGATGATCACCGAACGAGCTTGAAGCCACTGTTCCCCTTCACGTGGTTTCAACTTGAAGGGACTGGTGGAGAAGTCAACTTCGACGATATCGTCGGTCACCACTCGTGTCCCAAAGTTCTTCGCTTGTTGACGCATCAGTTCCATCAGTTCTGGGCCGCTAACACCGTGCTTCTGGTGCGGAGCCATGTACTGGCGGAGGCTATCGTCGATCGCATTATCGAGATAACCGCTCAAGTCGCCCGCCGGGAAACCAGGGAAGTTCTCGACTTCGGTCGTCATGGCCAATTGCCCTAACGGACCGCGGCCCAGGTCGTAATGCTCTTGCAGGGCAGCGCCCTCATATAACAACGGATTTAGATTCGCACGCGCTGCATAGATTGCAGCCGTCCATCCAGCAGGTCCACTTCCGACGATAATGACGTTTTCAGTCTTGTCTGACACGATCAATCTAATCCTTATGAAATCGCAGCGAGTCGGTGTGGGTCGTCTCGTTCCGAAAAAAAATTCTTCTCAGTTTTTAACCAAGCTATTCACCCCGCTGGGAGAATTCATCATTATAGGGAGAGGCGGGAATGCCCACTATCCCCGCATCCGACCCCCTCCCTCATGTCTCCTTCTCCCCTTGGATGCACGGCCTCCGACGCCGTGACAAGCATTTTCGCTTATGTCGACCTTAATTGTTGCGGTCCTTTCGTTTGTTGGTTTCATCGTTGCCTATCACACCTATGGGCGTTGGCTATCGAAGAAGATTTTCAACCTAGACGACGAGCGCGAAGTTCCCAGTAGACAGCTGCAAGACGATATCGATTTCGTCCCCACAGACCGCCAAATTGTATTCGGCCATCATTTCACGAGCATCGCAGGTACGGGGCCAATCGTCGGCCCCGCGCTCGCCGTGTTCTGGGGCTGGTTGCCTGCCCTGCTGTGGGTGGTCTTTGGTTCGATCTTCGTCGGAGCGGTCCACGATTTGGGCTCGCTCATCGTTTCGCTACGAAATCGTGGCCAAACGGTTGGTGAAATCGCAGGTCGCATGATCAACAAGCGAGCAAAGTACCTTTTTTTGCTGGTTCTCGCTTCAGCGTTGATGGTGGTGCTGGCCATTTTCGGCTTAGTGGTCGCAGTAATCTTTGCTCAATACCCACAAACGGTTTTACCCGTATGGATCAGCATGCCGATCGCGATCGCGCTGGGGCTGTACGCACGAAAGAAGGACGCCCACTTGCTGGTCCCTTCATTGGTTGCCCTGGTGATTGTTTACGCCTCGATCCTCGTTGGTGTTTACTACCTACCGATCGATCTCGCGGCAATTTTGCAGAATGTTCTCGGCGGCGAACTGGCCCAGAGCCCTTACCTCAGTGCCTTGGTCATTTGGACCGTGATCTTGCTTGCTTACTGCTTCGTCGCGTCGGTTTTACCGGTTTGGCTGCTGCTGCAACCACGTGACTATGTGAACAGCCACCAACTATTGGTCGCGCTTGGTTTGTTGTTTATCGGCTTGCTGGTGGCTAGTGTCACCGGTGCGGCTGATCTAATGGTGGCGACCCCGACGGTCGCGAATGAACTTCCGGCAGGCACGCCGCCTCTGTTTCCGTTCCTGTTTATCACGATTGCATGTGGTGCCTGTAGTGGCTTCCACTGCCTGGTGAGTAGCGGCACATCGAGCAAGCAAGTCGCCAAGGAATCCGACGCTCAGTACATCGGTTATGGTGCCATGCTGCTGGAAGGTGGCCTCGCCGTGATCGTGATCCTGGCCTGCTGTGCTGGCGTTGGGATGGGGATCTTTGAACGGAGTCCACTAGAAGATGGCGGCTTCGCTTATACCGCAGTTACTGATGCCGAGGGACTGCCGATCGTGGGTCGTGCGGCCTGGGAGACACGCTATGACATGCAGAAAGGCTGGGACGCATTCGGTCTGGCCGACTTGGTCGCGGCATTTGTCGAAGGAGGTGCCAACTTCCTGACGGCAATCGGCATTCCTCTGGAAGTCGGGATCAGCATCATCGCCGTCCTGGTGGCGAACTTTGCTGCGACAACGCTAGATACGGCAACACGCTTGCAACGTTACGTCCTGCAAGAGTTATTGGCCTCAACGCCGGTGACTCGCGCGCTATCCGGCAAGTACACTGCGACAGGCTTAGCGGTGATTTCCGCACTGGCGATCGCCGTTTTCGCTGGCCCCGTTCCCGGAGCAGGTGGCAAGATCCTTTGGCCCTTGTTTGGTGCGATGAATCAGCTTCTTGCGGGTCTGGCGATGATGGTCACGGCCTTCTACCTCTGGCGTCGCAATCAGCCAATTTGGTTTGTGGTGATTCCAATGATCGGCATGCTGATCTTCCCGGCTTGGGCGATGTACTACAACCTTTTCAACGAGCATGGCTACCTGGCCAAGCATAAAACACTGCTCAGTATTCTCGGTATCAGCGTCTTGGTACTACAGGCCTGGATGGTTGTTGAAGCGATTCTGATGTGGCCGCGAGTACGTGGCGTGCTTGAGGAGTCACTGCCCCCTCTTCCTGAGAAGACGTTGGCTTCGAACAAAACGGAAGTTCCCGTGACCTAGCACTGGAACGTATCGAACAATAAAAAAAGGCCTACGTTCAGAGGGAACGCAGGCCTTCCTATTTGATTCAAAGATTCGGAAACCGTCGTTCTTAGGTTTCCGACTTGCCACCGAGAACAACAGCAGTGGCGACCGATTCACCTTCGGTGCCGCCAGCGAGATCGGTCTCGATCACGATCTTTTCAGCGACCTTACCACCGTCGACGCCTGCGGTGAAGGTGAGTGGCAGGAAGTGCATTTTCTTGGCTTCGCTTGGCAGTTCAGCGAACTTGAAACACTCGTTGTCACACTTGACTCCGGTGATCTTGAATGGCTTATTAGCTCGCACGATCAATTTCTTTTCGGTCGACTCACCTGGCTTGAGTTCGCCCAACTGAAGGGCACCTGGGCTGACGTTCAGCGGCGATTCGACTTTACCTTCGACGTTCAAGGGAATCGAAGGTGCCCGACCGTCGTTGGTGATCAATGCCAACTGACTGGAGATGAATCCGACCGGGGCGTTTTCCTTCAAACGCACCGTCAGGTCGTAACCCACACGGCCGCCGCCACGGTTGGTTTCCAGCATCTCAACACCGAGGAAGTCATCGTTACTACGAACGTCGGTGATTGTCCAATCGCTGCGGCCAGCCTGGCTGACATGCACCTTAGCGACACCACCTTCTCCCTTTTCAACCGTGCCGAATTGAACCGAACCTGGCTCGAACACAACGTCGCCGCGGATATTGGTCGAAACGTTCAACTGGACTTCCGCGTAGAACGGTTTATCGATCGTAACCGTAACGGTCGCTGACTTATGGCCCAGGAAGCTATCGGTATTCAGCTTGGCGACGATGGCGCCCTTATCCCATGTTTTCAACGTGTCGTTCTTGATCGAGGGGCTAGTGCAGCCGCAACTCGAGCGAACGCTTGCGATATGGACATCTTCTTCGTAGATGTTTTGCAGTTCGAACTCGTAGAAAACTTTGGCCCCTTTCGCCACGTTGCCAAAATCGTGCGTACGCACTTTGAACATCTTGTTCGCCCAGTCCTGACTCATTCCCAGTGTTGCAAACATGGGTACCAGACAAACAGCGAGCCATAGCTTTCGATACACGGTTGGATCCTCCGATATTTGGCGGGTAGGTTAAAAGAGGTAGGGGGTCACGGAATCGACTTAGTCCCGTCCGCTTATCGACCATTCCACCAAAGATAGCACGTTCATGGGGGCACGTTCGAAAATATCGTTTCCGGCTGATGCCAGATTAATCGCTATAATCGTTATACTTTGTCGGCTAAATTCTATGCCCACCCCAGTATTTTTTTAAGTTCCTCGCTGCCAGCTTGGCCTTGATGCGATAGCAACCTAGTTAGTTTGCGGGAATCGAAAGAAACATTGATGTCCCTTTGCCGGTAGGCTATCTGGTATTGTACGAATACATACAGCCTTTTTCCGCTCAAATCGGTCCAATTCCATTGGAACCCCGCCCCCAAATTCGGAAGGTAACATCCATGACCACCCTGGATAATTTTTTCTTGCCGAGCTTGCGCAAGCTAGCCATAGCTGCTTTGGTGCTTTTGCTAGTTGGCTGTAGTAACTCAACCACCAACTCATTCGCCATGGCGGAAGAGCAAGAGCCTCAACCGATGGCAGGTGACGCGCAATTCGTTGCCAAGGAGATGGACAATCCGTTCAAAGTCCGGATCCCAGCACCTCCCTTCCCACGCGACATGGAATGGCTGAACACCAAAGGCCCCGTTGAGCTGAAGGACCTTAAAGGAAAGTTCGTCTTGCTCGACTTCTGGACCTACTGCTGCATCAACTGCATGCACATCCTCCCAGAACTAAAGGAGTTGGAGCACGATTATGCGAACCAATTGGTCGTCATTGGTGTTCACTCTGCGAAGTTCGAGAACGAAAAGGATGCCAAAAACATCGAGGAAGCCATCCTCCGCTACGAGATCGAGCATCCCGTGGTCAACGACAATAACTTGAAAATTTGGAACAACTACTCCGTTAGTAGTTGGCCGACGATGTACCTGATCGATCCGGAAGGAAATGTCGTTTACCTCCGCCGAGGCGAGTTCCTGGCCGACGATATTCGCGGCATCCTGGATGGGGCAATTCCTTATTACCGTGCGAATGGTTCGCTCGACGAAAAGCCGATTCAATTTGATTTACTGGCTTACAGCCAAAAGCCAACTCCGTTGCGTTTTCCGGGAAAGATCCTTGCGGACGAAAAGTCGGGACGCCTGTTCATCGCGGACTCGAATCACAATCGAATCGTAATCTCCAGCCTGGATGGCGAACTGCAAGAGGTCATCGGTACGGGCGAGATCGGCGCGGCAGACGGAGCCTATTCCGAAGCCCAATTCGATCACCCGCAGGGGATGGCGCTCGTCCAGGACACTTTGTATGTGGCCGACACCGAGAATCATTTACTGCGAAAAATCAATCTCGCAGACAAGAAAGTCGAGACGATCGCTGGTGTTGGCCGTCAAGGCAGCAGCAATGAAACGTGGCCCGGCATGGGTGAGAACGCCAGCCTCGATAATCTTCCGCCACGGTTCATAGGGACACCGAAGACAACGGCCATCAACAGTCCCTGGGCACTCTGGCCTCATGGCGATAGCCTTTACATCGCCATGGCAGGTCCTCACCAGATCTGGAAAATGAAGCTCGACGAGTCAGAAATCGGCCCTTACGCCGGTAACGGACGAGAAGATATCGTCGACGGCCCTCTGCTCCCTGCGATCCCGTACCAACAAGGGTTTTCCTCGTTCGCTCAGCCCTCGGGGCTTACCTCTGACGGGAAAACGTTGTTCGTCGCCGATAGCGAAGGTAGCTCCATTCGCGAAGTCCCCTTCAACCCACGTGGATCTGTGGGCACGTTAGTGGGAACATCCAAGCTTTCGTCAGCTCGTTTGTTTACGTTCGGCGACATCGACGGAACTGCTCGCAGGGCGAAGCTTCAACACGCTCTGGGCGTCTGCTACGTCGACGGAATCATTTACACCGCCGACACTTACAACAACAAGATCAAGTCGATCGATGCCAAAACAGGCTTCGTCAAGACGATCGCCGGAACCGGCAAGCCAGGCACAGCCGACGATCCTGCCCAATTTGACGAACCGGCAGGCTTAACTCATGCTGGAGGCAAGCTTTACATCGCGGACACCAACAATCATTTGATTCGTGTCCTCGATTTGAAGACGAACCAAGTTTCGACGCTGACCATCAATGGTCTCGAACCACTACCAGTTAAACAGCGTCCCGAAGCCCCGGCAGAAGCGGTCCAAAAATAGGCAGTTCCCGCCACCTTATGAATTTCCGCTCGGCGGATCTGACCCTCGTTATGGGGGCGATCCGCCGGAAATCGCCGCTCATCGTCCTATTACCAATTGCCAATCTGGCGTTGGGTTCGCTAGAATACGCGTTTCGACCCATCTCTCGGGAGTGGTCCGTAGATATGTTTCGCCGATAAAACGGCCAAGATATCCGGACTAAACGCGAACTTCCCCGATGAACCAGAAATCTCGACCCTAAGCGAAATTTCCTATGTTTGATTCGTTACAAGACGGCTTACGATCGGCGTTTAAGACGCTGCGCGGACAAGGCCGATTGACCGAAGCGAACATGCGGGAAGGCCTGAAGATGGTCGAGAACGCGCTGCTCGAAGCAGACGTAAGCTACACGGTCGTCAAAGATTTCATGAAAGACGTGTCCGACAAAGCAATCGGACAAGACGTTCTGAAATCGCTCAAACCCGAACAACAGCTCGTCGGTATCGTTCAGGAATCCCTGGTCGATATCCTCGGTGGCGATTCCGATCCTTCGCTGCACCTGAAACCCGATGTCACCGTGCTGATGATGTGCGGTCTGCAGGGTGCCGGTAAGACCACCACCTGCGGTAAGTTAGCTCGCTTGATCGGTCAAGAAGGCAAAAAAGCCTTGCTGGTCGCGGCCGACCTTCAGCGTCCCGCAGCTGTGCACCAGTTGCACGTTGTCGGCGAAAGTGTCGACACGCTCGTTTACAGCGAAGAGGGTGCATCCGACCCGATCGCCGTCTGCCAGAACGCGGTAAAGCATGCCCGCGATAATGGCATCGACGTGGTGATCCTTGATACGGCAGGCCGTTTGGCGATCGACGAAGAGCTGATGAACCAGCTCAAAACGATCGACCTAAAAGTTCAGCCCGACCAGGTTTACCTGGTGGTCGACGGCATGACCGGGCAAGACGCGGTCAATAGTGCTAAAGCATTTAATGATGCTTTAGAGCTGGACGGCGTGATGATGACCAAGCTTGACGGTGACGCCCGTGGTGGTGCGTTGCTTTCGGTCAAGCATGTCACCGGCGTGCCCATCAAGTTCATTGGCGTCAGCGAGCACATGGACGGTCTGGAACCGTTCCATCCTGATCGTATGGCCAGCCGCATCTTGGGGATGGGCGATATCCTCTCGATGTTTGAACTGGCCCAGCGCGAGTTCGATCAGGAACAAGTTCAAAAGACGCAGGAACGTCTCCAAAAGGGGCAGTTCACCCTGGACGACTTCCGTAAACAGCTCAATCAGATTGCCCGCCCTGGCCTGATGCAGAAGATGCTCGGCTTGATGCCCGGCATGGGGGAGCTTGGCAAGCTGTTGCAAGGTGGCGACCACGAGAAAGAGATGCGTCGCCTGGGCGGCATGATCGATTCGATGACCCCAGACGAACGATCCAATCCAAAGCTGATCGACAATAGCCGTCGTCAGCGAATCGCCAAAGGCTCAGGCGTTTCCCCTCAAGAAGTGAACGAGCTGCTCAAGCAGTTTGATTCGATGGCCACCATGATGAAGGGGATGGCCGGGGGCGGCATGGGCGGTGCAATGGATATGATGCGGAAGCTTCGCAGTGGCGAGCTCATGGATCCGACCGGCCGTGTCAAAAAACAGAAACAAAGTACCGGTAAACGGATGACCTCGAAGGACATCCAGAATCACAAGAAACTCAAAAAGAAGCTCAAAAAGCGGCGTCGTTAACCTCGTCGTTGAGCATGTTGTGCTAACAGATTTACCTTAGGAGTAACGTTAAGTGGCAGTTCGCATTCGCATGAAGAAGATGGGCCGGACTCATCGTCCGTTCTATCGTATTTGCGCCATGGATTCTCGCAGCCCGCGAGATGGTAAGGCCATCGAGTACCTCGGCACCTACGATCCTTTCATTAAAGAAAAGGATGCTCGGGTTAGCCTTAAGACCGAACGCGTCGACTATTGGATCGGCGTTGGTGCTCAGCCTTCCCCAAAGGTTGCCGTTTTGATTCGTAAGTACGGCACCAACGGCTCCCATGTGGCTGCCCAAGAAGAAGCCTTGGCTCGTATGGCGACCAAGACTGCTTACGTTCCTCCGAAAGTGGAAATCAAAGAACCCGAACCAGAAGCTCCGGCTCCTGCTGAAGGAGAAGCACCGGCCGAAGAAGGCGCCGAAGCTGCTGCTCCTGCTGAAGGCGAAGCCGTGGAAGCCGCTGCCGAAGGTAGCGAAAACAAAGAGGATGGCGCGTAAGCTGCCATGCGGTTCGATCTCCTCACCTTGTTCCCCGAGATTTTCACGGGCTACCTGGGCGAAAGCCTATTGAACAAGGCGATTGATAAGCAGCTAGTTGAGGCCCATGTCCACAATTTGCGGAACTGGGCCAACGACAAACACAATCGAGTCGACGACCGGCCCTTTGGCGGCGGACCAGGAATGGTCATTCGCGTGCAGCCGGTAGTCGAAGCGATCGAACAAATCCGGCCGCTGGCCCCTTCTCCTGGACGTTTGATTTTGCTGAGCCCCCAAGGCAAAACGCTCGATCAACCACTGGTAGAGGAACTCGCCCAAGAGCAGCGGTTGACCCTGATATGTGGGCGGTACGAAGGCTTCGATCAACGCGTGATCGACCTTCTGCACCCCGAAGAGGTTTCGCTGGGTGACTTTGTTCTCAATGGAGGCGAAGTCGCAGCCATGGCGATCATCGACAGTGTGATCCGCCTAATCCCCGGCGTCCTTGGTGACGAACAAAGTGCAGTGGACGATTCCTTCAGCGAAGGCAATCGTTTGCTCGAGTTTCCCCAGTACACGCGACCTCGTGAATATCGAGGACTCAGCGTTCCAGAGGTACTTCTCGGTGGTAATCACCAGGAAATCCTCGCTTGGCGGAAACAACAGTCGCTAGAAAAAACAAGAGTGCGTCGCGCCGATCTGCTGAACAAGCCGTCGGACGACCCCAATGAAAATAAACGTTAATTCGCTGTAGTAGAAGGAACCTGGCAATGAGCCAAGAACTAATGAAAAAGGTCGAACAGACCTATCTGAAACCTGAAGTCGACTTCTTCGAAATCGGCGACACCGTCGAGGTCCACACCAAGATTCTCGAAGGTCAAAAAGAACGTATCCAGAAATTCATCGGTACCGTGATCGCCAAGAGCGGCAGCGGCACTCGTGAAATGTTCGTCGTCCGCCGCATCGTCGCCGGCGAAGGCGTCGAAAAGAAGTTCCCAGTCCACAGCCCTCAAATCGCGAAGATCGAAGTGACTCGTCGAAGTGTCGTTCGCCGCGCCAAACTGTACTACCTCCGCGATCGCGTTGGTAAGGCAACCCGCCTGCGAGAACGTCGCGTTTAGTTCACCGCGTCGATTTCTCTCCTACAGCGAGAAAATCCAAGAAGCTCCGTGCGCTTACCAGCGACCGGAGCTTTTTTTGTTTCGAAGCGGATATCTCTGCTTGCTTTGCCGACAATGAAGTGTATACATGTACACTACTCACTCGCTGACATTGAGGCATGGCTATGATGACGCAAATGAATTGGATCATGCAGGATATGAACTCCTTCTTTGCGTCGGTCGAGCAATTTCTGCGACCGGAGCTTCGGGGTCGGCCGGTCGGTGTGGTTCCGCTGAAGTCGGAATCAACTTGCCTGATTGCGGCCAGCTATGAAGCAAAGCGGTTTGGACTTCGGACCGGCACGAAGGTATACGACGCGCGGCGTTTGTGTCCCGACGTCGTTTTAGTCCGCGCTCGACCCAACATCTACGTCCAGGTTCATCACCAACTGCTCGCAAGCGTCGATCAATGCGCGGAGGTACACCACGTTTACTCCATCGATGAGTGGACGATTCGTCTTCGCGGCCAGTATCAACAGCCCGAGCGGGCTCGCGATTTGGCGGAAGCGATTCGAAGGCAGATTCGAAACGACTTTGGGCCTTGGCTAACGAGCTCGATCGGTGTCGCCCCAACCCGGCTTCTGGCCAAGATCGCGAGCAATCTAAAGAAGCCAGATGCCGTGACCGTACTGCCGATTGATGAAGTGGCTGAGCGTTTGATGCAGGTACCTCTGGGCGATTTGCCAGGAATTGGCCGTTCGATGGAAACTCGATTAGCGAACGCAGGCATTCATGATTTTTCTCAACTGTGGGCGATCGATCGCCGCCGAGCCTTGCAAATCTGGGGCTCAGTGTCCGGGGCAAGTTGGTGGGATGGATTGCACGGCATCGATAATCCCGAACCAGCCACGCAGCGCCGTTCGCTCACGCATGGTCGCGTGCTTGACCCTCGATTTCGCAATGCGCCGGGAGCCCACTGCATCTTGGTACTCTTGGCTTGTAAATTGGCGCGAAGACTTCGGCTGACGGGCTACCATGCTCGTAGTTTGCAACTCACCCTGACCGGCAACAGCAAGCCGATCTTCTCATCCCAGATCGAATTGCCTTGCGTTCAGGACACGCTGACCATTTTGCACCAGTTGGAAAAGCTGTGGAAGCGGCGACCTTATGACTTGAGGGGACTCAAGAAGGTAGACGTTACTGTGGGACAACTCGTTGCCCAGACCGAAGTATCAGGATATCTCTTCGAGGAATTCTCGCAGTCGCAACGTCTTTCCCACGCGCTAGACGCGATTAGCGATCGATGGGGTCCAACCTCAATTTATTTTGCAAATACCCACGCATATCGAGACGCCCTGGAAGACAAAATCGCCTTTGGACGCATTCCCGAACTTACCGACAAACCGAAAGCGTACAACACAATCTCCTAAGCTTTCGGTTAACTTCTCTATGTTGCGATGCATCCAACGTCATTCCGTTCGGCCGGAGTACCTCTCTTCTGGTCGGCAGTGTGAGGCGACGGTGGAGCGTGTTCTGACGTTACGCAATACCGAGCGAACACAAATATCCCGGGCAATCAAATTGCCGGCCGATTGCGGAAGGCGGACTATCGTTTACGTCGCCACTGTCGATAAATGAATTTCGAATGGTCTTCTTCGCGCGTGATTTCCCATTCGGCGAGATCAAACTCGGGAAAGTAACTATCGCCATCATACTCTTTCTTGATTTCGCTAAGATACATTCGATCAGCGTGCGGTAATCCAAGGCGGTAGATCTGGGCGCCGCCTGCGATGAAAATTTGTTTTCTATAGGAACGTGCTTGTTCGAGTGCCGCTTCGATCGAGGAAACAACCAAAACTCCGAGACTTGGCCGACTACGCGAGATCACGACGGTATGCTCGCTCGTTAGATCCGCGCCAAAGATCTCGTACGACTTACGTCCCATGATGACCGTTTGCCCACGAATACTATCCACGAACGTCTGATATTCTTCCGGGATGTCCCATGGCATGTGATCGTCTTGGCCAATGACTCGATCGCGAGTCATCGCGCCGATCAGGATTACAGGAAGCTGGGAGTCGGTATTTTCTGTCACGTTCGCCCCTATCTGGTGAGCTGGAAACAAGAAACGAAAAAAGCGACCCGAGACCGAAGTCTCGAGCCGCTATACTACCAGGCCAGTGCCTTAGACTCTCCGGCAGAGAGTCCAAGGAGCCGGTTTTGCAACGTTACGCACCACAGCCGCAATCGCTGGCAGCTGCTTCGCCGCAGCACGGATCACAAGGAACCGGGCAGCAGACCGTGACGGGGACCGTCTTGCAGACGACCTTCGGCACGCAGCGGGTGACGGTGTAAGCAACCTGCTTAGGCACACACTTGCAGACCTTGACAGTCTTCGTGGTGTGGACAGGCTTCTTCACGCAGTAAGGAACCTGCTTGGTGTGGGTCTCTTGGACCATCTTGCACACCTTGTAAGGCACTTCCTTCGTGTGGCATTCCTTGACCATCTTGCAAACCTTGTAGGTGCAAGTCTTGACTCGCTGTTCAGGCACCATCTTGCAAACCTTGTAGGTGCAAGTCTTGGTACGCTGCTCAGGAACCATCTTGCAGACCTTGTAGGTGCAAGTCTTGGTCTTGTTTTCCTTCACCATGTGGCAGACCTTGTAAGTGCAGGTCTTCACGCGTTGTTCCGGAACCATCTTGCAGACCTTGTAGGTACAGGTCTTGGTGTGCTGCTCAGGCACCATCTTGCAAACCTTGTAGGTGCAAGTCTTGGTACGCTGTTCCTTTTCCATACGGCACACTTTGTAAGGAACTTGCTTGGTGATGGTTTCGTGTTCGTAGCGAACGCAATCCACTTGCTTTTCAGTCACTTCTGGAACCCAGACCTTTTTGCAGCAGGTCTTAGGTGGGCACTGAACTTCCACAACCTTGGATTCACCAGGGCAGTAGACGCACTTGCAGCAGCAAGGATCCCAAGTCCAGCAACCAGGTTCCTGGATGCACTTCTTCACAACCGGACCAGGAATGGTTTCGGTCTTGGTTTCCCAGTGACCGCCACAAACCTTCACGGTCTTGGTGTAGTGAACTGGCTTGCAGATCGTTTCGCAAACGTCACGATACTTCGTTTCGTAGACAGGCTTGCACACGGTGTAGCAGATGTCCTTGGTCTTGGTTTCCCAGACTGGCTTGCACACGGTGTAGCAAATGTCCTTGGTCTTGGTTTCCCAGACTGGCTTGCACACGGTGTAGCAGATGTCCTTGGTCTTGGTTTCCCAGACTGGTTTGCACACGGTGTAGCAGATTTCCTTGGTCTTGGTTTCCCAAACTGGCTTGCACACGGTGTAGCAAATTTCCTTGGTCTTGGTTTCCCAGACTGGCTTGCACACGGTGTAGCAAATGTCTTTGGTTCGGGTTTCCCAGACTGGCTTGCACGTCGTGTAGTTCACGGTGCGGGTCTTGGTTTCCCAAACTGGTTTGCACGTGGTGTAGGTGCAATCTTTGTAGCGTGTTTCCGTTTCGTAGGTCACGCAATCGATCGTCTTATCTTCCCACACCTTTTCGTACACGGTCTTGTAGCAAGTTTGTTCTTGCTGTTCGTACACGACCTCTTTGCAGGTCTTGTTGACCGTGTAGCACTGCTTTTTGCAGCATTCATACGTGGCTGGCTCGCAACAGCCACAATTTCGGAAGCTGAACAAACCGCCATAAGCGGCTTCAGCCGAGTTCGCCGTGAAAGCAGCCAACATGACTGCAAGCAGCGGCAATCCCAATACAGCTCGCATTTTCCTTCTCCTTCGATGACAAAACGCCGTACGACTAAGGGCCTGGCCTGGTTTGGGCAAATCCTTGCCGTGTCCTGTGCCCTCAAACATTGATTCGTGCAATATCTCCTGCTATCGCCCGTTCACCTGGACACCGCATTCGTGGCATCTTTTGTGTCATGCACTGACTACCCAAGCCACCTAATTGGCATCCAGATGTCCTTCTGTATCGTCAATTTGGGATAGATGCTTGAGAGTGAACAAATAGGTGTTCTCCAAAAGATAGGAAGATGTCTCCGCGTGAATAACATGCAAGCATTGCGACGGATGCGCCTTTGACGCACGGCATTTACAATCATGCCGGCTGTACTAAATAACCCGTTCATCCCGAACAACCTAGTTTTTCCGATGCGTTCGCTGGTTTATTGCTGACACCGCAGATGACGTTTTGTTAAGACGAGGCTCAGATGATGACGCTAGCACAGCAATTACTCCATACTTTTGGAGGGTTCTGATAGCGATACATCAAAATCTTCTTGACCGGCAATTTCCGTGACGTATCTACCTTCAGAAGGCGAAAAACCCTTTCGCTTTCCAACCAACAACACGAACGTCAAAAAGAAGAAACAACCGCTGAAGCCCCTGTCGCTACTCTCGGGCATGCAGCAAATTCTGACTTGGAGTCAAAACGAAATGTCACAATTCAAGAAAGCCGGTTTCACGCTCATCGAGGTACTGATCGTGGTCGTGATCCTGGCCGTACTGGCGGCGACTGTGATCCCGCAGTTTACGGATTCGACCACGGATGCGAAGAAAAGTAGCGTCATGCTGAACCTACACACATTGCGTTCGCAGATTCAGCTTTATCGTGCCCAGCACGAAGGTGATGTCCCCTCCGCCACGCTCAACGAGCTGACCATTGCCACTGATGTTGACGGAAATGCTGGTGGCACCTTCGGACCTTACATCACAAAAATCCCCGTCAACAGCTTCACCAACAGCAACTCGGTGAAGACCCTGACGGCAGCTCCGACGTCGACCGATTTCAACACCACCGACGGATGGCTGTACAACACGAACACGGGCGAGATCTGGATCAACTACGAAGACCTGAAAGACGAATAAGCCCACTCAAACAACGTGTTGTTGAATCATCGCAAAGCCTGGTTAGGTTTCCTGACCAGGCTATTGCTGCTTCTTGACTGGTCTTCCTGGACGAAACCACCCTTGTTGGGCAGTTAGCCGACAGGTTAGAGTTGAGGGCTCATCCATACGCGTAGCCCGAAACCCCGGTCGCTGCCTAGCGAACGTTCGACGTAGACCATGGCGAAGAGCAAAGACAATAAAAAGAGTTCCAGCGATAATCGCGTATCAAAAGCGGTTGTTAGTCGCTTGAGTCTTTACCTGCGTGAACTTTCACGCCTCGAACGTGCAGGCATCGAGACAACCAGCAGCACCAAGCTGGGTGAAATGCTGGGCTTCTCCGATGCTCAAGTCCGTAAAGATCTCGCGAATTTCGGTCAATTTGGCTACCCCGGTGTTGGCTACCGCTGCTCAGAATTGATCGCCACGATCCGGCAAATCATGGGGACAGATCAGCGTTGGCCAGTGGCTTTGGTTGGCGTTGGTAATCTCGGCCGTGCCCTGTTGGGATACCGAGGCTTCTCGCATCAAGGCTTTAATACGGTCGCCGCGTTTGATTTAGATCAGCGAATCGTAGGTACGGAAATTGAAAGTATCCCGGTCTACAATTTGGACGACCTCGATAAGATCGTTCAGGAAAAATCAATCCAGCTGGCAATTCTCGCCGTGCCGGCCACGGCCGCCCAGGAAGTCGCCGAGAAATTAGTTGCCGCCGGTATTTGTGGCATCCTCAACTTTGCTGCGGTTACCTTAAAACTGCCTGATCATATAACGGTGATCGGCGTCGATTTGGCAATAGAAATGGAACAACTTTCATTCGCGATGACTTCGCGGATGTCGTCCTAAACCTAGGCGAACCTAACGAATGTTACTGGGGTCCTCTTGTCGGAGACGCCATGTTTCCGCTACTATCTATTCTCCCTTGAACGGGAATTACCCCCTAGTGTAATGGTAGCACTACAGATTTTGGCTCTGTCAGTCGAGGTTCAAATCCTCGGGGGGTAGCTTAAGCACGTCCTTCATGGCGTGCTTTTTTAATGCGCTAAGTGGTTTTGGTAAGATTCCATACATTACTTAGCCCGCGACCAAGTTTCTCTCGTGAAGCCCCGAATTCCGTGTAACTGGGGCACTTCAAGTGGCATCGAAGCTTCCAACCACTGAATTCAAATTGCCTCTCACCTTATTTTGGGGCAATGACCGGCCCACGAGAGGAAGACTCATGTCAGGACAGCTTTGGTACCTGAAAGCTTGCCGCCTTTTTGAATCGTGCACCCCTGAGCAACTTCGACGTTTGGAAGCAAATTCGCGCGTCAAGAATGTTTCAAAGGGCTCGCCGGTCTATTTGCCGGCGGATGAAGCGGATTCTGTGCTCGTGCTTGCAAGTGGCCGCATTAAAATCTGCCACCTAACTGGCGACGGCAAGCAATCGATCCTCGCGTTTATCGAACCTGGCGAGATTTTCGGCGAGCTCGCTATTTTGAATGTTGGCAATCGAGACGAATACGCTGAAGCCGTCGAAGATGCCCGCGTGGTGGCGATATCGGGCGATGCGCTCTGCCAACTTATGGAAGAACATCAAGGACTTTGCCTCGGCATTACGAAGATCATTGGAGTTCGCCGCCAGCGGATCGAACGCCGCGTGAAGCATCTGCTGTATCTATCCAACCGCGAGCGAATTTGTCACCTCCTTCTTGAACTGGCCGAGCAATACGGACGCGATACCGTTCGTGGACTAGAGATCACGCTTCGTCTTTCGCACCAAGATTTGGCCAGTCTCGTGGGAAGCACGCGAGAAACCGTCACAGTGGTATTGGGCCAACTTCAGAGCGAAGGTTTAATTGAGTTGGGGCGACGTAAGGTCATCCTGAAAGCACCCGATCGACTAGCTCACCAGGTCGGTGCTCCTCCGATTCAAACTAAAGAGGCCAGCCCGCAACAGTCACCTTCCAATGTCTACCTAAGACATTCCTTTGGAAGCTGATCCATCCCGTCGAAAGGAATTCGCCTGGGCTTTCCCTGATTCCTATCCATGCTCGGGTTATCACGCAATGTCCGATCCTGAAACGTGGTCTCCTTGTCCTTCTGGAGAACTCTCGAAGCTCCAGAAGTCGCTAGAACACGACATAAACCGGCGAAGCCGGCGGCGATTTCTCGCCGCAGGTGGCGTTTTCTTCTTGGCTACGGGAAGTCTCGTTACGTGGGGCATACTTGAGAGCAACTCGCGATACGCTCACAAGATCAGCTGCCGAGAAGTTCTCGATCTCAGGTCAACCTATCTAGCTGGTCGCATCGAGTCAGACGAGAAACGCAAGCTAATCCAAGCCCACCTTGCGCATTGTCCAAAATGCCGCATCGCCTACGAGGCCTGATCTGTCAATGATGGATCTCGATAGGACCGGGGTTCTTGACGATTTCCGGGGGAACTGGTACTTTCATTAGCTTGCTTCCCCCTCATTTAGTTCCCTAGGGGGAAAACCCAAGAACCGGGGAGGTCTTTCAACCATCGAAGGCCGGCCAAGGTTCGAGTATTCAATCTCCGCGATCTCTCCGAAAACTGTGCGGGAAGTGAGGTTTTCGGTCTCTAGAGACGTGGCGACACAGGTATCGCTTCCACTTGCTTGGCATGGCGCCAATTTAAGAGCCTCGAGTACTTGTTCCATTAGGCAACCCCATACACGCAAGGAGTTTGCGCCATGTCCAACGGACAACAGTTCGTTCAAGAACTCGTAGAATGCGGTATTCACTTCGGTCACCGAACCAGTCGGTGGAACCCGAAGATGGCCCCTTACATCTACGCCAAAAAGAATCAAATCCACATCATCGACGTTCGCGAAACGATTCGCGGACTTCTGCGTGCCAAGAAGTACCTCGCCCAAGTCTCTGAGGGTGGTAGCTTGGTCTTGTTCGTCGGCACCAAACGTCAAGCGGGTGCCGCTGTCGAACGTGAAGCCGAACGTTGCGGAATGCCGTTCATTAACGAACGTTGGCTCGGTGGCACGTTGACCAATTTCCGCACCATTCGTAGCCGCCTGAGCCGTCTGGAAGAACTGGAACGGATCATCGAAGGTGATGAACTGGCCAAGTACTCCAAGAAGATGCAGTCTTCGCTGAACCGCGAGTACCGCAAGATGTACCGCAACCTGAATGGTTTGCGAACGATGAATCGCCTGCCGGAAGCTTTGGTGATCGTCGACCCGAAGAAAGAAAAGAACGCGATCAAAGAAGCCCAGTCCCTGGGAATCACCACGGTTGCTTTGACCGATACCGACTGCGATCCAGACCAAGTCGATCTGCCGATCCCAGGCAATGACGACGGTATCCGTTCGATCGAAATGTTCCTGAAGCTGATGGCCGACGCGGCCATCGACGGCAAGCATCACGCTGCCCAGCAAACGGAACAAGCGGCCAAGTAGGATTCGCTGCCTGGTCCCTCGGTGAACCTTGAAGGTGCGTGAAATCTCCTTCAAATGTTAACCAAATCGGTCTTCGCCGAGGGAAACCCGCAGCGGTAGAATTTTTCACGCACAGCTCCTGACCTATTTAGAGCGACGAATTTCGAGCATTTGGAGAAAAGAAGATGACGGCAATCACCGCCGGAGCGGTCAAAGCACTTCGCGAAAAGACCGGCCTTCCCATGATGGAATGCAAAAAAGCACTTACCGAGTCGAGCGGCGACGAGGAAAAGGCAATCCTGTGGCTCCGTGAAAACGGCAAGGTCAAAGGTATCAAACGGGGTGATCGTGCTACGGAATTCGGACGCGTCAGCATCTTCACCGAAGGTGGCAAGGGCGCCATGGTCGAGTTCAAGTGCGAAAGCGCTCCGGTCACGAAGCTGGACGAGTTCATCGCCCTGGCAGACGACTTGG
Source organism: Blastopirellula marina (assembly GCF_002967765.1). Taxonomy (NCBI): domain Bacteria; kingdom Pseudomonadati; phylum Planctomycetota; class Planctomycetia; order Pirellulales; family Pirellulaceae; genus Blastopirellula; species Blastopirellula marina. Next base: position 590,414 of record NZ_PUHY01000004.1, on the reverse strand, counting down.
CTCGCGTTTACGCCAACGATCCGAGCATCACGACTGCCGAAGAGTTGCTCGCCAAGCCTTCCACAATCAAGGAAGGTCAAACGCTGGGCGACCTGAAGGACGACATGTTCAATCGTATCCGCGAAGTCTTCAATATCGGTCGCATGATCCGTATTGAAGGTTCCGCTGGCGGTTATAGCCACAACTCGAGCACCGTTAGCGGTGTTTTGGTTGAGTACGACGGCGACAACGAAGATGCGGTTCGCGACATCGCAATGCACGTCGCAGCCATGAATCCTTCCGTGCTGAGCAAGGATGACTTGGATCCAGCCGTGGTCGAAAAGGAACGTGCCATCCTCAAGGCTGCTGCGATGAACGAGGATTCGAGCAAGCCGGAAAACATCATCGACAAAATGGTCGAAGGTCGTCTCCGCAGCTTCTACGCTCAGGAAGCTTTGCTGGAACAACCGTTCGTGAAAGAACCAAAGCAAACCGTTGGCCAGTACGCCAAAGATAACGGCGTGACCGTCAAAGCGTTCACCCATTGGGTGATCGGTGACGACGCTGCTCCGTCCGAGGAATCGGCTGAAGGTTAACTTCTCGAGTCGATGCCCTTCAAGGGCGTGCACGGGCTAATTCAAATAGCGAAAATCCCTTGGGTTTGAAACCCAAGGGATTTTTTTATGCTCGTCGTTCTCCTGCACATTGAAACGAAACTTGGGTAGAATCTAGCGCAAGCCTGTCAATTTGCCTCCAGTGTCCGAAGGACCGATCAACGATGACTGATAGCACCGCGCCGAAGTACAAGCGAATCATCCTCAAACTCTCTGGCGAAAGCTTCTCGCGTGCCGGTGAGCGTGGCATCGCAATGGACGAGGTCGTCAGCATTTCCAAGCAAATCAGTCAAGCAGCAGAATTGGGCTGCCAGATTGCTGTGGTGATCGGTGGCGGTAATATCTTGCGGGGCGGTCAATTCAAGAACGAGAGCGCCTCGATCCAAGAAGCCACAGCTCATTACATGGGCATGTTGGCCACCGTGATCAACGGCCTGGCACTGCAAGACGCGCTGGAAAGTCTCGGCATGCAGACCCGCCTGATGACGGCGATTCACATGCATGGTGTGGCCGAACCCTATATCCGTCGCAAGGCGAGCCGACACTTGGAAAAGGGGCGCGTTGTTATTCTCGCTGCCGGAACAGGTAGCCCATTCGTGACGACCGATACGGCCGCCGCGCAACGAGCACTCGAGCTTGAAGCCGATATCTTGATGAAGGCCACGCGTGTCGATGGCGTCTACAGCGACGATCCCGAAAAGAACCCTCACGCCGTCTTCTACCGCACACTTGGCTTTGAACAAGTCGTCAAAGAAAACCTACGCGTCATGGATTCGACGGCAATCAGCCAATGCCGTGAGCATGGAATGCCGATTCTCGTTTTCAACTTCAAGATCAACGGCAATATCCAAAAGGCTGTTCTGGGCGACCAAGTCGGCACGTTAATCTCGCCAGATCGATAGCAAGAACGTTCTGGCAGCGGCGAATCACTTCCAGGACTAAGCCTGGAAGTGAACGATGCGGAGACATCGCCGGAGACCAGTTCGATGCCAACTCAAAGATTTCCGGCCAAGGTCGATTTCGCAGTCGCGATGCTACTTAGCAGCATGGCCACGATCTTCATTGGCATCGGTCTAGCATCAATGCTCCTCGCCAATGCATCCGTTTTTGGTGGCGTCATGTTGATACTCACCGCCGCCATGCTGTTGTGGATCTGGCGGGGAACTTTCTACCAAATCACTGACAAGTACGTCGTGATGCGATCAGGCCCAATTCGCTGGCGAATTCCCCTTCGCAAGATTACCGAGGCCCGAATAACGGCTAACGGGTGGCTTCTCGTTGGTGGCAGCTATCTTCGGCTTGCACTCTCTGCCGACGCAATCATGATTCGATATCAAGGGAAGTGGTTCGGCTTGATCGAGCCAGCCGCGTTGATTTCGCCAGAGGATCGAGAAGCTTTCCTACATCGACTCGTCGAGGGGTGCCCCGATTTGGAACTCACGGCCGATGGAAAGGTGATGCGGCGCCCGTCGGCACAATAGGCCCCAAACTCGCAATCGGAAGCCTCGTCGTTATCTTTTCATGCCCCGACGAGTGGTGTACGTTATTCTCGGAGGCTCATCGATGCCTCGACAGGCAATAGCGAGGATCAATCCTGCGAAAAAGGTAATCACGATGAACGCGGATCAAATCATTGAAGACGCTACGCAGCGTATGGAAAAAGCGATCGACGTCCTGAAGAACGGCCTCAGTGGCGTTCGCACCGGTCGGGCCACACCCGGCTTGGTCGATTCGCTTCGTGTCGAAGTCTACGGATCGCTCCAACCGATCAAACAGATCGCTTCGGTAAGCGTGCCGGAACCCAGCCAGTTGTTGATCCGCCCTTACGACACCGGCGCCATCAAGGACATCGAAAAGGCGATCGTCGCCAGTGATCTTGGCATGGCCCCGCAAAGCGATGGTCGCGTGATTCGTTTGAACGTCCCGCCATTGTCGACGGAAGTGCGTAAGAAGCTGGTTTCGCGCATCAAAGAACTCGCGGAAGAATCGCGCGTTTCGATTCGCAATATCCGTCGCGATGCCAACAAAGCAGCTGATACGTCGGAAAAAGACAAAACGATCAGCGAAGATATCCGCGACGACATCAAGACCGACGTACAGGACTTGACTAAGAAGTACGAAGATCAGGTGAACGAACTCGCCAAGGAAAAAGAAAAGGACGTGATGGAAGACTAGTCCATCGTCTCTTTGTTAACGATCAAAGCCCTGAAAAGGATCTGATTCGCAAAATGCTAATCAGGCTTCTGCTCAGGGCTTTTTTTCTGCCTGAACCGACCTTGGCATATTGCTACGAATGATCGCCAGAGCTCGGACGGCGTATTTTCGAGGCGATCATGCTAGCAGCGAAAAGTAATTCTAGCAGGAACTACATTCCTTCAGCATCCATCTTCTGAATCGATCTTGACCCGCTGCTGGCAACGTTCGTATATTCCCCTGCCCGAACTTAATGTTATCGGAATTGCGAACATCTCTCCTTGAGAAAATCTTGCAGAATTTTTTGGAGCAAGCGGAATGACTGGCAAGGATGCTACTCGCCGACTTCCCCTGGGTAAGTCCTGGGTTTTGGCCGCGGCGGGATTTGTTGTACTAATTGGCGGCGTCGTCGCCTGGCGACAGATCACTGGCGGTCCGCAGAACGCGGAAGCCCAAGCCCCCGTTCAACAGCGAGCGGCTCAACAACGACCTGTTCAACGTCCGGCCGCTGCGGCCCCTGCAGCTACTCCGGTCGAAGAAGTTGCCGCACCAGCAACGCAAAAGATTCAGACCGTCGCGGTCGTGAATCGTGAACCGATCACGCGTTCTTCCCTGGCCGATGAAACGCTTCGCCGCCATGGGGAAGAGGTTTTGGAAAGCCTGCTCAATCGTCACCTGATCGCGATGGCTTGCCAACAGCAAGGTATTCAGATCACCGAAGGTGACATCGACGTCGAAATCAACAACATCGCCAAGAAATTTGGTCTTTCGGTCGATCGCTGGTTGGGCCTCCTGAAGGAAGAACGAAACGTTTCTCCTGGTCAGTACCGCCGCGACATTATCTGGCCCACCTTGGCCCTGCGTCGTCTGGCTGCCAGCGAACTGGAAGTCACGCCGGAAGAGATCCAAGTCGAGATGGAAAAGAACTACGGGCCCAAGGTCAAAGTTCGCATGCTCTCGGTCAACGATCGCGGCCTGGCAGAAGAACTGCGAGCTAAAGCAGCTGCAAACCCAGAATCGTTTGCTGACCTTGCCAAAGACTACTCGCAAGACATCAACAGCGCGGCGGCCCGCGGTTTGATTCCGCCGATTCGTAAGCACATCGGTAACCAAGAAATTGAAGACACGGTTTTCGCGATGAAAGCAGGCGAAATCTCGCCAGTGCTATTCGTTGCCAGCCAGTACCTGGTCTTCAAGTGTGAAGAACAATTGGCAGCGGACTACGACAAGATTCCGGCCGGAAGCCTTGAGGGCATTCGCAATCAATTGGCCGAACAGGTCCGTGAATCGAAGATGCGTGATGCGGCTGCAACAATCTACGAAAAGCTGCAAGCCAACGCTCAGATCGTGAACGTCTACAACGATCCTGCAAAGGCCAGCCAAATGCCTGGCGTCGCTGCCACGCTTAACGGCCAGCCGGTCAGCCTGCGGGAGTTGCAAGAGGAATGCATCAACCGTCACGGCGTCGAGGTGCTAGATGGCGAAATCAATCGCAAGATTTTGCAGCAAGAGCTAACCCGTCGTCAGTTGTCGGTCACCGAAGCAGATCTCGAAGCCGAGATCGTCCGTGCTGCTGACTCGCTAGGCTTCCTGACCAAGGAAGGCAAGCCTGACATGGAAGCTTGGTTGAAGCAAGTTACCGAAGAGCAAGGCGTGTCGGTCGAACTCTATGTTCGCGATGCCGTCTGGCCAACCGTTGCTTTGAAAAAGTTGGTCGATCAACAGGTTCAAGTCAGCGAAGAAGACATCACCAAGGGTTTCGCTGCCAACTACGGCGAACGTGCTCAGGTTTTGGCCATCGTGGTTGATAGCCAACGTCGTGCTCAAGAAGTTTGGGAAATGGCCCGTCGCAACCCAACTGAGAAGTTCTTTGGTGAGCTGGCTCGTCAGTACTCGATCGAACCCGTCTCGAAAAACAACGACGGTCAGGTACCGCCCATTCGACGTCATAGCGGTCAGCCAACGCTGGAAGAAGAAGCTTTCAAGCTGAAACCGGGACAGATCTCGGGCATCATCCAAGCAGGTAACCAGTCGATCATCCTTTACAGCCTCGGACTCACCAAGCCGGTCATCACGAACATCGAAGACGTCCGTGATGAGTTGGTGAAAGAGCTGCATGAAAAGAAGTTGCGTTTGGCCATGGCTGACGAATTTGAACGATTGCGTGACAACGCCCAGATCGACAACTTTCTGGCCAACACCACGCAAGCTGGCAAAGCCTACGAAGCAGCTGTTCGCCAACAAATGCAACAGCAACGCAAATAACCGGGGCATTGCTCTCTCACTGGGAAGAGCAAGCATCGGGGGAATGCTATCCGGAAAGAGGGCCGCGAAAAATCGCGGCCCTCTTTTTTTATTTGCGGGCTTTTCTAAAAGACGGGCTCGACCACGACCTCGCTCTTCACCGAATTCGCAATAAAGCAGAGATCGTGAGCTTCGTGATGGAGATCTTGAATCTGCTGGTGGCTCGGCTGCACGTCACCGCAGAAATCGACCTTGGGACGCAAAGTTACCTTAGTGACCGATGTCTTCCCCTCGGCATTCTTACTCATTTGGCCAAACGGGGCGTCGTGGTAGCGATCGACACAAAACTTATGTTTGGCGGCCAACGCGAGAAACCACAACATGTGACAGCTCGAGATCGAGGCCACGAACGCTTCTTCGGGATCAACTCCGAAAGGATCCGACATCGGGACTGGGATTGTATTTGGCGACGACGATGCCACCACCACCGCTCCACCGTCGAAGTGCCACTCGTGTCGGCGACTATACTTCTTATCCAGAAACGGTTCTTCGTCCCGCTCCCAGATGATCCGAGCCGTGTATTCCGCCATGTTGATCCTCGATCGGGAATGGATTCCCGCTCCTAAAGGGTGAACTCGCCTTGGTTTCTGTTGTCTATTCGTAAACAATCAGTGCTTGCCGAAGATGCGACTCGCCTTGGCTTCACGGATTTCCGATTTTAGAATAAATAATTCGGCTGGCTTTTTGCCAGTTGGAACAGTCCCACCATTCCCCAAACAGCTGAAACACGACCTCCATGTCCGATTCGCCCAATCCGACCGACGACCAACAGGATCCTCCATTTGAGGTGCAATTCGCGCAGCGGGTTTACCGTTTGCCGCCTTACATGTTCGGGCGAATCAACGCATTGTTGTACGAGAAGCGAGTCGCCGGCAACGATGTTATTGACATGGGCATGGGCAACCCATCGGACCCCCCGGCCGATTATGTCATGGAAAAGATGTGCGAAGCCGTGCAGGACGTTCGCAACCATGGATATAGCAAGTCCAATGGGATTCGCAACTTACGTCGCGAAGTAGCTTCCAAGTACCTGAAAAAGTATGGTGTGCGACTCGACCCGGAACACGAGGTCATGGTCTGCCTCGGCTCGAAGGAAGGGTTCTCGCACATGTGCCTGGCCATGATGGGCCCTGGCGACACGGCGATTGTCCCTGCTCCTTACTTCCCAGTTCATACCTACGCCGTGGCCTTGGCTTCCGGCAACGTGATTTCGCTAGACGTCGCCAATAGCGAGAAATTCCTCTCCAACATCGCTTACACCTGCGAGCATCTGTATCCCAAGCCAAAGCTGCTGATCATTTGCTACCCGCACAATCCGTCGACCGTCACCGTCGAGCCGGAATTCTTTGTCGATGTGGTCAAAATTGCCAAGAAATATGGCCTGATGGTGATCAGTGACTTCGCCTACGCGGACGTCGCGTTCGATGGCTACAAACCACCTAGCTTCCTGTCCGCTCCGGGTGCCAGCGACGTTGGTGTCGAATTCACCACGATGAGCAAGGGTTACAACATGGCCGGTTGGCGTGTTGGCTACTGTGCTGGTAACCGGGAAATGATCCGTGGGCTGGGTACCATCAAGGGTTACTACGACTACGGAATGTTCCAGGCCATACAGATCGCGTCGATTATCGCCCTTCGCGAGGGAGACGCAGCGGTGGAAGCCCAGAGCATGATTTACCAGACCCGCCGCGATGCCCTAGTCGATGGCTTGCACCGACTTGGCTGGGACGTAACTCCTCCACGAGCTGGCATGTTTGTGTGGGCCAAGATCCCCGACCAATGGCTAAAGCGAATGAATACCATGGACTTCGCCATGATGCTGCTCGAGAAAGGTGACGTTGCCGTCAGCCCAGGCAGCGGGTTTGGTCCTAGTGGTGAAGGTTATCTCCGCATGAGCTTGGTCGAGAACGAGAATCGACTTCGCCAGGCCGTTCGCCAGATCAAAGGCTGCCTAAAGGAAGCGGAAGCGGTCATGGCTTAGCAACACACACGGCTACGCTGGAAACTTTGCCGTTAGGTATACCGGCCGCTTGATCTGACCTACTTCGAGAACGCTTGATATGGCAAGCGTTCTCTTTTTTTGAAAAATCCGCACCGCGAATCGTTGCGGAGGTGTGGAAACCCGGAACAAGGTTCGTTAAGCCCCTATACGCTGGCGGAACCGGGTCTATAATAGCGGAAATTTGCCCGCATTCAGGGTCTGCACCTGGAGACAGGTTGTAGAAAAAGGAAAGCACTTGCTCGCCGAAACAAGTGCTTTCCAAGGCTGTCCAAACTTTCGCTTGGAGACCCACAGCCGTACTCCTTGATATCGGGCCTTGTTTCGGGAAGACTTTAACCGCGTCGCAAACGACGCGCATCACTTTCTGAAATCGTCCCTGAAGGTCCGCCGCGAAATCTAACGAGAAGACACAAAACGCTATGTCGCAGCCAGCCAAACTCGCACTGGAAGATGGAACCGTTTTCACGGGAATCGCGTTTGGGGCCATTGGCGAAGTCAGTGGAGAAGCTTGCTTCAATACCTCCATGACTGGCTATCAGGAAATCCTGACCGATCCTAGCTATCGCGGTCAGATTTTGACGATGACGTATCCGCAAATCGGCAATTACGGTGTGAACGCCGAGGATATGGAAAGCGCCAAGGTTCATATGGCAGGCTTCATCGTGCGCGAAGTAAGCCGCGTGGTAAGCAACTTCCGTTCAAATGGCTCGCTCGACGAGTTTCTCAAGAAGAACAATGTGGTCGGCATGACCGACATCGATACCCGCGCACTTGTCCGACGCTTGCGAAGCAGTGGATCGATGAAAGCTGTTTTGTCCAGTGTCGACTTGGATGATGCTTCCTTAATCGAGAAGGCAAAGAACAGCGCCGGGCTAGTAGGTCGCGATTTGGTACAGGAAGTTCTGCCAGCACAGCAATCGATGTGGGAAGAAGACCTGAGCCCCTGGATCAAGATGGGGGACAAGACCCGTGCAATGAATGCCCGCAAAGATCAGGACCTGCATGTCGTCGCATTGGATTACGGCATGAAATGGAATATTCCCCGCCATCTGCGAGACATGGGCTGTAAGGTCACGGTCCTTCCAGGCACCGTTTCTTCCGAAGAAGTCCTCAGCCACGATCCCGACGGCATTTTTCTTTCCAATGGACCTGGCGATCCGGAACCACTGACCGGCCCGATCGAAACCATCCAAGGGCTGTTAGGTAAGAAGCCAATCTTCGGCATCTGCCTGGGCCATCAACTGCTGTCGCTCGCTTGCGGCGCGAAGACCTTCAAGCTGAAGTTCGGTCACCGTGGTGCTAACCAGCCGGTTCTCGATCTGGGAACGGAAAAGGTTGAGATTACCTCGCAGAACCATGGCTTCGCTGTCGAAGAGGATAGCCTGCCTGGCTGCCTAGAGATTACCCATCGCAATCTAAACGACAACACGATTGCTGGCGTTAAGCATAAAGAGCTATCAGCTTTCAGCGTTCAATATCATCCGGAAGCTTCGGCTGGTCCGCATGATAGCGAGTACCTCTTCTCGCGATTCCGAGAAGCCATGGACCAGCAGAAGGGCGCCGCCGTTTAAGGCCGCCCTAATCTTCCTCAGACTTCGCAGCGACTTCTGGGCTGGTTTGCCGCATGTAGACCAAGGCAAACCAGTCATAAAGTGCGTGGATGACGATCGGGACGATAATATCCCCCGTCCACCAGAACCAGATGCCGAGGTACGCTCCCATGATTGAAGCGATGATGAAGTACTCCTTCGTCATGTAGTGCACCACGCCAAACAGCAAGCTGGTCAAAGCAATTGGCACTACCGGCCCTGCCCCGCTTCCCATGAGCTGCTGCAGGAACGTCTGGATCACGCCGCGGAATAAGGCTTCCTCTCCCAGCCCAGCTGCCAGGCTTACCAACCCAAGCTCGAAGATCGTCGCCTCGCGGAAGAGGGGAGCAATGTAACGATCCATGTATTCTTGCAGATCGTCCAGCGAGCTAAACGACGAATACTGCATCGCCATGAAGGCAATTAGTAACGGAATCGTCCCAAGTGCACCTAAGCCGAGCGAGGTTAGGATCGGCACGACACCTCCGGTATCCCAGCTCGAGCTTATCCACGGGGCCACCCCAATCAGCGCACCAATCCCGACCGCCACGAATGCCAGAGCCGACTCAAAGAGAACTGCCTTGAGAATGAAACCTTCGGCTCGTTCGCGGGCCGTCATCTCGTTGCCGCCGTACGGGTCTTCAAAATCGTAGTCGTCTTGGTCGTCAAACACGATGAACCGGACTGATAAGGGAAAAAAGGAAGCAAGAGGCAGGCAAACGTTCATACTTTCGTACGACCGAGATGGCTTACTGCCGGATACCATTGTCCACTCTACTATGCTTCGCGCCAAACCGCTATTGCGGTGCGAATGCCCCAAATTGGGAATTCCCTAGGCGTAATCGACGCAAGTTGGGGTCTGGTTGACGGTTGCTTGCAGTCTCAAGTAAACTTTGCTGCATATATTCGGTCGAAATCCAATCCTTCTATGCAAGGGCCAATCGGGCGACCCCGGTTGTTTCGACCGACAGAATGGACCTTTCCCCCTAAACCGACACAACACTCCAGCGTTTGCGATATTCAAAGGTTTCAAGACATGGCCAAGAAAGCGGCAGCTAAGAAATCCAAATCCTCGAAGATGGTTTACTACTTCGGCAAAACCAAGACCGAAGGTAAGGGAGTCGGTAAGGATCTGCTCGGCGGTAAAGGTTTGAACCTGGCAGAGATGACCAGCATCGGCCTGCCAGTCCCTCCAGGCATCACCATCACCACCCAAGTCTGTGCGGACTACTACAAGGGTGGAAAGAAGCTGCCGAAGGGCCTGATGGACGAAGTTCACGAAGGCATCTCGACGCTGGAAAAAGAACTGAAGAAGACCTTCGGCGACAATAAAAACCCACTGCTGGTTTCGGTTCGCTCAGGTGCTGCCGTTTCGATGCCCGGTATGATGAACACGATTCTCAACCTGGGTCTGAACGACGAATCGGTTGTTGGACTGGCCAATGCCACGAACAACGAACGTTTCGCTTACGACGCATACCGCCGCTTGATCGACATGTTTGGCGACGTCGTGATGGAAGTGGATCGCGATCACTTCGAGCACGCTTTCTCGGCAATCAAGAAGAAGTACAACGCGACCCTGGACAACGAAGTGCCAGCCGCTGGGTTGATCGAACTGTGCAACGAGTACAAGGCCATCTACCAGAAGTACACCGGCGAAGCCTTCCCTCAAGATCCAATGAAGCAATTGGAATTGGCGGTTGAAGCTGTGTTCAAGTCTTGGAACACCACGCGTGCCGTCCGTTATCGCGAAGTGGAAGGCATCCGTGGTCTGCTCGGTACGGCGGTCAATGTTCAATCGATGGCCTACGGCAACATGGGCCAAGATAGTGGTACCGGTGTGGCATTCACCCGTAACCCATCGACCGGCGAAAACAAGTTCTACGGCGAGTTCCTGATCGACGCTCAGGGCGAAGACGTTGTGGCTGGTATTCGTACCCCACAGCCAGTCGCTGAAATGAGCAAGTGGAATCGTGCCGTCTACAAGCAATTGCTTGAAATCAAAGATACCCTGGAAACCCACTACAAAGACGTCCAGGACATCGAGTTCACCATCGAAAAGGGCGAGCTGTTCATGCTGCAGACTCGTAACGGTAAGCGAACCGGTGCGGCTGCTGTGAAGATCGCATGCGATATGGTGAAGGAAGGCTTGATCGACGAGCAAACTGCTTTGCTCCGTATTCCAGCAAACGACCTGACCCAGTTGCTGTTGCCAAGCTTCACCACGGAGTCGAAGTCGAAGGCCAACGTCCTGACCCGCGGCTTGCCAGCCTCGCCAGGTGCGGCAGTTGGTGTTCTCGCTTTCACCGCCGAAGAAGCGGTTGAACGCACCCACAACGGCGAGAAGGTCATTCTCTGCCGTAAGGAAACCAGCCCCGAAGACATCGATGGTATGCACTCGGCCGTTGGTATTCTGACCTCGACCGGTGGTATGACCAGTCACGCTGCCGTGGTCGCACGTGGTTGGGGACGCTGCTGTGTGGCCGGTGCTGGCGAAATCGAAATCGACGAAAAGGGTCGTAAGATCAAAGTCGCCGGTAAGACGTTCAAGCACAGCGACACCATCTCGATCGACGGTTCGACCGGCGAAGTGATGGAAGGTACCGTTGAAACCAGCGAACCAAAGCTTTCCGGTGACTTTGCGAAGGTCATGAAGTGGGCCGATCAGTACCGCACCTTGGGTGTTCGCACCAATGCCGATGCACCTGCCGACTCGCAGCGTGCTCGTGACTTCGGTGCCGAAGGGATTGGCCTTTGCCGTACCGAGCACATGTTCTTCGAAGAAGACCGCATCATCATCATGCGGGAAATGATTCTGGCTGAATCGGAAGCCGACCGTCGTGCGGCATTGGCGAAGCTGCTGCCGTTCCAGCGAGAAGACTTCGTCGGCATTTTCACCGCCATGAAGAACCTGCCGGTTACCGTTCGTCTGTTGGATCCACCACTGCACGAATTCCTTCCTCACGAAGCCAAGTCGCAGAAAGAAATCGCCGAGATCCTCGGTATCAGCCCTGCGAAGGTCAAGTCGCGTGTTGCTCAACTGCACGAGTCAAACCCAATGCTCGGCCATCGTGGTTGCCGCTTGAGCGTGACCTACCCAGAAATCCTGGAAATGCAGGTCACCGCGATTGTCGAAGCCGCAATCGAATGCAAGAAGAAGCGTGTTAACGCGATGCCGGAAATCATGATTCCGCTCGTTGGAACCGCGGCTGAGTTGCAAGTCCTGCGAGCCAAGGCCGAAGAAACCATCGAAAAGGTCAAGTCGGAATCAGGCTATAACGGCGAACTCGACATTCTCATCGGTACGATGATCGAAATCCCACGGGCCGCTTTGACCGCAAATGAAGTCGCCGAATACGCCGAGTTCTTCAGCTTCGGTACGAACGACCTCACGCAGATGACCTTTGGTTACAGCCGTGACGATGTCAACACGTTCCTGCCAGACTACACCCGCCTGGAAATCCTACCATCCGATCCGTTCCAAACTTTGGACGCGACCGGTGTCGGCCAGTTGGTCGAAATGGGCGTTGCCAAGGGTCGTAAGGCTCGCAAGGATCTGAAATGCGGTATCTGTGGCGAACATGGTGGTGACCCTGCTTCGATCGATTTCTGCCACAACGTTGGTCTGGACTACGTGAGCTGCTCGCCATTCCGCGTGCCGATCGCTCGCTTGGCCGCTGCTCAAGCCGCAATCCGCGCTGCGAAGTAAGTAAGCGAAGCGTGCTTCCCGGTAAATTGAACTAATAGAAAAGCTGGTCTGAGAACTCAGGCCAGCTTTTTTGTTCCGACAGGTCGTCAATTGCGAATTTTAGACGCTCGTGAGAGTTAGCCCTTCTCGCTCGGCCCAAAATCTGAGCACTTGCTTCGACTCTAGCGTCGGTGTGCTGTTACATTTTCCCCGGGCTTGCACAATCTTCCTCGTCTTCGGATCGACCTCGATCGTCACCATGCGTTTGGGAGTACCGCTTCGTTGAATCCTCACCGACCAAATTGAGGATGTTCGTTCAAGGCACTCTCCCACGTAATCGTAAACACAATGATTCATGGCGTTGCCCTCGAGCTTAAGGGCACGATCACTGAGCAGTTCAAAGATTAGCCATTTTGCATCTCCGTCATGATGGACAAGCGGCGCGAACTCGGACCGTGGCCAATCAAAAGACTTTTTGGCCAACTCTGGGCGTTTCTTCAGGATGTCTTGCCGCCAATTTGCCATGTGCCGCCGGAGGGACCGCAGCGTCCGACCTTTCAGTGTCAATTCTGGCTGAAGAGGCGAAGTCCCTCCACCGTGACCCCAAGCATATTCACCAGCCTCGAACTTCTGTTCGTTTACAAAGTTCACGATCTCTTGCACTTCGTCCAAACACAACGGCATGTTACGAATCAAGAACCGTAGCACCGATTCCCAGAACGGTTCATCACTCGTCTCGTAATCCAAGATCGAGTTTTTCGCGAGGCAGTTCGCAAGTTCTCTCGTTCCCCCGAGGCCACAAATTTGCGCCCAGCGAATTCCCGGGTAAGGTTCGAGGTGGGGAGGGACCTGCATGATCCAACGTGCCGTTTGAGGGCTAATCGGAATCGCAGACCGTGGGCTGAATTGCCGAATACTGAACCCTTGTGCCATGTGCAAATAGAGTTGGCGACTCCAATCGCTCTGACATGGTTCGAGCCAATCGTTGGCTAGGAAATCAGGTACCGGATATCTTTCAAAAAGATGCCTCAGCAAAGAACGAAACTGGCGTCGGTATCCCAATTCTTTTGGGCTCCAAAACTCCGGCATATTAGTCCAGTGCTTTCGATGCTGCGTCAACTTGGCAATTGCGCATATCACGGTTCTGAGTTGCGTAAAGTCCGTTGGAGATGCACCACTGGGAATCGCGAGCAGGGAAGACTTCGACCTTATGTCGTTTACGAGGTTCCAATAATACATGCGATAACGTGACCGCGGCGCGTGATTTACCAACGCGCAGTCCAGCCATCGCTTCGCTGATTGTTTGCGAGCGTATGCTGACATGACTCATGCTTTTTGCAGAAGAATACAGACAGACCACGAGCGTTGATCACGCTCAAAGCGAAGAAGGGAAGTCGAAGCAAGATCACTTCGACGACGCTGGCAACTGTCCGTGAATCAAAAGCATGGCTGCGACGCTACCGCCTGGCAGGCAGAGAAACAACAGAAAGATGGTCTTCGATTCCACTACGAATCGCGAGAACGACCTTGAGGAAAGGATACTTCCTGGACAGAAAGGTTCGCACTCGATCAGTGATTATTGAGAATGGTCGGATAATTTGGTTGAGGATGACTCCTCAACCAACGATGCGATTCCGCCGAGATCGATCGATGGTAGTTTGTCGACGTCGATAGAATCGACTCCAGAGACAGGCGTTTTCTTACCAGTCGTGCAACTACAATTGCTGGGGAACTCGTCTTCGTGATGGTACCAAATATACCAGCCCCACTGATTCTCGATATTCGCGTGAAAGCGTTTGTTAATGCGAGCCAGGTCAGCCTCACTACCATCCGCGATGCTTGTCTTCGCAATGTAAATGTGGCGAGTGAAGGAGCCTTTGCCAATTGAATTCAAAGCCCTGTCCGTAACTGCTGTGCCCGACAAATTTACCACAAACAAGTCGTCCAGGTCGAATGATTCGACCCCAGCATCGGTAACCTTAGTTCGCTTAAGATTCAGTTGCTCCAATTTCTTAAGACGCGAGAGTTTGGCAATCGATTGATCGGTCAAGTCGGTGTATTGCAACTGCAAGTCTTTAAGGCTTTGGTGCTCGCCAAGAAACTCTCCACCAACATCTGTGATCTTGGTGTAAGGAAGGTGGAGCGTTTCAAGTCCGGGTAAGCCCGCCAGATTGATCAGTGTCGCATCGGTAATATCGGTTTCACTTAGCTTCAACGATTTCAACGCGTCAAGCTCTGACAAACCGATCAGGTTTTCGTCGATGACATTGCTTCCATTGAGATCGAGTTCTTCCAATTGGGTCAGCGACCCAAGCGATTCTGCCTGGCTCCAGTCGATCCGACAATTGTTCAGTTTCAGCTTCTGTAGTTTCGGAAGTTGGCTGATACTATGCATTAAGCTGGCGGAAACTTCCACATCTTCGAGCGACAACTCTTTCAGATCGACGAAGTGTGCCAGGGATGCAATATGCGCTAAGTCAGCCTGACAGCGACGAAACTCCAACTCTTCCAACCAAGTCCAATTCGTGATCTGCCGGATTACGAAGATCGGCACTTCCATGTTTCTAAGACTCAGCCGACGCAGTTGCGCGGGCGGTTTGTATATGTGATCGGTCGTCCAATCGACGGGACAGTCGGACAATTCCAGATGCTTAATCCGAGGCAATTCAATGAGCCGCGCGATTGCCTCCCGCGAAATCGCGAAGCCGTGCAGACGTACATGCGTTGTACAAGACACTTGAGACAATTCGTCAACGTACGCGACGTCTTTGGTATCGCTCGGTGATGCTGATGTCCCTTGAGATTCAAACGCCGAAATGGAGACTTTCTCGACGTCGTTGAAACGATCTAGGTCATCGACAACTGCTACCAAGTCGCAATGTGAAAACTCAATCGTCTTCAACTGTTCCAGTTCCGCGAGCAAATCAAGTGACTTGGGTGTGACTTTCGCGTTATAAAAATCTGTCCTTACGACGCCCCCATAGCCTTTGTTATGTCCATGAGAACTCCAATGAAAGTCCGGCATCTCACCCTGCGTGCTCCAAATGTGATAAGTCCCGGTAAAATGGACATCACCGATGCCTGTCTGAAAGATGGCCTCCGTTACGTGTTTTTCCTTTTTGTAACGTGCGTGGTTCTCGAGGTATAGTCGTCTATCCGCCTCAAACTCGCGAAACTTATTGGCACCAAAATAGCATAGTACGGCTGCCGGAATGGTGAGTAAGAGCAAGGTCCGTAGCGTAAATTGGCGGCGACGGGACGGTCTTTTGTGGTCACACATGAAGACACCCAAGGAGGAGCATCGAATACTCCTCGTAGGGTATCAGATAACCTTGACCGAAGCGAACGTGTTAACACAAA
Source organism: Blastopirellula marina (assembly GCF_002967765.1). NCBI lineage: Bacteria > Pseudomonadati > Planctomycetota > Planctomycetia > Pirellulales > Pirellulaceae > Blastopirellula > Blastopirellula marina. Next base: position 574,685 of record NZ_PUHY01000004.1, on the reverse strand, counting down.
CTACACGCGTCGCCAGGGGAGAAGGTCCCACAGTCGTCGGTCTCGTAGAAAGATTCCGAGCCAGACGACGACCCCAATGATAATGTTGAAGACAAAATTGTCACCGACTCGCCAGTGGGTGATGATGGTGCCGCCCATGTAGCCGGTTAACAAGATCGCTCCCAGCACAGCGGTCTGCGGGACGAAGTAGATCAGCGCGATGGTGGCTTCCAAAATGCCCAGCGGCACCATGATATCCATAGGAATACCTAGCTTTTCAACCCCTTCTTCCATCTGCGGGGAGACGAAAAACTTTCCGACCGCGCTCATGAGGAACAAAAGCGTCACCAAAACCGAAAGTACCCGACCTGTCCAAAGTACAGCCGTGGGAGGTCTTTTCGGGTCAACTACAGGAACTGGGGGAGCCAAATCGTTCATTAGGCGATCCTTGGTTGTGTGTCTTCTCAGCCGCTAATCGAGATGATATCTTCCCGCCCATCTCCGGAGAAACCCGTTGTCGAACGTGGTGACAGAATTGGTCTAAGTGGTGTCCGCAGTTGCTTGCTTTTCCGCGATTTCTTTCAACTGTGTCAGGCCATCCTGAAACTGACCACCGACCATTCGATCCATGTTGATAAACAGGTGAATTAGCTTCCCGCCGAAACCAACATTCCCGGTCATCGCCCATGTCACCGTGGTACTCTCTCCATTCGGCACGAAGGTAAATAACACATCATTCTCGCAGCCAAAAGGCTCTGTCATGGTCAACTGAATTTGAACCGACTTGTTGGGTACGCTCTGGATAATCTTGGTACTTCCCGCACCCGCCTGCGAATTTCCTTTCCACCGCATGACTGCCCCTTCCCCTTGCTCGGGGCCCTCGAAGGTCTTTTCCATCTCAGGATCGATTTGTTCGTAAGGAGACCACGCCTCCCAGGCCGACAAGCGATTGACATGTGGGAAGATCACCTCAGGCGGAGCCTCCATTTCGACCGATCGGGAGACATGAAATTCATTAGGACGTGTGGCCACAAAGATCGCACCACAGATCACCAACAGCAGCACAGCCAAGCCAATATACATACCAACCTTCAAGCGTGAGCGTTTCATTTTGAATCCTTGATTAGGAAAACTGACTGCCTATCCTTGGCGGTAGTAATGGGCCGTCATGAAGTGATGCCACACTTCGTTTTCATCGAGAACTTGCGACTTGAGGGTTCGGTGTCCATCTTCAATGATTTCGATCATATCCTGGTATCGCGCAGTCCCTTCTCCGGTAAAGCTGGGGCCGGTCGCGTCAAGAGTCAGCACTTTTCCAGCATCGTCGAGACGACCATTTTCATAGATCCACAAGTACGTCATCTTGGAACTGAGGAACGTCCCCACGAAACAGTTCTGCGACGGATCGAATCCCAACGTGAATTGCGATAATCCCATCCCGCATTCCGCCTCCTCACCCTCCCCTTCACACACGATCCAGGCCTCTCCCAAAGCGCGAACTTCTTCCGTTCCCTTGGTGATCAACTTAGGCTGTTCCGGCCCCATATCCATTTCCGCTTCCATCGTCCATTTACCGATCAGATTGGAAAGCCAGTGATGCTCTGGTCGAATGTCGATCTGCATGAGAGTGTGTCCTCGAATGAACGTCTTGGAGAGGTTGATTAAAGATTGGCGTCTTTCGCAAACTGCTCTGCCACGGCTGCGATCGCCAAGTTGGTTGCTTCGTCCGCCGGGCGAATTTCGAATGGTCCCATCTTCACGCCTGGATGTTTCGACATCAATTGAATTGCGTGATTCAAGTCGCGAGCTTCCAGTAGCAAGATGCCGCCAATCTGCTCCTTTGTTTCTACAAATGGGCCGTCGGTCACTTCCACTTGATCAGCTTGGTAGCAAAGCGTGACACCATTTTCAGGGGCATCTAGAGCCCCGCCTCCGGCGAAGTGCCCTCCCTGGCGAAGTTCGTTGTCGTAGGCAAAGCACTCCGTCATCAGCGATTCCCGCTCTTCGTCAGGCAGGCTGTTGAACTTGGCCAGATCGATATATCCCAAACAGACGAATTTCATCTGCTTTTCTCCGATTCGCGAGGATAAGTAATTAAGCTGCTTTACCCTCTAGTCGCATAGCGACCTCGTTAATCGACAGGCGTTGGAAAACTTTTCTGAGAAACCTAGGCCAGTTCCTGAATGCGCCGCTCGAGAAATCGCCTCTCAGGTTCTTGCCTGGCAAGTTCCAGTGCCTTTTCATAGGCGTGTTTGGCATCGGCTTTCCGCCCTAGTCGACGGCAAAGATCTGCCTTGGCGGCGTGAGCCAAGTGGTATTGAGAGAGCGTCCCTTGCTCGAGTATGGCTTCGATTAACGGAAGTCCCGTCTCGGGGCCATCCCGCATCGCAACGGCTACAGCTCGATTCAAATCGACGATCGGCGAAGGGCCAACAATTGCAAGAACATCATACAAGGCGATGATTTGCGTCCAATCAGTTTCCTCTGGGGACGACGCTTCGGCGTGGACGGCGGCTATGGCGGCCTGCAATGAGTAAATACCAAACCGACGTGAGGCGAGAGCCTGCTGAATCAATTCCGAGCCTTCGGCGATGTATGCTTGATTCCAGAGGGAACGATCTTGATCCTCCAACAGGACGATGTCCCCCTCCAGAGTCGTCCGCGCCGCACGACGCGACTCTTGAATCAACATAAGACCAAGCAAGCCCTTTGCTTCCGCATCAGGCAGATGCTGCACTAATAACCGCCCCAGACGGATTGCCTCTTCCGACAAGTCACGGCGGGTTACCTTGTCGCCGGAAGACGCGGAGTAGCCTTCGTTAAAGACAAGGTAGATTACCGACAGAACAGCGTCCATCCGCTGTGGCATCTGCGAGACAGTCGGAATTTCGAACGGAATGCCCGCGTCCCGAATCTTTGCTTTTCCACGAACAATTCGCTGCGCAATGGTCGGCGGTGAGGTGAGAAAGGCGCTCGCGATTTCTTCCGTACGAAGGCCACAAACTTCGCGCAAAGTCAAAGCGACTTGAGCACTCGATGCGATCGCCGGATGGCAGCACATGAAGATCAGCCTCAAGCGATCGTCCTCGATGTTTTCGTCATCGACCGGATCGTAAGTGCTGGTACCATCTCCTAATCGCTGAGCGATTTCGCCGAGCGATTGGTCAAATCGAACACGACGGCGGATGGTATCGATGGCCTTAAATCGACCGGTCGAAACTAACCAGGCACGAGGATTGTTGGGGATACCTTCCTCGTGCCACTTTTCTACTGCGGAGGTGAACGCCTCGTGCATGGCTTCTTCTGCTAGGTCGAAATCACCTAGCAGACGAACCAGCGTGGCAAAGACCCGGCGAGATTCCTGACGATAAAGTTCGTCAACCATTTGACGAACTTCTCGCGACTTTTCTTCCACCATGGCGGAAGACGCTCCGTAGTTTTAGAGAAAGCAACTGCGTTAGGAAAAGCCTACTCAGCTTCTTCCACAAGCCACTTCTTGGCATCTTCCAACTTTGTGTGATCGAAATACTTGACCTTGGCGCCCGTGAACGGTTTGCAGAAGACCGACATGCCAGCTTCCCATTTCGATTCGCCGACGATAGCCAAGCGTTTGATGTCGTTCCAATGTTTCATATCAAAGTTAATGTCATCCCAAACGGCCGCCAAAGTCCAACCATGGAAGTCGTGAAGTTCGACCAACAAACGGAGCTTACCGAATTCCTCGATCTGCTTTTCGATTTCAGGGACAAACTTCTCGTAATCTTCGGCCGTCAACTTGCCGCTGATCCGAACGATGGTCAAATCCTTTAAGTGGACGATTTCCAAATTGTCACTCATCGTTTCTAAACTCCCTAGCTGATAGGTGTGGTTGCGGCATTGTCTTAAATGCCATCGACATTCTTTCATTCTACGACACGCCAAGTGGAACGAACAATTCCCAGATGAAACAACTAAGAATCGCAACCGATCACGCAAACTGGATGTGTAAGCAGGGAAAAACAAGCGTCTGTCCATTTGCCGATCTTCGTCAGAGCCCCCAATCATCGAGTCAGAATACAAATGGAACGAGTCATCACTTTTCGCTACTCAGAATCGCAAATCTCTCTTACCATGACGATTGGTTGTTTCGCCCTGTTGGGTGATTTCCGTATCTCTTCCCGTGGGAAAACTCCATGTCTCGTTGGAAGCCGATTCGATTTCATGTTGGTTCACCCTGGGCTGGGTTTACGCTGCGTTTCTCGTTGCCTGTCCCGGCATGGAGTTGGCTGCAAATTCGCTTTAGCACGCTGCTTCTTCTCATCCTCTTGGCCTGTGTCGTCTTCGCCTGGCGCCGCGATCGTGTCCAACTTGAGGAGGAGATTATCGCCTTAAAAGTTCAAATTGCCCCCAAGCAAAAGCAGCAAGTTTCCTGGGGAGTGGAACAGGTACTAGGAGCGCCCGATACTAAAAGCTTTGGCGATCGTCGAACCGCTTGGGCTTCGGAGACGCCCGATGGACAGCAAGAGTGGATCGTGGCTCACTTCGAAAACGAAGTAATGCCGAAGGAACTTCAAATTTACGAAACCTACAATCCCGGGGCAGTCACGAAGGTCTCGCTCTTTACTTCCCTTGGAAATGAGGTAGTCGTCTGGCAAGGCAGCGACCCCACAGCAATCGGCGCAGGCGGAGGGGTCTCTAAGATTCCATTGAAGACGATCTGGCCTACCAAGAAGGTAAAAGTTTATATCGACTCTGCCAACGTTCCCGGTTGGAACGAGATCGACGCGATCGGCTTGGTCGATCTGGATAACCAGACGCAGTGGACGAGATTTGCCGAAGCATCCAGTAGCTATGGAGCCACGTACTCCAATCGCATCGTGATTCGTGGGATGCAACTCGATGTCTTCTGAAGTGAACGCTTATTGAAAGCGGCTCAGTTGACCCAACACCCAATCGATCGGAGTCACGTCGATATCTTCGGTTAAAGATAGACGATCGGCTTGATTCTTTTTCTCGTAAGCATGGCTCACCCACTTCAAGCTTTCAGCGTCTTCTCCCATCACACGCAGCGGTATCGGGGCCGCCATCGCTAAGTAGGCGGGAACATCGCCATATTTTGCTCCGCCAGGAAGCAGGTTCGGGGAACGAATCGAGTCGACTTTGCCGAATCGGAATCCGTCGGTCTTGATCGCTGCGAAATCAAACGCCTTGGAATCCTTTGCCATTACGACGGAAGCCAGCCCAGCCATTGCCGGGTCAAAGGTGATTAGGCCAACTGATTTCGGAGCTCGTTCGTGATTCCGCATGAACGTAGCCATTGCGGCGATGTCGTTGATCCGTTCCGCCGCGACCGCTCGGTTGTAACCCAGCGTATAAGCTGCTGCTTCTCGCGGGTTCTCAACCTTTGGTGCCTGCTCGAATGTTTGCTCGTTGGCGAGAAACTCGCCCTGGTAGATCAAGTCGATGCCTGCCACCGAAACACCTGAAGATACTAACTTGGCAACTTCCGATTTCAAACGCCCATTTTCGGCGAACAATCCATCTTTGCCCTTATCCGAAAGCCACAGCACGGTCTGTCCGCTCCAATTGTCTTTTGGATAAAGGAACAAAGCCGGCAACTGCGAACCATTTTGATCGTTGTGAAGTAAACCGCCAATCAAGAGATAGTCCTCTCGCTGTTCCTTAATTTTCACATCGAACTCGAGGTCGTCCATTGTTGGAGAATTTCGACCGACCATGACATCAAGTGCTGGCTCGGTAATCTCACGGAACTTCGCGAATGCGGTCTCGTCACCACTAAGGAGAGAATTGATTTGTTGCTCGGAAAGGACAGTCCATTCGGCGAGTAGGTCGCGTTCGAACTCCTCGGAATACTCAGGCTGATTCCGGCCAACCCAGACGGTCAGCTCCTTCTCGGTAAGTCTTTTGTAGGGACGTTCCTCAACCGAAGCATTGAGCCCCAACGCATCATTGAACAGTTCGTACATGGCTCGCCGAGAGACGGCATTGTAGTTGTGGCCAAACTCGGTGCGTGCCGTCAGATGAACCTTGTCTTCGGCCCCCATCAATGCATAGAGCCGCTTCAGATCGGGGAACCCTTTGGTCTCGACCTCCTTTGTCCAGTCGTCCGCTGCCGTCAGCCCTTGCGGCTTGGGAGCAAACAATGCAGCAAACTCGACATTGCCAGTTCCGACACGCAAGAGCGTGCAATTCTCGCAGGTGCAGCCTCCTTGCATGGCCGTCGAAACCATTACCGCCGGGAAGACTGCTGCGATTCGTGGATCGATAGCCCCCACGATCATGGTTTGCGTTGCCCCGCCACTGGCACCGGTAACTGCTAACCGCGACTTGTCGACACTTTCCAGCGACTCCAGGAGATCCAAACTTCGAATGCAATTCCAAATCTGCAGCCCCATGACCGATTCTAGGTGCGACTCGGCCTGGGGACTGAAGAATCCCCATCGCTGATTGGTATTCATCTCAGGACGCTGCTTTCCAAACCGATGGACCAGTTCAAAGGAAAGCTGCTGACTATCGGCATATCCCAACATGTCGACTTGCAAGACAACGCAGCCCATGCGTGCTAAATGAACGCAACGTGCCTGCATTGGATTCTTGGCCGTTTCGGCAATCGACTCGGCACCACTTTCGATCTGCTTCTTAATTTCGCCATCATTCGCTTCGTAGAAGCGGCCATTGGTCCAATGCCCATGGGGACAAAGGACGGCCGGAAATGGTCCATCTTTGCCGACTGGCTCGTAGAGGCTTCCCGTAACATAGAAGCCCGGCATGCTTTCGAAACGGACGCCGGTGACTTGGTAACGGTCGAACTTTTGCACGTTGACGCGTTCGAGATTGAGATCCGACTTCGGCGGCATCGGCCAAAGGCCGAGAGCGACCTTCAACTGCGTGCGGACTTCTTCAGCCCGCACCTGCCAAGCTTCTTTGCTTTCGGGCGGACTAAACGGAAAGTAGCCGTCCAGATCTTTCGGCGGAGCAAGCCGAGCATCATCCGGCAGTTGCCCTGCAGGTAAGATCCGAACCGGATCTTGGGCGACGGCAAACGTTGGCAGGATAAGGATGAGCAGCAAAGGCATGCTCATCTTGCGTTTGGTGAATGTCATTGGCATCGCGTAGATCGTCCAATAGGTGGGAATTGCGGGACGAGAAGTGCCTAGCAGTTTACGCCACCCAACGCCGCGATGCGAGCATTTTTAGGACGCTTTGAGCTTTTCGATCTCTTCGCGCGTCTTGACGATTTCCTGCTCGACTGCCTCGACCTCGCCTGGTTCATCGGCTTGAGCTTTGACACCGGCCAACTTCTGATTCAAGGTCTGCATCTTCTTCTGCAGAATATCAAGGCGTTTCTTTTGCTTCTTGTCCATGAAGACTCCAAGAGAGGTGGTTGAAAGAAAGGTGTCAGCCAGGCTAGCTGCTCGCAGGGGAGGCAAGAATGTCTCGCATCTTCTGGAGTGCCACCATAGCTTCAATACCCTGCAGGCCAAAGCATTCGTGCATCAGCATCAAGGCATCGTTAAATCGGTGAGCGACAAGTTCGTGCCGTATACGCATCGCTTTGACGACCACCGAGGTATCCGATTGGTAATTCTTATGAAAAGTCTGGGCCGACTTCATGCCCGAGAACGGAGATAACCCGAGGATTTGCCCAATCAAGTCACCCGCTTCGTCAACGCTACCTTGCTCGATCAGACTGACAAACCGTGCGAACGCGGGTGCTTTGGGGAGCGGCGTTCCCGGAGCTGGCAGTCCGATCAGATCAGGCCGCCCGGCTACATCGGCAACTTCTTCCTCGGGCGTGATCGCCAGAGGAAAGTGTGGCAGGCGTACCGCTTCTTTCTCACTGGGTTCGTCATAACGCTCGAAGGGGGCTTCCCTTGGCTCTTCCGGCTCGCCAGGGAGGTTGGCGATCATTTGGTTGAGGTGTCCCAACTTGTTCCCCATCCGGTCGTAGAGATTCTCGATCTCGCTCAGGAACGACTCTCCTTCCGCGTCGGCCAAGATCTCGTCCGCCTGCTCTAAGATCGCTTCGGTCATGCGAGCGAGCAGGGCATCGCGAGCTTGCTTGAGAACGGCCAAAGCCTCGTTGCGGTCGGACATAACAGGACACCTATGGAGAAGACAATCGCGGGGGGAGCAGCGTCGTGTCAGGGCACTACGCGTCTACCCATCTTAGTCGCTCTGGCCCCCGACGTTAAGAATTCTCGCTACGAGTCTCCGTAGGGGAAGCCGCTGGGGCCTTAGAATCGGCAGAACCAGCACTTTTGGGTACCCGATCGGCGATTCGCAACGAGCCGGCCATCAATACGAGAATTACCGCCAACGAGGCATTCAACTTCAGCCAGAAGCCTTCTTTCTCACGGAACTTCTCGGCGTTCTTGCTGCGTCCTGTCAGCAGACTGGCGATATACAGAATCACGAGGGCCAGCAGCAACTTTGCTCCGGCCACGCCGTGATAGTAATGCTGGGGGAATTTGTACTTCATGGCCTGATAACCAAGGGAAACAATCCCACTTAGCACCACAATCCCGGCACAAATCATCACTACTTTGGCCCATCGCGTCCGAATTGCGTTCTTCAGTTCTGGCTTTTCCGCGAACTCGGTCGCCTGCATCGCTGGGTGAAGAGCAAACACCATATACAAGGTTCCGCCCACTAAAATGATTGCTGGCAAGATGTGGGCCCATCGCAGGACCAGTTCAAACACGAATTCCATCAAAGATGTCCTTCAGTAGTCAGATTTCAAAGTTTGCTTAGTTCTAAGATATTCGTTTAGAGGTTATCCCACTGGACTTTCACAAAGTCCAATGCCTCGGCTGTTGTGGCGATCCGTTTCTCAAGTTGCTCGTCGCGAACTGCCTCCAACACGCGTTGGAATTGAGGTCCTGGTTGGTAACCTGCTTGGATAAGATCTCCCCCGTTTAGCAGCGGTGCGGGATTCAGATCTTCTTCTGGCAGCTCAATACGACTTCGGGCGTAGTCGACCCCTTCGGTTGAAATTGCCTTAGCTCGCTGAATCGCTCGTCCTGCTTCAATCAGCAGGGGCGCCGGCTCTTGGATCAACAACCGCTGGAGCTTGGGCCAGGCAACTTCGTCCGCACGACGAATCAGCCCTTCGTGACGCAAAATCCACTGAATGGTTTTGGTTTCGTCGTTGGTCAGTTTCCATCGTGCCGCGATGGCAGCAGCTGGCTCGACAGGACGATGAGGTTCTCCGTTGAGCACACTACGTTGACATGCATATCTCAGTAGTAGCGCCATAGCAGCACTAAAGTCAGCAACTTGCAGTCGTTCTAGCGATTGATACGTCTCACTCCAACGCAATGCGTGCCCCACCACCGAGTCGAGCTCTGGCAAAAGCTCGTCCATGAGTGTCAGATCCCGCAGCATGCGAACGGCGATCATGCGGTGGTTGTCGACTAACATGCGGCGCATCTCAGCGGCGATTCGCTCGGCACTGACCACGTGAATATGGCTGGCAAATTCCCGAATTGCCCGTTGCGTGGCCAATTCCAGATCAAAGGCGAACGTCGAACTGAAACGTACCGCCCGCAACATACGCAGCTTATCTTCCTCGAATCGGAGATAAGGATTTCCGATGCTACGAACCAAGCCGTTCTTTAAGTCGCGCTGTCCACCGACATAGTCAAGGACCTTTTCCTCAACAGGATCGTAGAACATGCCGTTGATCGTGAAATCGCGGCGCTGGGCATCTTCTTCGGCGCTGCTGAAGCGGACCGCATCCGGTCGACGGCCGTCGGAATAGCCCATGTCTGTCCGGAAGGTAGCTACTTCAACCTGACCCCGACGGCGTCCTCCATTGACGGTAATGACCCCGAACGAGGCACCGATCGGCAAGGTGTGATCATGACCGAAAACATCGCGAACTTCGTCCGGAGTCGCGTTTGTAGCGACGTCGAAATCCTTGGATTCTCGACCTAGTAACAAGTCGCGTACGCAGCCTCCCGCCCATAAGGCCTGAAAACCGGCTTGTTTAAGCTGTTGGACGACTTCGATGGAGAAGGCTCTGGTAGCTGCCAAATCGGGGGGCATAAAGCAATACGATTCAAATGGGTGATGTGCGGTCGAAGGCGTTCAACTTACCAGATACGTTCCTACTGGACGACGCACCGTCTGATCCGATAGATTCGACACTAAGTGAAGCCATATTTTAGAAGAGCGATTTTGATGTCAGATGAAACAAGCCTCCCGATCGAAACCACCTGCCTCGACGTTCAGGGGCTGCAAAAGCAAAGTGCTGAATTCCTTTTGCTCGATTGCCGCGAGCAGAACGAGTTCGATCTGGTGCGAATCGAAGGGGCGACCCTGATTCCGATGAGCGAAATTCAGCAACGGATTGGCGAGCTCGAACCACAGCGTCAGGGGCACATTATCGTCTATTGCCACCATGGTGGTCGCAGTATGCGAGTCACCCAGTGGCTGCGTGAACAGGGCTTCCCCAAGGTGCAAAACATGGCCGGCGGAATCCATGCTTGGGCCCAAGACATCGACCCAAGCATGCCTACCTACTAAGCGTTAAGATTTCGCCGGTTCATAAGGACGTTGCGAAGTCTTGTTGGGTTCGGGAAAATCTTCCGGAATGGGGAGTGTCACCTTTCCCGTGGCAGCCCACTCGGTGCCTCGCAGAAACGTGGCGATGAATCCGGTGCATTCCATCGAATAATCGCCGTGGCCCATCGGCGTGTGGAAAACGCGTCCTTTGTCATAGCTGACGGTCATGATCATTGGTTCGTGACGACCCGTCCCCCCCGTTGCTGGGTCGGAGTAAGCTGTGGCGAGGACTTTCATGTTCTCGGCTGGGCCACGGAGCTGATCATAGAGCTCGTCTTGTGCGTGCAACCAAGCCTTGGGCATCCCCTCAGTGATGGGATGATCGCTGTCTCGGACAACGATCTGAAATGGATGCTGCTTGCCGTGATGTCCTCCGTTGCCGGCGGACTTGTCACGAATCAGCTTTCCCTCTTTATCGAGGTAAACGTAAGGTCCGCTTTTGGCGTTGCGTCCGCCCCAGCCACCTAAGCCGATGATGCGATTGTATTCGTCCCAATCGCTGAAAGCATTGTCCGCGGCGTGAATCACCACCAAGCCTCCGCCACCACGCACGTAGTCAACGAAAGCCTGTTGTGTTTCTTTGGGCCAAGCCTGACCGTTATAGTTGCTTACGACTACGTCATAGTCGGCAAACTTGGGCGAGAAACCTTCGGTCGAGTTCTTTCCAGTCGTGGCAATATCAACGCTGAATCTACCCGTCTCTTCGAGATAAGACTTCATCATCTGCGTCGTTTTGGGCCAGATACCGTGATTGTTCTGCCCATCGATGATAAGAGCCTTCAGCTTGCCCTCATCGGCCTGGGCGATGCCCATCCAGATCAACATCAAAAGACAAGATAGGGCCAACACAGTACGACGCATGAGGTGGTCTCCTTAAGGAATATTCTGAGGGGAAGCGGTGAATCCGCTCTCGGAATTATAAACCACCCGAAAAGGCGATGCGCCACGGGATATCCATTCCGCTTAGAATTCCCACAACAGCAAGCAGGCGTAGTCCAGGTCGTTTCGCTTACGATTATTCGGCGTACTATCGTAGCGATCGTAAGCACTGATCTTCAGCGATAGGCCGTGATCCAAGGCAATCGAGTAGCTCGCTTCATTCGTGAAACGATAACCTTCATTAGCCTCGAACGCTGGGTAGAAGTCGAAATTAAACGTCAAGGTCTGCTTATCGGTAATCTTGTGTGTGAAGTCCGACCCGAATGAACCTTCCGGGATCACCCCCATCTGTGGACTGCCGAACTCCTGCGAAAAACCAGAACCAGCGGATAATGTCCAATCGGTTTTGTCGGTCTTATACGGCTTGTAGCTGAGACCACCATTGAAGACCAATCGCAAGTCAAACGCTTTGAAGGCGTCGTATTCAAGGTTGGTATTCTCATGCAAAGCCCACCGCTCGTGCAATTTTAACGGCCATTCCAAGCGATGCTTGAAGAATGCATTGTCTTGGGTCAAACCGTCCTTGTCGCTGGTCCGCAGGTGTTTGAATTCGGAGGTAAAGATCGTCCTTATCCCTTCACGGCGAATTTTTCCGCCGACACGCAAACTGTTGGAGATCGTGTTACCTGTCTGACCGTTGAATCCAAGCTCCGCACTTTTCTTCCACTTCGCTTCGCCGAACCAGTAGTCGACGTGGCCATACTGTCCGTAAGGGACGTAGTCGAGATAGCCATAGCTTCGTTCCTCTTCCAAATCTTCAATCTCGACCTCTGGCAGTTTTCCAGGTGTCTTTTCCGATTCGGCAGGCTTCTCTTCCTTTGGTTCCTTCTTTTCGGGAGGAGGAACTTCTTCAGCCGGCTTGGCGTCTTTCGGCGCGGTTTCTGTTGGTGTGTCCGAAGGAGATGGCTGATTGGTCGCTTCGGTAGTAGCCGGTTTCGGGGCAGGCAACTCTGGTAGCGGCGGCAATCGCATTATATCGCTGAGCGATGACTGTAGATCGGCCTCAGGTTCCAGATAGTGGACGAACTCCGCCGTATCGGACTCACCTACCGGAGACTCGAAGTAACTTCGTCCAATTTCGCTGTACGCATATTGATCGTCGCCGTGCACAAGCGGGGCTAGTGCCGAGAGAACGATGAAACTCAATACAAATGTGGTTCGAAGGGAGAACCATCCCATGCGGGAACTTCCTAACTGCGGCGTCCGGGGGTTGAAAACGCGAGGACGTCATATAGGAAATTTCCGAGTCATGGCCAAGGTCAATCGTTAGCGCCAAGGACGATCTTTGGTGATAGCAGACGACAGCAGTGCCAGCCAAGAAGCAAAAAAAGAGCGTCCCGTGTTGCGAACAACGCGAGACGCTCTCAATGCTGGCGTACATGGACTTATGACCTCCGTGCCGCCGTATCAAACTGCAATTGTGCGATGGGGTGTTGGCTCGACTTAGCGGCCAAACAATCGTCTTAGCGGACCTCGGCAGCAGTTGGTGCGACAAGGTCGGCAACGTACTGGGGTGCACCCTGACTCAAATGATCCGCAAGACGATGCAGTTCCGAGGAACTCATCGGGAGCAGTCGCTTCGGCGCCATCTGTGCTGCCAGCGTCTGCAACGCGTGCCACGGACTTGCGAGTGAGGACGGAGACGAACTGGGCTTCAGGTTTTGCTCCTGAGCCAGCAGCTCCCCCACGAGGGACTGACCGTCCTCCATGGTGCGTCCCGCACGATTCAATTTTCTTTGCATCGTCAGAAGTTGGTCCAAAGATTGAACCGCAAATTGGGAATCTTCGGTCTGGCAGATTAAATCGGTTTCGATTTGGATCATGTTGTTCGCCACACGTCGTGCTTTTTCCGCGAGATGTTGACCGTCGATCAGATCATCTTGCATGGCAAAAACATTTTTTAAAACCATATCCGCCAAGCGTGCATCTTCGGCCTGCTGCACAATTCGCTGCTGCAAATGCAACAGGTCCGACAACGAAGAACTGGCAAGGCGGCTGTCTTTTTGTGACAGCAAGACTTGCGATTGCAAGTTCACTAACTGGTTGAACGCTTGTTCGGCTTGAATAGCGATCGGGTACTGATCAGAAACGCGGGTGTGCAAGCTGGCGATACGATCCAAAGCGACCTGAGCTTCGTGGATATCGGCATTCATTGTCGAAAGCCGGCTGAACTGAGCTTTGAGCTTTTCGTTCATATCGGCCACGACTTGGACCTGCTCGGTCAATTCTTTCTGCTTGGCCAGTTGCGACAAGAGGTCGACCGTCCCATCAACAGTTTCTTTCGCCTTCGTTAGCTTTTCGACCGTACGATCGAGACGTGAGACGCGAATATTGAGCTCGTGCAGGTGCTCTTCAGAAGGACGCACTGCAAAGACATATACCAAGATCACGCCCAGCATGATCCCAAATGCGAACGAACCCCAGCTGTATGGTTCGTAGCCTTGTTCTTCCCCGTCATATCCTTGGGAATTTCTGCGATATCCGTCCGTCATCTTCCACCTGCCTCCTGCGGCGAGCACGAAATCTGATTGCTACCGTATCCTTACGACAGCACTCGTTATCGTCAGCGTTTGTGCAGGCATAAAGCTCTTTCTAGACTGCCTATTCTAAAATGCGGGGCATCCGTTCCGGTTGTGCCGAACATGCGTGTTGTTCAATGATCGCATTACACATTGGCATTACGGCTCAACTTGCTAGTGATCCGAACGAGGTGATAGCACGTTCTGAAACTAGCGATGTCGCAACGGTTGTTTACTGAATTGCCCTGGACCGGCTATCCGTTACCTGATACCGTCCCACGCCAATCCAAGTTATGGGCGGTTTGCATAAAGGTACGGAAATGAGCAACTTCAATTTCTTTGAATGGATGCGTAACGGGGTTAAATCAGCAGTCCTGTTGGGCGTATCCGATGCCGTGGAAGAAATCGGCATGCCCACCGAAGCCGAGGGCACTGACAACAACGTGCTCGGCTTCCTTCAAAACGCCAAGTCGCAGCAGAAGCTCAGCAATTCGAGCAGTTCCAGCGGCAGCACCCGATCGGGTAGCCGTAAGCGTCTAGGCCGTTCGCTGAAAGATATCGAACCAACATCGTCGAAGTAGTTCGCGACGCCAGATCAATCGCAAGAAAAATGCAAGGCCATCCAATTCAAACGATTTGGATGGCCTTGTTGTCTTCTTGTTCGGGACGAAAGCCGCTTTACGTTACGCCGCTTTGGCCGAGGTAACCGACTTGATCGAAACGCTGGAAGCTTCGGTCTTAGCCGGCTGATGGTCGACCTGCGGTCTTTTAGGATCGAAGATCTGAGGAAACGCTTTTCGCAGACGCCCTCGCCACCAGACCTTGTTCCGCCACAGCGGGACGTGTTGAAAAGTAGGCGTTTCCCAATCCTTGGCGGCAATTCGATCCTGCATCAGTGCTGGATGCGAGCCACCGTAAGGAACACAAGCCTGCATGTCGTAGATATACTCTCCGACCTCTTTCAGCGGATTGTCATTCCGCTGCATGACTTGCTTGCCCTGCTTATCGAATAGGTAAAACTGCTGAAATTGTGCCGTCTTCTCGGCCATCGCCTTGGGAGGCCGGACGTAACCGTAGTGAAACACACGAGCACGAATCGAACTTGAAAAGAGTCGGCGACCGTTCTTTCCAAAGCCGCAGGCATCTCCCACGCTACGAATCTGCCGATCGTTACGCACGATGCGAATCTGGCGTCGGTAGCCAAGCGGATCGCGAATGCTGTAATCGCCACGGAAGTGCAAATAGCGGAAACGTAGTCCTTCAATCCACGGTCGATGCCAGTTGGTTTCCATGGCTCGGCGAATAACCGGGTAATCCGCCTCGTGAATGACTTCGTCTGCTTGAATGTAGAAGCACCAATCGGCATCAGCACAGCGATCCAAGGCCAGATTGGTCTGGTAGGCGAGAACTTCGCCCGCCTTGCGCATCTCGGGATCCCATGGAGTGATTTCGATTTCTATCTTTGGATCGGCAATTGCCTGGAGCACTTCTAAGGAGTTATCCGAGCAATCCCCGACCTGAACGACGAATCGATCAACCAACGGGAGAACCGACTTGATACTCTCGACAAACGGGTATCCAAAACGAACCCCGTCTCGCAATATCGTGAATCCACAAACTTGCATCTATCGCATTCCTTGCGACATTTTGTCAGCGTAACAGGCGCACGCATTTACTCCCGACGGCGCATTCTTCCGTCAAACCGGGGAAGACAGTACCAGATTTGTCAGTTCGGCACTAACCCAATTCGCGCAGGCCCCGGTCATTAGCATGAAAACTAAATGCCTGCGTCGAGCTCTGCTAGCAGTTCCTCGAACTGGGTTTCCGTAAGGATAGGCACTCCCAAAGACTCAGCTTTCGCGAGCTTGCTACCCGCCTTTTCCCCAGCAACCAGATAGTTGGTCTTCTTTGAGACGCTACCCGAAGCTTTACCGCCTCGAGCCCGGATTAGCTCTTCGATTTCGTCCCGGGTGAACTTCGAGAGGGTCCCGGTCACCACAAATGACATTCCATCTAATACGGTCGGTCCACTCTCCGTAGTACGCTTCGTCGCCTCGGTCGAAACGCCGACACCACGCAAGTCGTCGATCGTCTCTTTCCCAAATTCGCTTTGAAAGAACTCCCGCACGGAAGCGGCGATTACATCGCCAATATCTTCGATTTCGGCGATTTCCTCCTGAGACGCATTCATTAATGCTTCTACGGTACCGAAATGCAGCGCCAATCGCTCAGCTCCGCGAGCACCAACGTGCCGGATCGATAGAGCGTTGAGCAGGCGAGCCAGGCCGCGCGACTTGCTATCTTCGGCCGCAGTAACTAGTTTCTCGCCCGACTTCTTCCCCATTCTCGGCAGGGCAGCGATCTGATCCGCGGTTAGCCGGTATAGATCGCCATAGGTATGAACGAGCTTTTCGTCGACCAACATATCGACGAGCTTGTCTCCCAAACCTTCGATGTCCATCGCGTTGCGAGTTGCATAATAGCGAATTCGCTCTTTGATCTGGGCCGGACAACCTTGCCAGTTAGGGCAGCGAATGTAGACGCCTCCTTCGTCTTTCACGACCGTGGTCCCACACGACGGGCACTCTGTTGGAAAGGGAAATGGCGGTAGCTCTTTCTTGCGTTCGTGCTTTTCGGTACGAACGATGTGCGGAATGATCTTCCCAGCTTTCTCCACAACAACCACGTCACCGATACGAACATCCTTCCGCACAATCTCCTCGGCATTGTGCAAACTCGCCCGAGAGACGGTTGTCTCGGCCAGTTCGACCGGTTCGAGGATGGCAACTGGCGTGATCGCGCCCGTCTTGCCGACCTGGACCTCGATGTTGTTGACCGTCGTCGTCGCTTCGTATTTTTCAAACTTGTAAGCAATCAGCCAACGCGGGCTCTTCGCAGTTGAACCGAGCTTATCTCGCTGCTCAAATCGATCGACTTTGAGCACTAACCCATCGACCTCGAACTCCAGTTCGTGCAACGATTCGATAAGTTCCTGGCAATGTTCAATTGCCGAATCGAAGTCGACAAACGATTTCACAAAGGGTGTCGCTGGTAGACCGTAGGAATTCAATTCCTTCAGGAATTCGGTATGCGAAGTTGCCTTCATCCCTTCGACGAAGCCGACGCCATGACAGAACAAGCGTAAATTGCGCTCCGCACAGATACGCGGATCTAAGAGACGGATCGTACCAGCGGTCACGTTCCGGGTGTTTTTATACGCCGGCAGACCTGCCTCGGCCTGTTTTTCGTTGAGTTTGACTAAGTCGGCATTGGTCATATAGATTTCCCCCCGCACTTCCAATTGCGGCGGAATATCCTTCCCATGAATCCGTAATGGTACATCAGCAATCGTACGAACGTTGTGGGTAATATCGTCCCCAACCGTGCCGTTACCACGGGTAAGTGCTCGCGTGAGAACACCGTTTTCGTACAGAATCGAAACTGCGACACCGTCGATCTTCAATTCGACGACCCAAGCGATCTTTTCTTCGGGCAAGAGCTTGGTGATCCGCTCGCCGTACTTCTTCAACTCCTCTAAGCTGTATGTATTATCGATCGAAAGCATCGGCACACGGTGGGCATGCTGATCGAGATGAGGCACAGGGGCATCGCCGACTCGCTGAGTCGGACTGTCCGGCGTGATCAAATCAGGATGCTTCGCTTCGAGCTCCTTCAGCTTGTTGATCAGCTTGTCGTAGTCGAGGTCGGATATCTCCGGAGTTGCCTCAACGTAATACTTCCGATCGTGATAGCGGATCTCGTCGCGTAGCTTCTCGATATCCTGTTCAACCGACATACGATGCACCTTTCCAGGAGAATTCTCGATTCCGGGTTCGTTCGACCGAAATCGAGTGCGACCGGTTATTTCTGGCACTCAGGAGGGAACTGGGCATTATTGGCTGCGTTTGGAACTAAGCATAGAAATTTAAGCGGTGTGCTACCGGTATTACGAAACTGGTGGATCTCATCAGGTTCCACCAGGATGGCATCGCCCGCTTTGATTGGCCGAGGTGCATCGTTCTCTAAGATTACCCCTTCCCCAGAAATCACGTAAACTTCGTGTTCGTATGGGTGATGATGGTGGGGGGTGTAGCCGCCAGGAGCCACTTCAAACTGCCGCATGGCGAACATCGGGGCTCCATCTTGCTGGCTGATCAATTGCTTCACTTGGCATCCGGCAACTCCATCCATCTCGACTGGAGTCGCGTCTCCTTGGTCAATATTCTGAATCTTCACGATTGATCTCCTGAAATAATGAGTCACTCCGAACACTGAAAACTTATCGAACCCCGAAGTGCTGTACAAGCGGACAGTCATCCCCCCCGGTATTCTCACGGCCTCAATCGGGTTACCATGAAAAATTCATTTCTCGTGATGGAAAAGAATCAAGGGAACGCCGAGCCTTGTCGACCATGCAGATCGAAGCCCGAGGGGTTGAAGTTCATAACCTGAAAAAGGTGGACCTCGACATTCCACATCGCCAGTTGATCGTCTTTTGCGGAGTCAGCGGGAGTGGGAAGACGAGCATGGCCCTCGATACGCTTTACGCCGAGGGACAGCGTCGGTATATCGAGAGTTTCTCTGCCTACACACGGCAATTTCTTGATCGACTGGAGAAACCTGAAGCGGACCGGATCGACAACATCCCTCCGGCCTTAGCCGTCACCAAGGTCAACGATACCCGCTCGAGCCGCTCAACGGTCGGAACCGCGACCGAGACGACCGACTACCTGCGTCTTCTATTTAGCAAAATCGGCGTCATCATTTGCCCAAGTTGCCAACAAGAGATCACGAAGGACACCCCAGGTCGGGTCGCGGATCAAATTGTTGCCGCCGAGGGCAGTGGCCGAATGATGGTTGCATTCCCCATTATCTGCGAACCTGATGAAACGGAGGGACTGATCGAGCAACTTCGTGAAGATGGCTTTGTTCGCGCGATCTCGGATGGTCAAACGGTCTCACTGACGCCAGACCAAGATGAACCGCTTACCAAACGGCTGCAAGCTGGTGAATCGATTTCGATCGTCGTCGATCGCCTGACGCTCGATTCGCTGAAGATTGAACGGTTGCGAGAATCGCTGGAATCAGGCTTCGCCCAGGGAAACGGCGTTTGTGAAATCCTGGTTCAGCCAACCGAACGAGGGCAGCTCGCCAGCAACGGGGTCTCTGTCGAGATCGATGGTCAGCCCTGGACCAGGCTACGTTACAGTAGCCAGCTTCGCTGTGAGAAATGCAACCTCCAGTTTATCGAACCTGATCCACGCCTGTTCAACTTTAATAGTCCGCTCGGTGCCTGCCCTGACTGCGAAGGCTTTGGCAACATCATCGATATGGACATGGATCTGATTGTGCCCGATCGTCGCAAGTCGATCGCCGAAGGCGCCATCGCCCCTTGGAACACGCCGGCATACAAACACGAACTGGAAGAATTGATCGCGCTCGCTCCCGACTACGATATTCCGATCAATACGCCCTACCGTGACCTGACCGAAAAGCAGGTCAATCTGATCATTGAAGGGGTCCCGGAACGCGAATTTGGCGGGCTCAAGGGATTCTTCGCATGGCTCGAGCGACGCAAGTACAAGATGCACATGCGAGTCTTCCTCAGCCGTTGGCGGAGCTTCCGCATGTGCAAAGCCTGTCAAGGAACTCGTTTGCGGCCTGAAGCACTCGCCGTGCGGGTCGGTGGAAAGAACATCGCCGAGATCTCCTCGATGAAGATTGTCGACGCGGTCGCCCATTTTCGCCAAATCAAGCTTAGCGACTATGAAAGCGCGTTGTGTCGGCAAGTGATGCCGCAAGTACTCGCTCGGCTGGAATACCTATGCATCGTCGGTCTTGGCTATCTGGCCCTCGATCGTTCCCTACGCACGTTAAGTGGCGGTGAAGCCCAACGGGTTACGCTCACCAGCACGCTGGGATCGAGCCTGGTGAACATGCTGTACGTGCTCGACGAACCAACCGCTGGTCTCCACCCAAGCGACATCACTCGATTGAACGAGGCGATTGTCGATCTGCGAAATCGCGG
This sequence comes from Blastopirellula marina, assembly GCF_002967765.1. NCBI lineage: Bacteria > Pseudomonadati > Planctomycetota > Planctomycetia > Pirellulales > Pirellulaceae > Blastopirellula > Blastopirellula marina. Next base: position 554,651 of record NZ_PUHY01000004.1, on the reverse strand, counting down.
TAATACGGTCGTTGTCGTCGAACACGAAGAGACGCTCATTCGCACCGCCGATCAAATTGTCGAGTTTGGTCCCGGGGCGGGCGAACGAGGCGGTGAGATTATGTTCCAAGGTTCGCCGACGGAGATCGAGGAAGACGAAGACAGCCTTACCGGCGAGTTCCTTTCTGGCCGCCGGAGCGTCGTCCGCAAGCGCGCCCGTCGCGCCACCACGCACGGTCGCGTTCGCCTTAAAGGTGCTCGTGGCAACAATCTGAAAAACCTGGAAGTGGAATTCCCGCTTGGCGTGCTTACGGTCGTTACGGGGGTATCTGGTGCTGGGAAGAGCTCGCTTGTCGATCAAACCCTCTACCCTGCCCTTTGCCGCAGAAAGCGGAAGGAAAACATCCAGAGCCTGCCATACGACGACGTATTTGGCGACGGACAGATCGACGATGTCGTGCTCGTCGACCAAGGCCCGATTGGACGGTCGCCACGCTCCAACCCCGTAACTTACATCAAAGCATTCGACGAAATCCGCAATGTTTTTGCCAGCACGGTCCAAGCACGCACCCGCAACTTGACCGCAAGCCACTTTAGCTTCAATGTTCAAGGGGGACGCTGCGAAAGCTGTAACGGCGATGGACATATCGCTATCGACATGCAGTTTATGGCCGACGTGTACGTGAAATGTCCCGAATGCAAAGGACAGCGATATAAGAAGGAAGTCCTAGAGATCACATATCGCGGTAAGAGCATTGCCGACGTATTGAACATGACCGTTCGAGAAGCGTTCGTGTTCTTCCGTGGACAACCGAAAGTTCAAGCTAAGCTGAACCTGTTGAACGAGGTCGGACTCGACTACTTGCGATTGGGTCAGCCCGCCAACACACTTTCCTCAGGGGAGGCCCAACGCTTGAAACTGGCAGGCAATTTGGCCACCACCAAAAAGGCCCGCACGCTATTCTTGATGGACGAGCCAACCACTGGCTTGCACTTTGCGGATATTGTTCAGCTACTGGATTGCTTCGCGAACCTATTGCAGATCGGACATTCTCTGATCGTTGTCGAACACAACATCCATGTGATGATGGCCGCCGACTACATCATTGATTTGGGCCCTGGCGCCGCGGATGAAGGGGGCAATATCGTCGCGATGGGAACGCCTGAAGAGATCTCGGAGAACTCCGATTCGGTCACCGGCAGGCACTTGGCCGCCGCGCTAAAACACCTGAAAGTGTGAGCTTGCACGTCATGCTTCGACAAGGGCGAACTTCCTCGCTGGAAGCCGACGTTTGGTATTTTCCGCTAGGGAATTCCGTTGACACCAAGACACTGTCGCTTTCAGGTCCTTTCAGTAAACGTGGCCGAACGCTACCCGCGACCTTCCGATTCCAGAGGACCGAACTCGCTGGTCGTGAAGCGTGGAAGACCACTATTCCCGAGCCAAGTTTGTGGACTCCTGAGTCGCCGGCCTATTATCAGCTTTCCAACTCGGATGAACTAATCGGTCTTCGCGATCTACGCATCCGTGGCGACAGCTTTTACACAGCGGATCGAAGATGGTTGATTCGCGCGGCTCAACTCTCAACGGATTCGCATTCCACTTCTAACTTGGTTCGGATTGACTCCTTTCTGACCAAAGAGGCGGCGATTACCGCGACGCAAGATGGATGCCCACGAATTATCCATAGCGAGTCTCCTACGCCGGAGTTGATAGCAACCGCCAGCGAATCGGCAGCCGTACTGATGCTGATTCTCCCGTTCGATTGCCGCGAGGATCTTGGCAAGCTCGTTCATTCCCATGTGCTAATCGGTACGCACCTTGAAGCGGGACAGCCAATCCCCGCTTGGGCGCAGTTCGTAAGCGTTTCGGAAAACCTTCTGAATACTGCGTGGAAGCCAGAAAGAAAGATCCCGGTTGTTGCCACACGTCGCGGTGAATTGGAGAATCATACTCCGGACGAACTAAGGCAAATGTGCGATCAGTTTCAAGCCGACCTCGACCACGGGGCGGATTACGCCGGATTGTGGCTCTTACCGAAGACAAGCGGATGATGACACCTGACAACGATCCCTTCGCCCGATATGCTCGGCAGATGAGCTATGCGCGCTTCGGCCGTGAGGGGCAAGAACGTCTCGCCCATGCCACGGCCCTGGTGGTTGGCGTCGGTGCATTAGGATCAGTGATCGCTAACACGCTTGCGAGAAGCGGTGTCGGCAGGCTGAGGATTGTCGATCGCGACTACATCGAATGGAATAATCTGCAAAGACAGGTCATTTACACGGAGGAAGACGTTCGGCAACGGCTTCCCAAGGCGATTGCCGCGAAGAACCATCTTTCCGCTGCGAACTCTGATATTCAGATCGAAGCCGAGATCGCGGATGTCGACCACCGCAACATCGAACGCCTTTGCCAAGGTGTCGATGTGATTGTTGACGGGACCGATAATTTTGAAGTCCGTTTTCTGCTGAACGATGCCTCGCTCAAGCTGGGCATTCCGTGGGTTTACGGTGGCTGCATTGGCGCGGAAGGGCAAACGATGACGATCATGCCTGGCGAGGGCCCCTGCCTGCGCTGCATCATTCCCGATTCGCCTCCTCCTGGAACCACACCAACTTGCGACACGGCCGGGATTCTAGCGCCGATCATTGGCGTGATCGCTTCGCTGGAAAGCATGGAGGCGTTAAAGATCCTAAGTGGCCACCAAACGCAAGTGAACCGAACGCTAACGGTTTTCGATCTTTGGGAAAATCGCATTCGCCCGGTAAAGCTTGGCAGTATTAACGATCGTAGCGGTTGTCCGGCTTGCGGTCAGCACAATCTGGAATGGCTCGCCGGTAAGCGGGGAAGCCAATCGGCGGTCCTCTGCGGTCGCAATGCCATTCAATTAAGTTTTGCCGAACAAGAGTCAGTCGATCTAACCGCCTTGGCAGAAAACCTACGCCAACATGGAACCGTGGAAGCAAATCCGTACCTTCTGCGAGCCACCATCGGCGATCACGCATTTACGCTTTTCGGGGATGGCCGTTGTATCGTCCACGGCACCGACGATCCAGCCGAAGCCAGATCGCTTCATGCTCGCTATATCGGGACATAAATGAGCCGCGTAAGTAGGCTACCCATTCTGGTTTAACGCGACGAGTCAAAGTACAATACAGGTACCCACTGTGGTCTTTATTGGCCGTGACTTTTCCCCATTGAATCGAAGGACAGTCCCGTGACGGATCAACCCCACCACACGTTCAATGAGTCCGACTATCAACATCTGTTGGATTCGATGTTCGTTCAGCAAAACGAGGCCTTGTGGGAAAAACTGCGCGATCAGATTGCCGAAGAAAATCTGGTCGACGAATTGTCCAAGGCGACTGCGATCCAGGACAAAGCTTTGATTGAGAAGCTGATCGGCCTAGGAATCAGACCACGCAATATGGCCGCGTTAACCATGTATCCGCTGATCAGCGTTGCTTATGCAGACGGCGTGCTGAACATTGAAGAGCGTGACTTGATTATGAAGATGGCGCAAGATTGGAACATGGCGCCGGGTGACCCAGCCTTCGAGGTCATGAATCACTGGCTGAAAGATGGTCCCACGGCGGAAGGACTTGCCGTTTGGAAGGAGTACATCACTGCCGTGATGTCGCAAATGACGCCAGAACAAGTCGCCGACTTGAAGCAAAGCATCATGTCTCGAGCGACTGCAGTTGCCACCGCTGTAGGTGACGTGCTGGGCCGCTTCGGCAACCGAACCACCAAGTCGGAGGATGCTCGACTTAAAGAAATCGAAGCGGTCTTCCCGTAGAATCGGGTGGATTGACGATCAACTTTATGACGATTCATTTGCAGTTTTTCTTACTTCCCTGCAAACTATAAGATTCTGGGGTGGTGCAAGGAGTTCACCTCCCCAACTCTTTTCTACTAGTCGTCAAAGCTCGAAGTGCTCATGGATCGATCGATCGCGATACGTCCTTGGCTTGCCAGCCTGCTCAGCGTCGCCCTCTTGGGCACGATCTCCAACTTCGCGAGATGCGCTGAACCTGCGGCAAATCTCGATGCACACGGATTCGAGAAATTTGGTTCGCGATGGGTGCTTCCCGAAGAAATCGGCCTCAAGCATGATCTCGATATGCTGGACGATATCGTGCGTCGCACGATCACCTTGAAACGTCAAATCTCTCTCGCGGCGGAAGAAAATCGTGAGCACTGGCAGAAACAGCAATCAGCCAACAAGCTGATCGACGAGATCGCGGCTTTGATGCGTCGAAATGCGGTCGGAACCGACGAAGAAAAGAAGGTTCAAAAGCAGATTGAGCAATTGAAGAAGGCCAGTCGTGAACTGCGCGACGGCGTTGCTCCAGATCGTCTTGGCGGGCAACCGCATATGCGGGCCATGCTGGAAGCGCTCACCTTGATGCATCAACAAGCCGCCGTGCTCACCGCTCGCATCGAGACGCGACAATCGGACATTCGTACCCAGTATCGGCAGCTGCCGCGAGAAGTGTCCAAATGGATCTCTTTGCAGCCAGAGTGCGAAGTGGGTCCGCTGTTCCGCCCTGAGCAAATCGATCAGGCACGACGCAAAGCGCAAGCATCGATCGGCATGGACGACGTTCCTTTGTTCTTACAAGGGAAACAGAAACGAGTGGGCATCGTATTAAACGATCAGTTCCCCAGTATCGTAACTGTCGAGTCTGATACCGATCGTCTTGTCGTAACCTCAAACATGGCCTTTTCGGCCGGAGTGAAGAATCTTGGGCCACTGGAATCCGTAACCCTGCCAGGAGGGTACCAAACAAAAGCCCGTTCAGGCCGTGTCCAACGCATTCGTATTGGTTCGGCAACTTTGCAGGATGTATCAGTTGTGGTTCTACAACCCTCGGATGAACATCTAGGGGGCATTCTCGGCCTCAAGGTTCTCCAAGCGTGGAAACCGCAATTTGCAGACTCGGGTATCTCACTTTCACTCGATTCCAGTAACCACGCATCTACGGCTTCGAACTAGCCGTTACGGTTGTTGTCGGAAAATCTTGGAACGGATGCGCACTCCGGTTCATCTCACTTTAGCTGGGGTTTTTCCAAGAATTCTGAGGACAAAGCTTCCATTACGATGGACAATGGTAACAATGAGAAGCTTGGGATTAGTCCCATGCCTTGAAGATCAAATTCCCTACTGGAACGCATCAATTTTCACGAATTGGGTTTTCCTCGTATCGGAATAAGCATTATGAATAGCGTCGTGGTGAGTGAATTTTGGCAAACTTTTCGTGTTGGCTAATTTTTGACCATTAGAACGCCGAATCGGTAGTTGATGGGCAGAGAATTGTTCACACCAAGTTCAAGCGTATAATTCGTACATCCGAATCACTACGTACGCGTGTTTGTTAGGGAGAATGGGGTTGGCGGCGAAACCCAAAATCCTGTGCCTGTGCGATTCAAAAAACGACTCTGAAGTCGTCGAAGAACTTCGTCAGGATTTTGAAGTCACCGAAGTGCATTCACCACTTCGCGTGCTTGCCAAGCTCCGTAGCAACCCCTACACCGGGCTCTTCATTTCGACTTCACATCAGGAAGTCTCGACCCGCATTGGAAATCTGCTCGAGAACGAGCACATTTTGGATGGCATGCCGGACGGCGTTGCCATGCTTGATCGGGACAACACCATTGTCTGGGTCAATGCTTGTTTGCAGCGTTGGGCCAATCGGGGTGACCTGGTCAACCAGAACTTCTACGCTGCACTCAACAGTCCCGAGATCCTTGGCCCTGATTACTGTCCGTTCCACACAGCGGTAACGACCGGTCAAGCCAGCGGGTCGACGTTGCGGACCGAGGACAACCGCTATTTCCATGTCCATGCCGCACCGGTCATCACGCCGACGGCTCCGCCGAATAACCTCATCGTTACCGTCCGTGACGTTACCGATGAAGTGATTCAGCGACAGAAGCTCGACGCGATTCATCGAGCTGGTATGGAACTGGCCGACCTGACGACGGAAGAGATCTTCAACATGGAGGTCTCCGAGCGTATCGAACTGCTCAAGAGTAACATCCTCCATTACACGAAAGATCTACTCAGCTTTGACGTGATCGAGATTCGCTTGCTGGATCAGCGTACTGGCGAGTTGGTCCCACTCCTTTCTGTTGGAATCGATAAAGAAGCTGCGGAACGCGAGCTATACGCTCAAAGCACCAACAATGGCGTCACGGGCTTCGTCGCATCGACCGGTAAGAGCTACCTTTGCGAAGACACCAGCAAAGACCCGCTTTACCTCGAAGGTTTCAAGGGAGCGAAAAGCTCGCTGACCGTTCCGTTATTGCTGCACGATCAAGTGATTGGCTCGTTCAACGTTGAAAGCCCCGAGCCCCGTGCATTCACCAACAGTGATCTCCAATTTTTGGAAATCTTCTGTCGTGACCTGGCAGTCGCACTGAACACCCTGGAACTACTAGTCGCGCAGCAAGCTAACACGGCCCAAGCAAGCGTCGAAGCGATCCATAGCGCCGTCGCTCTGCCGATCGACGAGATCTTGAACGACGCCGTGAGCCTGATGCAGCGATACATCGGCCATGACGAAGAAGTGGTCGGCAAGCTGAAGAACATCATTCAGAATAGCCGTGACATCAAGCGAGTGATCCAGCGAGTTGGCGAAAAGATGACGCCAGCCAAGGCAGTTCCTGCCTCCGCCAAACAAGAGCAACGTCCTTTGTTGCGTTCAGCCCGTGTTTTGGTAGCGGACGCGGACGAATCGGTCCGCAGTGCCGCCCACGCGTTGCTCGATCGATACGGCTGCGACGTCGAAACCGCCCATGACGGGGCGGAAGCCTTATGTATGGTACGAGCCGGCCTCCATTCCACCGGTTACGACGTGATCATTAGCGACGTCCATTTGCCCGACATGTCGGGCCACCAGCTGATGCTCAAACTGGGCGATATCATCTCCCCAGTTCCGATGATTCTGATGACTGGTTTTGGATACGATCCTGGTCACTCCATCGTCAAAGCGCGTCAAGCAGGGCTGTTGCCTAACGCGGTTCTCTACAAACCGTTTCGTCTCGACCAACTGGTCGAAACGGTCGAGCGGGTTATGACAGCATTCGCCGGAACGCCGTCACCGTAGCGGTTTGCCCGCGAATTGATGTGACAACCCCTCGTTCTTCTGAGCTGACGGGTTTCGCGGATTCTCCCGTCAACTAGAATTCACGTAACCAGCGACTTGAAACGAGACCCACGCTTGCCATGCCGCTCTCTCCCTCTCAGGCATGTCATACGCTTTCACCCTGAGATCAGCAACGACGAATGTATGCACTAATGGCGATCCTGATGCTTATCGCAGGCATCGGGCACTTGGCAATTTGGACTCGGCTGCACAGTGTTGTTCATGCGATGCCATACCGACAATGGCTGATCGATACGGTTGAGTTCTTTATCTACGCGATGTCTCTGCTGATCCCTGCTCTGTTTTTAATATGGTGGATTCAGCAACCACTTCATTCCACAGTTGCGCCGCACGAAATTCAGCAATACTCGCTACTGTATTACATTTGGTACGTTTACGGCGTTATGTGCGTGATCGCCTTTATCGCCGCATCGCTGCTCTGGTTGTTCTATCACTACGAATCGCAGGCATACGCTGCACATGTCGAACAGCGGCCCCTGGCACGCTACGACTTCGGTGATGTGGCGGATCAAATGCTGGGCAACACGACGGCTCGGATGGGAAGCATGATCCCAGGAAACGAAATCCTGCAATTGGAAGTGAACCGGAAAGAGATTCAGCTTCACCGATTGCCCGAGCAGCTAGATGGTTTGACTATCACGCACATCTCCGATCTGCACTTGAAGGGTCACATGACCGAAGCGTTCTACCGCAAGATCGTCGACCAAGTCAACGATTTGCAGTCAGACATGATAGTCATCGCTGGCGACGTCTTCGATCGCGACAAATGCTTTGCCTGGTCCACCGCCACGCTCGGACAGTTGACAGCTCCGTGCGGAGTTTATTTCGTGCTGGGCAATCACGAGATGCGGACATCCGATCCCAATCTGGCTCGTAAGACGCTCGTCGACGATGGCTTGATTTATCTCGGCGGACGTCACTTGACTTTGATGATTCGCGACTATCCGGTAGTTCTAGCCGGGAACGAACTGCCGTGGCACCCTCCGGCGGCCGATATGAGCACGCACGATCCGGCCAAGCATGACCAACTGCCGTTCAAACTTTTAGTCGCCCACACACCTGACCAATTCGGCTGGGCTAGGCAAAATGACTTTGACTTAATGCTCGCTGGTCATGTCCACGGCGGTCAGATCCGTTTACCCGGCATTGGCCCAATCGTGAGTCCAAGTGTGCATGGAACGCGTTATGCGTGCGGTATCTTCTATTCCACACCCACGGTGATGCACGTAAGCCGTGGGATCTCGGGCACGACTCCGCTGCGTTTAAACTGCCCGCCAGAAATCTCACAGCTGGTTCTTCGCAGCACGAAGTGACAACCGGATCGGGCGTCGCTTACACATAGACTCGGCGGTTGTAGATATACCATTCAATCAACAACACCACGAGCGCCAGGACGACAAGCCATTTCCAAAATTCGCGACGCATTGGCAGCCAAGCCGATTGCCCTTCGATTGTTTCCCACTGGGTTTCAATCTCGGCCTTCGGCTCAACATCACTTTCCTGAACATCAAAGATGTTGACAGAGAAGTATTGGGTCACATCCTTCGCATCCCCCTCGCGGACTTCATAGGTGCCCAGCAAGTCTGTCTCGCCAAACGAAAAGAGATTGTCGGCAGTTGGCACAATTGTACGCTGTCGACCTTGTGGAGGCGTAATGTGGACTTCTTTAGCAAATCCGTTCGAGCGGAAATTGAAGTTTTCGCCCGGACGGATGCTCATTTCACCTTGGCCTTGCTTGACGTCACCCAGGTATTCCACCAGATTCTTAACGAATACCGGGAAACTAAGCCGCTTGGTCCATTCGGTGTTGTAGAAGGTCTTGTCGTCCTCGGATGTGAGGAACGCGAAACCTAGCACGGCGTCTTCAAAACTTTTGCGAGGAGCAATCGCCATCAGGGCCCCTTGGTCTGACTCAATCAGCGTGGTACCGCCGGGGGGAAACTCCAAGGATGCCGATTTGTAAATCGATACATTACCCAGGTTCACGAACGACATAATCGGATGGCTTTGCGCGATGTCGATGATCTGCGGAAGTACCTTTTCTTCGGAGAATTTCCATCCATCGACCGGTGGTCGCTGACCAAAGAATACGGTATTCGACTCGGGCATTACTTCGGGCACGCAGTCGTCGTACACAATCACGTCGTAAAGACCGCTCGCCGCTTCCTTCGGATAGTCTTCTCCCTTGAGGAAGTCGGGGTCCACCAAGGTCACGTCAGCAATGCGTCGGATTTGGTCGGTTCCCAGGGCGAATTTCAAATAGTCGTTGCCAGCCGAGACGACCAATACCTTGGCCCGCTCCGGTGGATTTATCGCAGCGTAGGCGATATTGTCGGCGGGAAACAAATCCTCATGTTCGATCTCGATACGTAACTTACCGACATCCAAATTTCCGAGATCAAACTGCACGCCGCCAGTACCATCCTCGTTGTCGAGTTGAATGCGTGCGACATCGAGCAACTCCCCATTGAAGTATAAATTCGCGGTTACTTCACTTGGTTCTGGACCGAACCTCGCAATGCGGGCAAAGACCTGAAGTTCGTCTTCCTTCTCTGCATTTCGCTGCGTGCTAAACGCGAGGATACCAACATTACCGGTATTGAAACTTCCCATCGGAACGTACACCGGCTGCAAGTTACCAAACGAAAAGTCAGTAATCGTCTGAAAGCGACCATCACTTAAAATATAAGCAGTCGCCGGCTTCGCATCTGCGACTTGAACGTCCCCGTCTTCAAAAGCGGACTGCCCGGGATTCGCCAGGCCAGACGCAACACGGAGAGCCTCCATGATGTCGGTCGTATGCTCGGTTGGCTGAATCGCATTTACCTTCGAGGTCAACACACGTTGGTTGTCAGTAAATTGCTGGGTCACGCTGGCCCGATCGGAGAATGTAACGATCATCCCGACGTCGCCACTGTCCATCTGATCAATCATTTCAAGCACACGGCGTTTCGCTTCCTCTAAACGCGTGCGGTCCGACTGCTCATCTTTGGTCCCCATGCTGGCCGAGTTATCGATCAGGAAAACAAATCGATCCCCCACCAGTTGTTGCTCTCCTTCCATACCCGGCCTTAATACCGCCAGGATAAGTAGAAGGACGAATAGCAGTTGCAGGAACAGCAACAAACTTTGTCGCATCTTCTGCCACAAGCTATTCACATGCAGGTCTTCGATCGTGCGGCTCCACAGGAACGTACTGGGAACCTCCAGTGGCTGTCGACGAAGCTTTAAGAAGTAGAGAGCGACGATCGCTGGGGGCACCAGCGCCAAAAGTGTCCAACCTACAGGACCAAGCGTGTTGATAAACGAGCTCATCGCACCAGCCCTCGTTGCCGCAGGTAATTGGAAACGAGGCTGCCAACCGGCACCTCTGTGTTGGCCAGCATGTAGGCCATGCCGCGTTTGGCACAGAAGGTTCGCGCACCATCGACAAACGCGTCGAGCGTCCGCTTGTACTTGTCGAGCAAAGGACGACTAACCGTGATTTCGGCAATGTCACCATCCTCGCAATCAACCAGTTTCAAATCCCCTTTGATCTGCTCTGCGGGATTCAGTTCTACCGGGGCCAAGGTTTGAATGACATAAACATCCATTTGCTGCGTCGAAAGGAAACGCAAGGCAGGTTCGAAGCCTGACTTGTCCATCAAGTCGGTAATGAGAACCAAAATCCCCTTGCCACTGTTGCGCAGACAGAAGTTTTTCGCACCTTCCAACAGCGGTACATTCTCGCCTGGTTCAATGCCGTCTAAGTAGTCAAGCATTCGCCAAACACTTTGCCTTCCGCGTAGAACCGGGCCAGGCTTACGAGTCGACGTACCAAGTGTCTCAATCCGCACCCGGTCGGTTCGGCAGAGTCCAACAAAGCCGAGTGCGGCCGCCAATTGCTTAGCGTAGGTTAGCTTACTGGGTGTCCCAAAGTCCATCGAGGTACTGGCATCAATCAGCGTGTAGAAGTGAAGATCTTCCTCTTCTAGGAACATCTTCAAGAACAAACGATCGAGCCGGGCGTACATGTTCCAATCGATGAAACGGAGGTCGTCGCCAGCGACGTAAGGGCGAAAGTCGGCAAACTCGACACTCGTCCCTTTCCGCTTACTGCGTCGTTCCCCCTTCATCCGTCCACGAAACACCTTCCGACTGACCAGTTCCATGCGTTCTAACTGGGCCAGCAGTTCCGGAGACAAGAGATCGGAAACGATATTCGTTTTCGCCATCGAGGGCCTTACCTATCAGATGCTTGAGGGCGGCAACTTGCCAATCTATCGGGCGACACTCGCCAAGACGGTGTCATCCGCTTTTTCAGGCACCTTTTCCAGCAGTTCCAAGAGGACGTGATCAGTATCGAGTCCTTCGGCCTGGGCTTCGAAGTTCAAAATCACGCGATGCCGCATTGCCGGTAAGTAGACACGGCGAACGTCTTCGTAGCTCACATTGTAGCGACCATCGAGCAGCGCTCTCACTTTGGCGGTAAGTGCCAACGTTTGAGCACCACGCGGGCTTGAACCCCAGCGTAAATATTGATTGGTTATGGGAAGTGCCAAAGGTCCTTCTGGATGGGTCGCCAGAGTCAGGCGAACGATGTAGTCCTGAACGTGCTTCGCCAGAATCACCTCGCGAATGACTTGCTGCCATTTCAGAATTTCGGCGGCGTCCATGACCTGCTCGGTTTGAATCCTCGTTCCCTTCGTGGTTCGATCGATGATCGTTCCCAGATCCTCGGCGCTGGAATACCCGACCACCAGCTTGAACAAAAAGCGGTCGAGTTGGGCTTCCGGCAACGGATAAGTCCCTTCCTGTTCAATCGGGTTTTGCGTTGCCAACACGAAGAACGGCTTGTCAAGCACATAGCGATGACCACCAACCGTCACACAGCCTTCCTGCATGGTTTCCAGCATCGCTGACTGCGTTTTTGGCGTGGCACGATTGATTTCGTCGGCGAGACAAATCTGAGTGAAGATCGGGCCCTTCTGGAATTCAAACACCCGACGACCATCGGGCGTCTCCATCACCATGTTGGTTCCTAGAATATCGGCCGGCATTAAGTCAGGCGTGTACTGAATACGATTGAAGTCGAGGTGTAGTGCTTCAGCCAGAGTACGAACCAAAAGCGTCTTCCCCAGACCAGGGACACCTTCCAATAAACAGTGACCACCCACAAACAGACAGGTCAAAACGCCGTGCACAATATCTTCGTGCCCGACGATCACGCGTTGCACTTGTTCTTTGACGGCCGTGTAGCGACTACGAAATTCCTCCGCTTGCTGCTGCATCGATTCGGCGACACTCATGCGATTTCCTTGCTGCGACTAACTCGTTGGGTGTTGAACTGGTTGAAATTCCGACGGGGTGGCAGCAGTAAGCAGCCGAAGTCATCGTAGTACAAATTACGGATTTTGGGTTACCTTAGGTCGAACCGGGATTGTCCATCCCACCGGGCGGCTTCTTGCGAGCTCCTTTTTTAGCTTTCAACAAGCGAGATGTGTAGGAATCGTCGTCTTGCTTCCCTTCGTCCAGAGCGACCTTTTTCTTAGGTAGCCCACCGGCACTCGGCGACTTGGAAGCGAGTTCCTCGTCGACAGCCGAGCCGGTTCGCTCGGCATCATCAAGCCCGACCTCAAACCTCGCCGCCGACTTCCGTTCGTCATAGTCGGCGGTCGCGCGTTCCTTGATAACGCGCAAGCGTTCCATTCGATCTTCTTCCTCTTCCTGCTGGGGCGCGCCAAAGACCTTGGCATATAACCAACGATACGAAGTTCCAATCCATTCGGTTCCAATCGTCACGCGACGGACGAAGACATCTTCGAAGAATACGAGTCCGCATAGCACCAGCAAAATCGGCCAGACATGCTGACTACTAATTGCTTTGGGCAAGTCATGCCGAAAGGTATCGACCACTAGCAATTCATCAACGCGACCTATCGCGAAGTCGCCGGCGATGACTTGTCCCGCTTCACCACCACGTGGCTTCAACGCGGCAAGCGCATCGACCAAGGCGGAATTCAAGCGTTGCTGACGAAACTCCGCCGAGTAAGGAACGTTTGCTCCGGTGCGGATTGGTGCTTCCCCAGGTCCAGGCAAAATCGAAAGGAAATAGCTTCCTGATTTATCAGCATCGAACTCACCCACGTAACGTCCAGAGGCAATCTGGCGAAGTTGAAAGTCCTTCGATTCCATCTCAGGATCAACGGCAGTACCGGACAGTTTGAGGAAGTTCAGGTACTCATCTTTCTCATCGGTGGCAGTAACTACCACGCGTACTTTGCCATCTTTCACTTCACTGGCGACCGTGAAGTTGCCTTGATTGTCGGTTGGACGCATCATGAAACGAACAAGCTGCGAATAGAACTTGTCGTAACCTTCCCACGCCGTCCAGTTGTTGGTCCAGCGTTTACCCGCATCCGTGGTCAGCACTCCCGTTCGTCCGACACCGTAAGTCCAAGTTGCCATCAAGGTTGCATTCTCGGGATGTTCGGCCGGTACCGGTGCGATCATACCTGCGTCCACCAACGCATTGTCTTTCAAGGTCGTCATCACATAGCCATCGAACGGAGGAAAGCCTTCGATACCTTCGAGCACTTCGTGCGGATAGGTAATCGGAACCATTCCTGGATGTTCCTTCACCAATGGCTGAGCAATGCGACGAGCTTCACGCTGGTAAATTCTCGGCAAAGCTTTCGGATCGGTTACAGCGTAATACTTGCCACCAGTCTGGGATGCCAGATTTCGCAGTGGTGTACTCCCAGCAGGACCATGCGTACCGATCGCTACTGTTGTGATCTTGATGCCCGCGTTAATGTAGGCCGTGACTGTCGCCGGTAGTGGCGGCGAGGGATCACCATCGCTAATCACGATCATGTGCTTGATCGCAACGTTCGCCCCTTGCGCTTGGATTGCGTTGAAGCCAGCCAACGACATCTTCATCGCGGGATCGAACTGGGGCATGTCCCCTGGCGTCATCCGGTTAAGACGGGCCAGCATTTGATTTCGGTTCGGACCAACCGGCAACAAGCCTGTCTGTCCTCCCCACATCCATTGGTCTGTTCCACTCCAGTGGATCAAACCGCAGTAATCTTGCGGGCCTAACGCTTTGAGCGCTTCCCGGGCAACTACTTTCTGCCAGAAGTTACCTTGCGCCAGCTCAGATGCATGCATCATCATCACCAACGCCCCGACCGGGACAACCTTGGCATCCTTGATGTTGAAGTCGACCGGCATCGCTTTTTCCAGTTCAGTGTTCGACCAACCGCCAGCACCGAACGAGCGAGGTCCGCCGATCATCAGCAGCCCACACCCCATCTGCTGACTGTTACGGACCAACATTTCAATCTGCTGATCACTGAAACTGGAAATATCGCCAGCACCACCGCCGCTGGTCCGGGGAAGATCGCCCAAGATCACGCAATCAAACCGCTGCAACTCAGCCAATGAGGTGAACAACGAGTTGCTTTGCATCAACTCAACTTCAATGTTATTCGCTTTCAGTCGTTCAATAAGGTAGTCAAACTCTCCAGGATTCTCCCAGTCTTCGATCAGCAGCACACTGCCTTCCCCTCGTACATGAGCGAAGGCAGAGGCCAGATTATTTTGCGGCATCGAGTCGTCGAGACGATCATCGGGAACAAAGCGAGCTTCGTAGGTGTAAAAGTCGGATTGATCAATGGTGTGCTCGAAGGTCAGCACTTTCTTACCAGGTTCAAGCTCCATCGGCTGTTCGATAAGCACATCTTCGCGTTGCCCCTGCTTACGAACAACGATCACTTTGCCGGAGACCTTGCCGTCATCATCAGCTCCTGCTTCGGTCATGTTATTGAGCACAACATTGACTTGAACCGGCTGCCCTTTGCGAATATCGCTAGGAAGCGAGATCTTTTCGACGGCGACTTCGGCGCGGCTTGATAATTCGATCGGGACAACATCGATACCGATGCCATTCTCAGCCAATTGCCGAGCCACACTTTGAACGTCACCGACCGTTTCATTACCGTCCGTGACAATCACCACGCGTTTCGCGGAATCCTCTGAGAATGAGGCTTGAGCCAGCTTCAACGCGCCTTCTAAGTTCGTCGCGTCCGTACGAACCTGCATCATGGCTTCCAGCTTGCCTTGCTGAATGGGCAAATTGTCGTCGTAAGGAGGAACTTCGATGGCAGCTTCGCGCCCAAACACGACCACACCAGCTCGGTCACCGCGGGCTGCGTTGCGATGTTCGGCGACATCTTTCACGACATACTGCACCATCGCGGCCCGCTTCTCGCGCGGGATACTCTCCGATTGGTCCAGCACATAGATCACCGAGACGCGTTCGCTGGTATGCCGAAGTTGCATTTCTGCCAAGCAAAAGACCAGCAGCACGTAAACGAGCGAGCGGAGCCCTAACGCAAAGAACCGTCGCACGCGTCCCAAACCTGAGATGCTGCGAAAACTGAAGACCCATAACAGCGGCAGCCCTGCCAGCAACAGCAGAAACCACGGCTTGTTGAACGCAATATCAACGCCAAACATGCAGGCGGCTATCTCCTGGTGGATGTCCCAACGAAGGGCGAAAACAGAAACCCATACCGAACGGTTCGTTTATGATAAGCCCCCTCATGGTAACGAGTTTCTCAACCGATTCCCATATTTGGGAATCAGGAATTCAAAATTCCATCTCCCTACAATCGTATTCGTTGGACACGGTGATTCTCGGAGTCGATCACGTGAATTCGTCCGTATTGGTCCCGTACGAGGGCCCAAGGACTGGCCAACTGGCCTGGTTCGCGTCCTGAAACACCCCAAGTACCAAGGCTGTTCCCTTCCAGATCGAATTTCTGAACACGATGGTTGCTGTATTCGATGACGTATAAATGCCCCTCTCCATCGAGCTGCAAATCGTACGGATAGCCCATTTGCCCGGGCTCACTACCATGTTCGCCCCAAATCTTGATCAGCTTGGCCTCGTCACCACTGGCATCGAAAACCTGAATTCGGTGGTTACATGCATCAGCGACCCAGATGTGATCATTCTCGTCGACCACCATGTTTTGTGGGCGAATAAACTGCCCTGGCTCTTGCCCATGGCCACCCCACTGGAACAGAAAGGTCCCTTCACGATCAAACTTCTGTACACGATCGTGTTGGCCGTACTCTGAGATATAGTAGTTCCCCATCGAGTCCTGGACTGCGTCAGTCACAAAACCAAATTCCCCAGGTTGCGAACCCTCGATCCCGCCAATTGTTTGGTCGTCAAGCAGTTTTCCGTCCGGCGTATAAACCAACATGCGGTTGTAATGAGTATCAGCCACCAAGAGATTGCCATCGTTGTTGAACGATAGACCGGAGGGGCGGCCTTTGTAGAATTCAGGGATCTGCCAAGCACGCAGAAAGTTGCCATCAAGGTCAAAAACCTGGATCCTAGCCGTCATATCGACGATGAAGATCTCATTGTCTGGGCTGATCGCTGCGGCGCGAGGCTTCTCGAACATCCCTTCGGATACGCCACGACGCCCCCATACGACCTCAGGCTCGGTGGATGGTTCGCCTGCCGGGACGCACCCCATCCAACCAATGCAAGAAAGCCCCCAAACGAGGCTCATCACTGCCGTAGGGCGGCCAAAATAGCGTTGGAAGTCAAAAAATGTCACGATGAACGGTGTTTCAGCACAAGGGAGGAGCCGAATCCGCTTGTGAGACGTTCGACTCATTTCGTATAGTAACTTCTTTGAAAATAATAACTTCTGCGAACAATGGGAGCAAAGCAATTCGCAGTTGCTCTCTCGCTGCAGTATTTCATGTCGCGCATTTCAGGATTCGCCTTAAATGCCAGCCCCTTCGATCGGAATTCGTACGTGACCGCCAAAGTCATTGAAGTTAAAGCTGCTGA
Organism: Blastopirellula marina; assembly: GCF_002967765.1. Classification (NCBI taxonomy): domain Bacteria; kingdom Pseudomonadati; phylum Planctomycetota; class Planctomycetia; order Pirellulales; family Pirellulaceae; genus Blastopirellula; species Blastopirellula marina. The sequence goes on along the minus strand of NZ_PUHY01000004.1, from coordinate 537,640 downwards.
TGATCGCCGTGATGTCGTTCATCGCGCCGTCCAGGCATTGGCGGAAGGAGAGATCGTCGCCTTTCCAACTGAGACCGTCTACGGGCTTGCCGTTTCTGCGCTAAATCCGAAGGCGGTGCATGCATTGCGCCATGCGAAAGGGCGACCCGAGACTAATCCCTTTAGTCTTTGCGTCCCAGGTGCGGATACATTGTGGGATTATGTCCCTACTGCTTCGCCGCTGATGTGTCGCTTGGCCCGACGCTGTTGGCCAGGACCTGTTACATTGGTCATGCCTTGCGACGAAGGATCTGTTGTATCGCGATTCAGCGACGACGTTCAACAGGCCGTCTCCCCGAGTGGATACGTTGGCCTGCGTGTTCCGGCTCATGACTTGATCTCAGAAGTCATGCAGTTTCTGCCTGGTCCATTGGCATTAACCAGTGCAAACCGGTCGGGCGAACCTGACACGATTCATGGAAAAGAGGTCGTGGAGAGGTTGGGGGATCGAGTAGGATTGATCCTGGATGACGGAAAGTGCCGATACGGTCAGCCCTCCAGTGTCGTCAAAGTGGAAGCCAATCACTTCCAGATGTTACGTCAAGGTGTTGTTTCGGAGAGTGTTTTGAATCACCTGAGCAGCTATTTCGTTCTGTTTGTCTGTACTGGAAATACGTGCCGGAGCCCGATGGCGGAAGTCATCATGCAGAAACATTTGGCCGACAAACTGGGTACAACAATCGATCAGCTTGACCAGAGGGGGATTCTCGTCGCTTCCGCCGGCATCGCCGCTTTTCCTGGCGGTCGAGCTGCTCCCGAAGCGATCAACATTTTAAGCGCTCGCAGCCTCGACCTGGCAGGGCACGCCAGCCAACCGCTGAGCGATCGCTTGGTCGAGCAAGCCGACTTGATTTTGACAATGACCTCGGGACATCGCGACGCCATCCTGGCCCGTTGGCCCGAAGCACGAGACCGCGTGCAAACGCTTAGCTGTGACGGACGTGACATTGCCGATCCGATCGGTGGCTCGGAAGATGTTTACCGTCAATGTTTGGAACAAATCGAATCGGAAATCAAACTCCGGGTGAAGGACCTGGACCTGGAAAACCTGCTCCCCTCCTAATCTTTTCCCGTTCGCAATTAACAACCTCGCTCGGTTGATGAAGGCGAACTCTCCTTGTTTGATAAAACGTAACTGCCATGAAAATCGCGATAGGAAGTGATCATCGTGGATTCGAAGTAAAAACGAAGATCATCGAGCACATAAAAAAGCTGGGACACGAGGCAATCGACTGCGGTGCCCACGACTGCGGTGCGATCGACTATCCCGATATTGCTTCAGCCGTCAGCGAGAAGATCGTTCATGGAGACGTCGACCGCGGAATCTTGATCTGTGGCTCGGGAATTGGCATGGCGATCACCGCCAACAAGTTCCCCGGCGTTCGTGCAGCAACCTGTCACGATGATTTAACCGCAGAAATGAGCCGTAGGCACAACAACGTGAATGTGATGTGCCTTTCCGCCGACCTGCTGGGCGAGCGATTAATCGATCGCATGGTCGATTTGTGGATCAACACGGCCTTTGAGAAAGGTCGCCACCAACGACGTGTCGACAAGATTTCGGAAGTTGAACGCCGGTTCTCCAAAGATAAGCCGTAACGAATCACTCAGATTCCAGACGGCTACAGGCCCCTTCGATTACCGAATTCGGGTGCGCGAACAATCGGACAGTCATCGACTCGAGATTACCGCCTGAAAGCACCGATCTTGCTAGCCCTTCCCAGCTTGAACTTTTCTATGAATTCGTAGCATAGTTTCTAGGGAAGCCGGGAGGTCTGGGAGGATTATTTCTAAAATCCTCGGCAAAGTGTTCCGTTTGTAACGATCGCACTCTCATCTGCCTTAATTCTGCATTTTTTCTCGCTTGTGGACGCGGCTCAAAATCTTGAAGCCAGATCGATTGTTGTTAGAGTCATCTAAACAGTCATCGCTACTTGGGCATGCGTGCAGCACTCGCACGCTTGCTCTGCCCCTTTTTCGGAAAGATTGTCTGGAATGGTCCGGTTTCGTCGCCCCCATCCTGAAGATGTAGAACAGCTCCTGCTCAACGCCAAGTTGCGAGATGAGCTGGAGCCGTTCTTCGACGAATCGCTGCAGATACTCGACAGCGGACGAGTACCGATTCGCGTAGAAAACGAGTTTCTTAGTGCGATTCTGGCATGGGAAAGAGCCCCCGTATTGCCACTTGCTCAGTGGTTTACCCCTACCCTAAACCCACCCCGCTTCGATCAGCTCACTGCCGATGAACTGCATGAGGTTCTCTGGGACATCATTCAGAAACTTGCTTCCCGGCGGATTTATCTCGACTTCACGGATCACCTGAGCGATGTCGAGTTGTACTGCATCGTTGTCCGCGACATCTTGCCGTCGCAGGAGAAGATGGTTGACCTGTCGAGCCACTGTATCTACTTCAATTGTGCCGAATCGGAAGCCGATCCCGACACATGGTTACGATACTACGCGTCGGAAGAAGAACGCCAAGGTTGGAGCGAAGAGACGGGCCAGCCGTTGCCGCCTGTGGAACGCTCGCCATTCCCACGAAAGCTACCTGGTCGAACCGTCTAGTTCCTTCGACCTTGACTTACATCTAAGAAGCATCAAAAAGCGACTGCGAGATCCACCGCGGGTTAACTTCCAACTCCGGGGCATGGTGGACTTCGCTTCGCTTTTTTTACGTTGGAGTTTCCTGACTTCTCGCACGGAGCCACTTTCGCGCGAGAAAGGTCAGCAGAAGCGGGAATCCAGCGGAAATAGCTAGCGCGATCACCAACCATTCGTGGTCGGCGGCAACCTGACCGAATGCGGCGTAAGCGATTGCAATACCGCCGTTGGCGAGCAGCACCGGTGGCCAAAATTTTCGCCAAGCGAGATCCTGAACCCCTAAAAGCACCACGGCTGCCTCTGCCAAAATTGGTAGTGGACGGGTAATCACCAACGTAGCCACCCCCCAAGAATCGGCGAACTGACGAAGTGTCATTGCGTCGTCATCCTGAAGCCAACGTTTTTTAATGGCGGGTCCCGCCATTTTAGCGAGGCCAAATCCCAACGCCGCCCCAGCGCAAAGTCCACCGAAACAAACCAGGCTACCAGTCAAAATGCCTAGTTTTGCACCTGCAATTGTATTCACCAAGCTGGAAGGAACCGGCAGGAATACATCGAAGGCCAAAAGTACAAATAGGACAATCGCCATAACTACTGGGCTAGACTGACTTTGCTGCCAGGCGTCGGCCGCTTCTTGCAGATCGTGCCCCCAGATAATGAACGGGATAATCGGTATCGCGAGTGCTCCTGCCACGAGTGCGAGCTTTTTGAGGAAAGTGGGCATTTGATCGATTGGTGTTTCCCCCAATTTTCGTGGCATCCGATTTTCAACTTAACTATCATTCGTACTAGGGTAGGATTACCAAAGTACAATGCATTTCCCTCGAAACCAAGGTTCCGAGGCCGGTTCACCCAATAGCTTCCTGCAAAGATGGAAAGAGTCATGGTCCCACGAATACTTCTGGCGGCGCTGGTAATGCCGCTTCTGGCAAGCTCCTGCTACGCACAATACTACGGCGGTCCTTATGGCTACGGCTATGGATACTCGTCGACGGCGGCAGAAGGTGCCGCTCATGGTTTGGCCGACGTCGTGCGCAGTGCAGGCTCCTACAATCTCGACACATCCCGAGCCGCTGTGAACGTGGAAGAAGCTCGCAAGGCTTACATCCAGAATCGCGAACTGGCTCAAGAAACATGGTTCGACATGCGTCGGCGTAACGATGCCTACCGTGCGGAAAAGCGTGGTCCGGCCCCGACCAGCGAACAAATCTTCCGCATCAACGCCCAACGCGCTCCGAGCCGTTTGAACGACGATCAAATCGATCCGGTCACCGGCGAACTGCATTGGCCGCTGCTGTTGACCTCGGCCATCTACGATCCGTACCGCAAGGTGATCGACAAGGGCTTCGAGACTCGCTCGCAGCAAGGTTCGATCAAGAGCTTCGACAAGCAGCAAGATCTTGTGAAGGCCGTCGACGCCATGTATGACGCGCTGAAGAAGCGAATTCGCGATTACGAACCCCAACAGTTTGTCGAGGCAAATCGTTTCATGGAAGCGCTGTCCTATGACGTACGCTTTCCTTCCAGCTAAGTGAACTGACGAATCCTACACCTTTGAATTGCAACGCTCACTCTTCTCTATGAATATGAAACTGGAGACGGCGATGAAAGCCCGTTACTTGCTTCTATTTGCCGCAATGTTGTTTTGCGGCACCCTCTCGGCGGCTGAGCCAGATGTCGCCAAGCTCACCACCGAACTGAAAGCTGGTGGTGATGCGTCCTACGAGGCAGCCGATGAACTCGCCGACGCCCCTGCCGACAAAGCAGTGCCAGCGCTGACCGAAGCATTGGACTCGAAGGACGTAGAACTGCAGCGGCGTGCCGCTCGTAGCCTGGCTCAGTTTGGCAAGGAAGCTGATAGTGCGGTCCCTAAACTGTCGTCCCTGCTGAAAAGCCCAGTGCCAAAACTGCGTGCTTACGCCGCTTACGCGCTCGGCAAGATCGGCGACAAAGACATGGCAGCCCTACCTCAGTTGGTCAAATTGGTGACCGACGAAGATGCCATGGTTCGCCGCAATGCATTGGAAGCCATGCTCGACTTGAATCTCGATCCTGACAAGTCGTTGCCGATCTTGGTGAACGTGTTGGAGAATGCCGATCCAGCGTTGGTCTTGCCCGTTCTCAGCGAAATGGCAGAAAAAGGTGAACAGGCCCTTCCGCGACTCCGAACGGCCTTGAAGAATGAACGTGCCGCCTACTGGGCATGTTTGATTGCAGAAGCAATGGGTCCGAAAGCTGCTCCGCTGGTTCCTGAGCTGACCGAAGTTCTCAAGAGCAGCGATCCTGGCACACGAATGCACGCCCTGATCGCCCTGGGTGAGATTGGCCCAGAAGCTAAGCCAGCAATGGAAGCGGTCATTAACGCGTTGGATACCGATACGGTTCCCGCTGTGAAGTATTCGGCTGCGTTCGCCCTGGCTTCGATGGAAGCTTCTAAGGCCACCGATGCACTTAAGAAAGCAGCTGAAGGGGAAGATGCCTTCCTGACGCTGATCAGCTACTACGCGGTCGCTAAGCTCAATCCAAACGATACCATGATGGCCCAGACGGCAGCGACCTTCCTGGTCGAAGCCATGAAAAGCGAAGACGCCAACGTCCGAGCGGCCGCTGCTCACTGCCTAGCCAACTTGGAAGCCTCGCCTGACCTGCTTCAACCGATCTTGGCAGATGCCCTCCGCGATGCGGATCCACGCGTTGTGGCAAAGATCACCGATGCCATCGTCAAGATGGGACCGCAGGCCATGCCGGAAGTTGTTAAGGGGCTTCAAGACGAAAAGCTTCGCTGGGTCTCGGTAAGCATCATTCGTCGTTGGGGTGAAGCAGCTCCAGAAGCGGTGGCCCCTCTGACCGAAGTCCTCTCGACGGACGATCCCCAATTCCAAGGCGAAGTCCTGATGGCGATTGGTGCGATCGGCGACAAGGCTGCGGGTGCCGTGGAAGCGGTTAAGCCGTTCCTTGCTGGCGAATCGCGTGGCTTGAAGCTGAACGCTTTGTACGCCTTGGGTCGCATGCACCAAGGGGCATTATCCGCCAAAGGCGATATCATGCCACTGCTTGATAGCGATGACAGCTTCACGAAGTTTGCCGCCGCTTGGGCGTTGGCTAACATCGCTCCGGAAGACGAAGAAGCGGCTGCCAAGGCAGTTCCGATTCTAACGGAATCGCTGGCTGGTACCGAAGAAGGTTACGTTCCTGGCGAAGCCGCCAAGGCCTTGTCCATGTTTGGCGAGAAAGCCAAGTCGGCGCTACCTGCTCTGAAGAAGGCCGCCGACTCTGGCAACGAAGCCGCCGCAGAAGCGATCAAAGCGATCTCGAAGTAGTTCCTTTATTCGATTACTTCTAGTGAAACATCAAAGAGGCCACCTTTCACGCAGGGTGGCCTCTCTTCTGCTAGCAACCCGTTCCCCGGTAAACATGGCCGTTAACTTGAACTGATCTTTCCTCGAATCGGGGTTTTTGCTAGTAATTCTCGGCCGACACTATTTTCTTGAGTATGGAAGCCAGAAAGAAGTTTCGCATGTTAGGCAAGGATGCCATGAAGAACATTTATTTACGTTTGGCCGTGATTGGTGGAGTGGTCGCCCTCGGCGCCACCGCAATCGGACAATCGATGATGGCATCTCGGGCCAATCCTGATCCCGAGCCAATCGAAGTTTCTCAAGTTCCCAAGCAGGAAGGCGTGCCGACCCCGGCAACCTCTCCCTTCCCTGAATCGAAGGTGATGTTGGCCTCAAACGACACGCCTACGGAAGCAACACCCACCGAGGCAACTCCACCTTCCTCGAGTGAGATTCCGAAGCCACCTGTTTCGCGTTTTCGCTTTAACGATACCGCATCTGCGGAAACTGCAACGCCAGCTGAAAATCCAGCCGCAACTTCGACCACGGCCACCGTTGGCGACGGAACGACGCCACCTAGCCGATTCAGTCAGTTCCTAAGTAACTCAGGCTCGAATCCTGCGGAAAATCCCGCCGCGACTGCCACTAGCGATAACGAAGCAGCTTCGCCTGCGAGCGATTCGGGAAGCCGCTTCAGTTCCAGCTACGAACCTGCTTCGACTCCAGCCGCCCCGCCAGTCTCGCGTTTCGGTAATCCGGCCGCTGAGTCAACTGCGTCGACGCCTCCAAGCCCCCAAAGTTTTGCCAGCGATTCGTCCGCCTCGGAAGCAGCCGCTCCGACCGAGCCAATGACGCCACCACCGGTTCGTTTCCAATCAGGAGCGACCGCGGCTGTCAACGATGCTGCGGACCAAGTCACGGCAGCAACAAGCGGCATAGCCGCCGAAGCGAATGGTGCAATCAGCGATGCAACCGCTGCGGCTCAAGGTGCCGTCGGCAATGCTGGCTCACGGTTTTCCTCCATGGTAGATTCTGCCTCGCAAGCGATCGAAGATCAGGCCGAAGCGGCGGCAAATGCGGTTCAAGACTCTATGCCCCGCACGATGCCAACGCAACCACAATACGGCGCAAGTGCCTATGGTTCATCGACCCCAGGATCGACAGCGGCAGAGAATCCTAATCGATTCTCGGCAAACGCCAATCCAGCGCCCTCAACGAGCTCAGAAGCAGCCGTTCAGCCCAGCGTCATGGGATCGAATGCCGCCTCCGATTACAACGGTACTCGCGGGTTCTCGGCCACGCCTCCCTCGCCGACACCATCCCAAGCAGAACAAACGCCCGCTCCAACCAGCCAGCCAACTAATCCAATGCGATTTGCCGATCCTCCGGCAATCGCGACTCGCTCATCGGCTCCTCCTGTCGCTGGCATGCTGGCATCAGCTCGTCCCGGAGAAGCTCGCTGGGAAGGAGACCAGACGCCAAGCATCCGCTTGGAGAAAGTCGCTCCACCTGAAGTTCAGATTGGCAAAGTCACGACCTTCGAATTGCACGTGGAAAACAATGGGCGGATCGAAGCATCGAACGTAGTGGTTCAAGACATGGTTCCAGCCGGCACGAAGTTCGTTTCGACCAGTCCTCAAGCCACACAAAGTGCCGACGGAACCCTGGTTTGGAACCTGGGAACATTGCAACCACGCGAACGCAAAACGCTCAAGCTCGAACTGCTTCCAATGGAAGAAGGCAACATTGGCAGTGTCGCGAGTGTGACATTTGCCGCGAAAGCGTCAGCTCGATCCATTGTTACTCGGCCTGACCTCAACGTATCCCAAGCCAGTGCCGCAACGGTTCTGGCTGGAAATCAGCTTGGTATCACGATCACAATTTCCAATCCAGGAACCGGCGCTGCAACTGGCGTTGTCCTGGAAGAAAACGTCCCAGCCAACTTCTCGCATCCTGCGGGTAAGGAATTGGAATTCGAAGTCGGAACCCTGCGTCCAGGTGAGTCGCGTCAACTCGACCTCGTGCTCAACGCCACCAGCGCTGGCCGTGTGCAAAACATCTTACGAGCTCGGGCCGACGGCAATCTTTCACGTGAGCATGCCCTTGAATTGGAAGTGGTCGCGCCGAAGCTGGCCGTCGCTATGACCGGCCCCAAGCTCCGTTACCTCGAACGCCCCGCCAAGTACACCGTGTCGGTAAGCAATCCTGGTACTGCCCCAGCTCATGAGATCGACCTAGTGACTTATCTTCCTAAAGGTCTGAAGTTCGTCGAAGCGAACAACGCGGGGCAATACGATTCGACTCGACATGCCGTATTCTGGAACCTACGGGAACTACCGCCGGCGGAAACCGGATCTGTCGAACTGGTTGCCTTGCCGATCGAAGCGGGCGATCAACGCCTGCGGGTCGAAGGTACCGCTAGCAAGGGTCTGACCGCGGAAGATGAATCGACGGTACACGTCGAAGGCCTGGCCGCGATCTTCTTCGAGGTCGCCGACCTGGCTGATCCTATCGAAGTTGGTAAGGAAACGACCTACGACATCAAGATCGTCAACCAAGGTTCCAAGGAAGCGACCAACGTTCAGGTCATTGCCGAGATTCCTCAAGGTATGCGTGGCATTTCTGCGAGCGGCGAATCGAACGGCGAGATCCAAGGGCAACGCGTCATGTTCCAACCAATCTCGCGAATCGATCCGAAGCAAACGGTTCGCCTGAAAATTCAGGTTCAAGGAACGATGCCTGGCAATCAGCGGATCAAAGTCCAAGTCTCCACCGATGGCATTCCGGCTCCGATTACCAAAGAAGAGAGTACAACGATCTACGCAGATCGATAAAAAAGTCGATTGGATAGACCCGATACGACAAAGAAAAAAGGGGCCCGTCGAGATATTCGACGGGCCCCTTTGATGTTTCATCAGCGAGAAGTTCTGCAGAGCTAGAAGCTCTCGGCCATATCCCGGGCGTGGTAGCTACTGCGGACAAATGGTCCGCTCGCAACTTTGACGAAGCCCATCGCTTTGGCCTGGTGTCCGAGCTCTTCGAATTCTTCGGGACGAAGGTAGCGAACCACTGGCAGGTACTTCTTTTGATCTGGCTGCAGATATTGACCAAGGGTCAGGAAGTCGACGTTGGCTTCGCGCAGATCTGCCAAAGTGTCCAGCAATTCCTCGCGTGTTTCACCCAGTCCGAGCATCAATCCACTCTTGGTCTTCGTACTAGGGGCAATCTCTTTCACGCGTCGTAGCAGTTCTAATGTCCAGCTATACTCCGACTTGGGGCCCCGGACGCGTCGATACAGACGCGGCACCGTCTCAGTGTTGTGATTGAAGACTTCCGGCTTGGCTTCCAAAACTCGAGCCAACGCTTCTCTCGATTCGATGAAGTCAGGCGTGAGGACTTCGATTGTGGCGCCGGTACGAGCCCGAACTGCCTCGATGCAGCGGAAGTAGTGATCGGCGCCACCGTCTGGCAGGTCGTCGCGGGTCACCGAGGTAATCACCACGTGCTTCAAACCTAAACGGTAGGCGGCTTCAGCCAGACGTTCTGGTTCGTCATCAGACAAAGCTTGGGGAGCACCGCGAGAAACGGAGCAGAAGCTGCATGCCCGCGTACAGATGGCCCCCAAGATCATGAAGGTCGCGGTTTGCTGCGAATAGCACTCCATCCTGTTTGGACATTTGGCTTCTTCGCAGACGGTTTCCAGACCCAACTCTTTCATGAGATGGGTTGTCTTGTGCCCAGGATCTCCCTTGGGAACATTCCGTTTCAGCCAGCGAGGCAGACGACGCCCTGAATCTGGGGCGGGAATGTCATCGGATGTATCAACTATCGGAAGTTCAACTGGCTGCTTGGCGGGTTCGATCACGTGTTTGCTTGACTATTTCGGAGAACAGAGGATGGCCCGAGTGCCAGCTTGCCTGTGCCGTCCCGAACCGTTGCGCCAAATTGTTCGCCACGCTCCGCGCGACTTCCCTTATTGTAGGGCAAGCCTCTGTTTCTTCCAGGAGACTGCTCATAGTTGGTGAGTCTCCGGGACATGCAAGCTCCGCCGGATTGGCCTCGATGCCCACCTGACTGAGGGGAGAACAGGCCACATTTAGGAATGCACCGTGACTGGTGATCCAATTTTGAACGGCAACACCGATCGCAGCCAGCATACCGCTACGTCCCCATAAGCCAAAACGTCCAGGCCGCTTATAGATGGGAACCTCATACGGGCGCACTGTGTCCAGCAAGCCATCCTGCAGGCGTTGAAGATACTGACCGACCGACCAGCCGTAGTACTTCAGGGGTACAATCGGATAAACGGCCAGCTGTCCCGGCGTATGAGCCACACAAGCACCGCCGCGACCGATCCAGCGCAGATCAAGCTTACGTCGACGCATCTCTTGTGTGGTCAAGTGGATATGTCGCCGCGATCCCGCACGGCCTATACTTATGAGCGGTGGATGCTCGCAAAGCAGACAAACAATGTGCCCATCGTCACGCCCTCCGGATTCGTAGACGAGACGTTTCTGCAGGGCAACGCACAGATCGAAATCGACAATTCCCATATGATGGAAGTCGATTTGCGTCGGCGTTTGCCGAACATTTTCAAAGGGCTCAAAGTCGAATATTTCCACGCGTTCGATATACCTAAGAGTCGTCGTTGCGAGGTCTTCGTTGGAGGGGGGAGATTAGCAGGACCCTTGGTTCGAGCCTAGGTCGAAGTTAAGAAAAACTCCCTTCCCATGCTGGCATCGCAAGTACGGGCCAACCAGCGGCCTTTAATCGCACCTTGTCACGCACCATCCGGAAAGTAGCGACAGTGGCTAAGAAGTCTAAAGCCTCGAAAAAAGAAGAAAACAAGAACGAGAAACTCATAGGTGAAAACCGTAAGGCTCGCCACGATTATGAGATTATCGATCGTCTGGAGTGCGGCATCCAGCTTGTCGGCAGCGAAGTGAAAAGCCTTCGGGATGGCAAACTGGCCATGACCGAGGCGTTTGCCAGTGTCGTCAACGGCGAGGTCTTCTTGATAAATTGCGAGATCACGCCCTATTCCAATTCAAGTGATTTCCTGAATCACGATGCCCGCCGTAAACGTAAGCTTCTGCTCCACAAGCGAGAGATCGCCAAGTTTGCGACCAAGGGGGAAGAGAAAGGCTTCACGCTTGTCCCCCTGAAGATGTATTTCAAGCAAGGTCGAGCCAAAGTCTTGCTGGGGATCGGTCGTGGTCGGCAAATGCATGATAAACGCGAGAAGCTCAAAAAGGATGTCGCGAAACGTGATATCGATCGTGCGATGAAGCGTGGCTAAACTCCTGGGAATGAACCATTTGCTAGCTGCCACGTATAAAACAAAGACGTTGGAAAGCCTCTTTCTGCAACTAACACCTACTCGCAACTCATTTGCAAATAGGGGTTGGCGCCCGTCGATTTACGTATTTCAATACACGCTCGCCTGAATCGATGTTCCCTCCTTCGATGCCCGGTTATTGGACATGCTCCACCTTGAAAATGTGAAGAAATCGTTCCGGCTTCCTACCGGCAATCGGATGCCGATCCTGGATGTACCGCGCTTCGATGTCGCCGCTGCTGAACAAATGGTGATTGTTGGGCGAAGTGGATGCGGTAAGTCAACGCTACTGCATTTGATCGCTGGCATCGGAACCCCAGATTCAGGCGTTATCGCGATCAACGGGCTCGACATTAGTCGCCTCTCCGAAGATGGACGCGATAGGTTTCGGGCCGAAGTGATGGGCTACGTCTTCCAAACGTTCAACTTACTGCAAGGCTTTACCGCCTTGGAAAACGTGATCCTGGGCATGTCGTTTTCAAAGGGACGGGTCGATCATGGCCGAGCTCACGATCTTCTCGATCGTGTGGGTCTGGGGCATCGTCTGCATTCGTACCCCCGCACCCTGTCCGTTGGGGAACAGCAACGCGTGGCGGTAGCGCGTGCCTTGGCCAATCGACCGAAACTGCTCCTCGCGGATGAGCCCACGGCGAATGTCGACCCCGCAAATCAGCAATCGATCGTCGATTTGATCCGGCAAACGTGCCAGGAAGAGGAGATTTCTCTGGTCATGGTGACCCACGCAATGGAAGTGGCGGAACAATTCCAACGCGTGGAACCGCTCGAAAAACTGAATCTGCTGGCCCAGGCGAAGAAAGCACACGCATGAGTATCTGGCATATCGCCTGGCGAAACATCCGACAACGAGCGTTGGCCTCGTCGCTTACCTCGTTTTCTATGGCTCTCGGAGTACTCTTGGTAACCGCTGTGCTGCTGGTACATGGGCTAGTTTCTAAGTCATTCAGCGACAACTCCGACCTTGGCTACAACATGATTGCCGGCGCGAAAGGTGGCAAACTACAGTTGGTGCTGAACACCACTTTCTACCTGAGCGAGCCGGTCGAGAATATTCCGTACACGTTCTATCAAGAGTTCCTCTCCAAACCGCAGCAGGAAGAGGAACTGGCATTAATGGCCCCTGGAAAGCGGGGAGACTTGAAGGATGGCACTTTCGCAAAGAATACCGAGTTCGCCATTCCCGTCTGCCTGGGAGATTATTTTCAGAATTACCGTGTGGTCGGAACGCTTCCCAAGTTCTTTGAGTCGTTCAAAGCAGAGGATGGTGAGAACCTAAAATATCAGTTTGAAGAGGGACGGAACTTTGAAACCTGGAACGACGAGCACGGTTACTTCGAGGCAGTCGTCGGCTCGGTCGTCGCTCAGCAGACCGGCCTGAAAATTGGGGATAAGATCGCAGCCTCACATGGCGGTGACCCGACCGACATCCATACTGACTCGCCGTTTACCGTGGTTGGTATTCTCGAACCCTCTGGCACGCCGAACGATCGGGCCGTGTTCATCAACATGGAAGGCTTCTATTTGATGTCGGGCCATGCCAAGGTGGAAGAGGACGAAGAAGTTGGGGCGAATGTTTCGGGAGACACGGCGTCTCGCCGTCAGCCGCTGCCGATCGACCAGCGGGAAGTGACGGCCGTCTTGATCCGCACATCGGATCCATTTTCACCGATCATCATTCGCAATCGTGTCAATGAGGGTAATGTTGCCCAGATTGTCATGCCGGTGATGGAAATTACCAGCTTGTTCGATCTGATCGTGAAGCCAATTCAGACCTTATTGCTGGTCATCACGACGCTCATTTGTTTTGTCTCCGGAATCTCGATCCTAGTCAGCATTTATAACTCGATGAATGACCGCAAACGTGACATCGCCGTGATGCGAGCTCTAGGCGCGCGGCGGGAAACGGTTATGGGGATTGTTCTCTGGGAATCAATCATCCTCTCTGTGGGAGGTGGTATTCTGGGCTGGATGGGGGCTCATGTCCTATTGTTCCTCGCCAGCCCGTCGATTGAGGCCCAAACTGGAGTCCGAATTGGGCTATTCGACCTGGCGCCGCTGCCAAGATCGCTTGAAGTTCAGATACCAGCGGTGATAATAGATAACAGCTGGCTGGGCCCTTTGTGCAGCTTAGAGTTGGTGATTGTTCCAGCTCTAATTTTATTGGCAGTGATTGTTGGTTTTCTGCCTGCGTACACGGCGTACCGAACCGACGTGGCGGAAGCTCTCAGTTCATCTCCTTAATGGGCCAGTCTAGCACTTGTTTGAGTTAGCTGGGACGCATCATTCAAAGCGTTCCCCCATGGCTCTCGTCGCGAGGATGAAGAGTCCCCGCCTGATGCCTCGAACCCAAGAGAAGATTTCTTATGCTCGGACGGCTATTAATTCTATGCGGAGCATTGGTCACCACGACCGTTTTCGTCGAAACCGTATCGGCGTGCCCATTTTGTGCAGCGGTTTCCCAGACGTTCTCGCAAGAGATCGACTCGATGGACGCAGCCGTCATCGCCAAATTGGTCGAGGTACCTGACACGACCTCGGAAGGGGCGGGTGTCGAAGCGACTTTTGAGATCGTTCAAGTTCTTAAAGGCGAAGAGCACCTCAAAGATACCAAGACGCTTAAGTCGTTGTACTATGGCGATGGGCGTAAAGGACGATTGTTCCTGATTCTTGGTACCGAACCAGAGAACATGATGTGGTCGACACCGACGCTCCTGACCGATCGCGGAGTGACCTACCTGAACGAGATCATCAAACTTCCAGCCACTGGCAACAAGCGATACGCGTTCTACCAAGAATATCTGGAAGACGAAGACGATATGCTCGCTCGGGACGCGTACGACGAATTCGCGAACGCTCCTTACAGTGCTCTGCACGAGTTGAAGCCAGAGATGAAGCACGACCAGTTGGTCAAGTGGATTAACAATCTGGACATCGCCGCCAACCGTCGTCGATTGTACTTCACCATGTTGGGTGTTTGCGGCAGCAAAGAAGATTTGCCGATGCTGGAGAAGATGCTCAACAGCGATGATAGCCGAGCCAAGCAAGGGCTCGACGCGCTAATCGGTTGCTACTTAACTTTGGCCGGTGCTGATGGCCTGCCGGAGATCGAAAAGCTTTACCTCGCCAACAAGGAAGCGGAGTACGCCGACACCTACGCCGCGATCATGGCGTTGCGATTTCATGGCACCGAAACCGATGTCATTCCGAAAGAGAAACTGCTGGAATCGCTGCATCTGATGCTCGACCGCCCTGCCCTGGCCGATCTGGTCATTGCCGACTTCGCCCGTTGGGAAGACTGGTCGGTAGCAGATCGCCTGGTGAAGCTCTTCAAGGAAGCGGACGAAGAAACCAGTTGGGTTCGCGTGCCTGTGATTCGCTATTTGATGGCCTGCCCCAAGCCAGAAGCCAAGCAGTATCTAATTGAACTCGAAAAGATCGATCCCGACGCGATGAAGCGGGCTCAAACCTTCTTCCCGTTCCAATCGCAGGCTGTTCCGGAGCGCCCTGCCGACAAACGGAAACCGTCCCAGGAAGAAGAATTGCTGGTCATGGCCGAAGTGGATGACCAGGCAATTGCTGACGAAAAACAGCTTGCTACCGAGCAAGATTCAGGGGAAAAGGTTGATACCGTAGTCGCAGCGACGACCGAGCGACCAGGCGAGCAAACCGCCATGGCCAAGCCAATCGTGACCCGCGACGAGTTGTCGACCGATGGCGATCGACTGCTGGCGGCCGCGATCACAGGAAAACAAGATCCGAACCGTGCTACCACTCCCAGCGTAGGAATTGTACAGCGTATCTTTTCGATGTCGGTTCCTATTCTAATGACTTTCGGATTGATCCTGGCCATTTCTGGAATCCTGTGGAACCCAGGAAACAAAGCATCGGTTTAGTACCGATTTAGCAACTCTTCTCTTCGTTCATAAGTTTGAAATGAGCACGACCTCCGAACCTAGTTCGCACTTCAGTGGTGATGTCGATCCGGCGATGTACGAGCAGTATCGCTCGATCAGTTCGCTGGCTGTCACCGCCCTCCTGATCGGCTTTGTTAGCTTGGTTGCGATCCTTGCATTCCCTTTGATCTTGATCTCGTTGATCGGGATTGCCTTAGGTGCCTGGGCCGCTCTTTCTGTCCGAAAGAACCGTGCCACGCAAACCGGCTTCCCGTTGGCGATCGTTGGCATCGTATTGTCGGCACTCAGCCTGACCGCCGGCACCGGACGCTATATTTACGAAGAGTACTATAACCTGCCACCTGGGTACGAAGTGGTGGCGTTTGGATTGCTGCAGAAACAGCCTGGGCAAAAGCTGCCGGTACCTGATTCGGCTCTCGAGCTCGATGGTAAGCAAGTCCTCTTGCGAGGCTACGTTTATCCGCACGCCGAACGAAAGAACCTGACCCACTTTGTGATGGTTCCCGACTTTGATACCTGCTGCTTTGGGGGGCAACCTGCTTTAACCGATATGGTCGAAGTTCGTCTAGCCGAGCCATTGAAGGTTGATTTCTCGTACAATAGACGCAAGATTGGGGGAACGTTGCGGGTTCACACCAATCTGAAGCAGATCGAGGACCTGACAGGCGTTTATTACGAACTCGAAGCCGACTTTGTCGATTGATGTATCTCACCCTCAAAACGCTCTCTTTGGCAAGTGTGCTGATTGCCCTGGCGATCAGCAGCTTAGGCTGTACTCCCAACGGAACTCCGCAGCCAACTTCTACCACCCATGATCCGATCGAGGCGGCTTCTTCGCCGCCAACCGATGTAACGGAGGATGCGGAAACGGAATCGGCTGATTCGCCTATTTCGGACAAACCTAAATCTCCCGCGAACGTGGAGGACATTGCTGAGCAAGCTGCGAGCCAGACGGATGATTCGGAGAATCTAATCGCCGCGGCCGATCCGCCGAAACCAACGGTAACCAAGAGCACCACTCCCAAGCCGCAGCCAGGCAAAACGATCGACATGACGTTCGATGACATCAAATTCGATATCGAACCTGATGCCGACTTTGAGCGAGAGATGATTCCCCAACCGATCGAAGACTTGAAGAAACAAAAGATTCGCATCGGTGGCTACATTCTGCCTGGCTTCCAAAGTCGCGACATCAAGCAGTTCGTTCTCGTGCGTGACAACATGGAATGCTGTTTCGGACCAGGAGCGGCGCTTTACGACTGCATCTTGGTCGAGATGTCCGGACGAGGCGTCGATTTCACTGTTCGTCCGGTTACCGTGGAAGGGGAATTCACGATCCAAGAGTATAAAGATGGTGACGGCAAGGTGCGTGCGATCTATCACATGCAAGGCACCAACGTCCGCTAAGCTTTCTCTCTTGCTTCTCTCGCTCCACGGAGTTTCCTGACGTGATCAAGCCTTCGGTGGAGATGCAAGAGACTTCGCGCGGAGCCAACGAAAATGCTGGCGTTTGGGCGGTTGGCAACGGTCTCGTCTCCACCACACTGGTTACCTACTTCGCCCAAAGTATTGGTGCTGGAAGTGGCGTCGTATCTTGGATTATCGCCGCGCCGAAACTAGTTGGGGTACTGCGATGGTTCGCGCCGTATCTCTTGAAGCTAGGCGGAGGCTACCGAGTCACCAGCATTGTAGCGTTTCTGCTTTCGACGCTCTTCCTGCTGCTACTACCCCTGTGCGCCCTTCCAGACATGTGGCCGTCGACGACTTGGGCGTTAACGTCACTAGTTGTCTGCTGGTGCCTCTATCATCTGGCAGAGTACTGCGGATTCGTCGTCTTCATCGCGTGGCTTGTGCAACTGGTGCCCAATCACATGCGAGGGCGGTTCTTTGGACTTCGCGAACGGTGGCTTACTGCAGGGAAGTTGTCTGGCTACCTTTTTGCCGGCATCTTGGCAGCGACGCTACGCGATGCGTTCGCAATCGATATGCGATGGATTTCGTATCCATTCCTGGCAATTTACGGTGCGATCGCAATGGCGGTCTCGGTGTTCCCTCTGAAGCGAATCCCAGAGCCCCTCTCATCGAACCAAACCCATTCGTCGTTTTTCGAAGATCTGAAGCACTGGCAAAACCCGCGTGCTTACTGGTTCTTGCTGTACGGCACTTGGTTTTCTGCAGCTAACGGTCTGTTCTCGACACTGCTATACATCTATCCCTATCGTGGCCTCGACATTTCGCTATTGCTTCCGATGCTCGTCTTAGCATTTATGCAACTGGGGCAGTCGGTGATTAGTCGCCCGGCAGGCGTTGCGATTGACCGCTTCGGCTGGCGGCCGGTCATGATTTTTGGACAGGTCCTCGTTGCCCTCGGGCCGTTACTGTTCAGCTTCGGCACGGCCGGCTATGTGGCGGGCAATCTTATTTGGATTGCCTATGCATTGATTAACGTCGCCTTGCCAATTGCCGTCGTCGATGGTCGGAGCGATTCGAGCGCGGGACCACCGCTGGCTTTGTACTTCGCGTGGACCGGGCTCGTATATGGCTTGACGGCCCTGCTGGGCTGGACGGTGGCCAACGAATTTGTGGATCCTAAGTCGCTGAACGATCCAGTTGCCTATCGCGGCTACTTCATCGCAGCGACCATGGCCCGACTATCCGCGGTGGTCCCTCTTCTTCTCCTCCCCGCTGAAAGCCGATCCGACAAGTGATAAACTCGTGGAATACCTCTCCACTTGCAAGGAATGACCATGACGATCCAATCCTGGACGGGCTATTGCACCAACGTTCACGCTGGGGCCACCCTCGAGCAAACTGAAAACAACCTGAAGACGCATGCTGCGCGGGTGCAAGAAATCCTCGGTCGAGACCAGCCCCTGGGAGTTGGACTTTGGCTTTCGGCTTCAACCGCTCAGTCGCTGATCGAACCAGGCAAGCTCGATGCTTTCGCCGAACTGCTGCGTGCGAACAAGTGGATCCCCTACACCTTTAACGGGTTCCCCTTCGGCGACTTCCACAAGTCGGTAGTGAAACATGACGTTTATTTGCCCACCTGGTGGCAGCCAGAGCGTTTGGCCTATACCAAGAACCTAGTGACGATTCTTGATCGTCTGCTTTCGCCGGGTGAAGAAGGCAGCATCTCGACGATGCCGATCGCTTGGGGCACGCCAGTGCCAACCGAAGAACAGTGGTCGCTTGCGGTCCAAAACTTGTTGAATCTGGTGGATCACCTGCACGCCTTGGAACAGCAAACGGGGCGACTGATTTATGTGTGCATCGAACCCGAGCCCGGCTGCTTACTCGATACCACGGAAGATGTCATCCAGTTGTTTCAAACGCGACTCTTCCCAGCAGGCGATCCAGAGCGTATCCGCCGCTACTTGCGTGTCTGTCACGATATCTGCCATGCCGCTGTTATGTTTGAAGATCAATCGACCGTCCTGCAAAAATATGCGGACGCCGGCATTGCGATTGGCAAGGTTCAAATTTCCTCCGCCATCGAAATCCGTTTCGCAGATCTTTCAGCAGAAGAACGTCAGGCAGTGCTTAACGAAGTTTCGCTCTTCGCCGAAGATCGATACCTCCACCAGACCACCGCGCGGGATGCCGCTGGGAATGTCCGGTTTTATGAAGATTTGCCGTACGCGTTGAACGAAGTTGCCGCCAACCCTCCGCAGGACGAAACATGGCGAATTCATTTCCATATGCCAATCTACCTCGATCAGTTTGGCCTGCTTCGCACCACGCAAGCTCGGATCTATGACTTCCTGTCCGAGATCAAGCAGTTCCCCGAAATCCGACACTTTGAAGTCGAAACCTATGCTTGGAGCGTTGTGCCAGAGGACTTGCGACAGTCGGAACTCGCCGCAGGTATCGCTCAAGAGATTCATTGGCTCCGCCAACAAATGACGCGTTCTACCCTCGCTTAAGAGAAACACCATGCCGGCTCATTCCTCGCATCAAGAAGCCCACCTGTTTGCTTGGAAAGATTCGCAAGGCAACGAGCGATCTTTTCCGTTCTGGTGCTATCTCCCCAAAAAACGACCAGAGGACGGCAAGCTTCCTTTGCTGCTCTTCCTCCACGGAGCGGGCGAACGGGGAACCAATTTAACATTGGTCACCAAGCATGGTCCTCCGAAATTGATCGAACAGGGGGAAGCGTTTCCCTTCGTCGTGATTTCTCCGCAGTGTCCGCTGGATCAGTGGTGGGCCATGCAGGAAAACGTGATTGGCCTGGCCGAGTTAGTCGAACAGGCGTACGCCGATTACCCCATCGATCCGACGCGCATGTATGCGACCGGTATGAGCATGGGTGGTTATGGCACGTGGAAGTTGGCGGCAATGTATCCCAAGCTATTCGCCGCAATCATTCCGATATGTGGGGGCGCTAATCTTTCAGAGATCGAGGCGTTGAAAGACTTGCCAATTTGGGCATTCCACGGACGCGAGGACGATGTTGTGCCTCTAATTCGGAGTCAGGAAATAATTGATCAGTTGTCGAAGATTGACAGTGACGCGAAGCTGTCCATTTATGACAATGTGCAGCACGATAGCTGGTCGGCTACCTATGCCAATCCAGAAATCTACGATTGGCTCTTAAGTCATACGACCTGCAATCCGTTTGGCTACTAATCCTCAAGAACTACAACCCAAGGTATTCGCCAATGTCATCTGACAATCCGTTTGCAGCACCTGAAGGAGGCTACAACCAGCCGAACCATAGCAGCGATGGAACGGTCCAAGCACGATCATCGATGGACTACCTCGAAGCGTTTGGTAAGGTATTTGAAAACTCGAACTGGTTTCTGAATGTCTTGATCCTTGGCCTTGTGGTCGTCATCGGTAACTACCTACTGTTCATCGGCGGGATCGTCGGAACAGGATACGGCATCACCATCCTCCACGAGAAATCGACTGGCAAAACGAACTCGTACCCCGACTTCGATCTCAACAAGTTCGGCGAATACCTGATCCGTGGTTTCTGGATGTTCTTGGTTGGGCTTGTCTTTGGTCTTTGCATGGCACCGATCGCCGTAGTACTCGTCGTTGTTCCAGCAATGTTACAAGCTACCGGTAACGACGCATTAGGGTTAATCGCTACTTTGCTTTTGTTTGTATTCATCTTTGCGTTTAGCATCATTGCCAATCTCGCCATCCTTCCGATTTTTATTCGGGCAGGTTTGACCTGTAGCTTCTCGGATGCATTCGATTTCGCATGGATTAAAGACTTCATGTCGAAGATGTGGGTCGAGCAGATTGTGGGCTTGATCGTTCTGGGAATTCTAAGTTGGTTTGTGATACTGATCGGTATGGTGGCTTTGTGTATCGGAATCATTCCAGCAGGCGGCGTCGTGTTGATTGCCTACTGGAACTTTATCACCCAGCTATATCAAGTCTTCGTCGGTCGCGGCGGACAACCGGTTCAGTACCGCGATTCCGGTTCGCTGTAAGCGGACACGAAGAATTTAACGACTCGCCAACCTCAGCCCGTCCGGCCGTCTTCGGCCAGGACGGCCGCGAAGAAAGTATCTTCTGTTTCGTCGGCCTGTGCTCGCTCTAAAAAGATCGGGCACGCCCCTTTCAGTTGGAAGACTTCGTTACTGTACCAAGCAACGACTAGGGGCCCGTTAAGTTTTACTCAAATGACAATCAAGGCCAACAACGCTATCAGCAAGCCAATGAGAGGCCAGGGCGTTTCAAGCCAGATCGCAAGGGCGACCATTCCTACGATGACCGCCAAGAGTAGCCCAATCCAGTACCACAACTGGCGACGCTTTCGGCAGCAACTTGAACAAATCGAGTAAGTGGCGATGCACCTTTTCTGCGTTAGTAGAGCGACGACAAGAAAAAGAGGCCAGGCAAGCAAGATCAAAAGCATCGTAGCCGGATGCACCCAAGTGAGCTTCTTCTTCACCCGAGCGGCCAGTTCATCCTCTTCTCGCACGACTTCACCACATGTGACGCACAGCAGAGGAAGCACAATGCTTTTGCCACCCATGATTTTCTTCTCACTGATCTGGAAATCTCCATGTTTGCCACGATGACTTTGCACCATCGATTCAGGAGAAGCGAATGGATTGATCGAATCCACCGGCGGGTCGTTCGAGGCCATGACTTGAGATACTCCGATTGGAGGAGGAATTTCCTTCGGACGTGCTGATTTTACGGCTTTTGTGAGCCATAATCGAACAAGAAGCGAGCTCATCCCGATGCATTGCCGTGGGTGATCTGTTATACCAGAGATGCCCCATTCTCAAACATTTTGAATCCCTTTCCCCAGGCAGACTCTGCCCATGTCGATCGAACTCCGTAATCGTCTTTTCGAGCAACTTGACCAACTGGTGCTGGTCGATCCGCACACCCATATCAACGCGCTCGACCCTTCTTCGCACACCTTGGCCGACATTCTGGGTTACCACTACTACACGGAATTGTCGCACTCGGCTGGCATGCCGAAAGAGTTGATTGAAGAAGAAGGGATTAGCGACAAGGAGAAGGTTGGGCGTCTGATCGAAAACTTCGGACCGATCACCAATACTATCCAATACAGCTGGTTCATTGAAATGGCCCAGAAGCTACTGGATTTCGATGGCGATTCGGTCACGTCCGATAACTGGGAATCTCTGTACGATGCGGCTGAGAAGAAGATGTCGGCCGACAGTTGGACCGAAACGGTCTTCGAGAAAAGCCGTCTGGAATCGGTCTTCCTTACCAACGACTTTGACGACCCGCTAGAAGGATTCGATACGAAGAAGTATGTCCCTTGCCTGCGAACCGATGACTTGGTCTTCCATCTGACCAATCCTCGCACCAAGGTTCGACTTCATGAAGCGACCGATACCGACGTAACCGACGTCGCTTCGGCTCGAGCTGCGATAGGCAAGCTATTTGAGCATTTCACCAGCAAGGGAGCGAAGGCGTGTGCTATCTCCCTGCCTCCTACTTTCGCGCCAGTCCATGTCTCGGACGCTCGGGCTGAAACGGCTCTTTCCGCCGTATTATCCAAAGGAGCCGACGCGGACGAAGCCGATCAACGGGCCGTCAGCAACTTTATATTCTGGACCCTCGCAGAGAATTGTCGCAGCTATAAGTTGCCGTTCGATTTGATGATCGGCGTGAACCGCAAGGTATTCCCGGCTGGCGTTTTCCAGGGGCAAGACTTGTACGATAGCCGCGTATCGCTGATCCAGTACAAAGACCTGCTGAACGCTTTCCCGGACGTCACCTTCCCCATCTCAGTGCTGGCCAGCGTCACCAACCAGGAACTGGTGAGCTACTCGTGGATTTTCCCTAACGTGGTCGCCAATGGTCACTGGTGGTATAGCAACACGCCGACCTACATCCAACAAGATTGTGCGGCCCGACTGGAAGCGATTCCGCGAACCAAGCAGATTGGTTACTACAGCGATATGTACAAAATGGAGTTCGCCCTGCCGAAGTTCGCCATGTACAAGCGAATTCTGGCCAAAGTGCTGGCTGAAAACTTCGTAATCGACCGAAGTTGGTCGGAAGAAGCCGCTGTAGAGCTAGGAACCCAACTTCTACGAGGCAATGTCGAAACGATCTTTGACGTCGGCAGATAGCCTAAATACTATCAGAGAAATAACTTAAGGCCGGTGCCGCTTGGTACCGGCTTTTCTCTTGGCCTTTCAATCGCCCCAGCCCTAGCTGAGCCCATCTGCTATCATTTTGTTTGCCTCAGGCAATCCGGCAGAGGGACGCGAACATTTTTTCGCCAATCCAACTTGCGTCGTAACCTATTTAGATGAAAGCACTTGCACATTTGTCACACAGTTCCAGTTGATCTAATTGAAATGATTCTGGACATTTTTTCGTCGGGTGGACGAACCTTTCTTTGGGGTATGGCATCTAGCTAATATCCCCGCTGACGGTTCTTTCGAATCGCACGCTGGGAGAATCTTTATTGTTGCCGAGCCGAGCTGGGCGATTTAAGATTCAAAGTCCACGCACTTGGAAGGTGCTTGGATTACTACTTCCACTTCATAGTTCTCTCACTGCGCGCAACTGCGTAGGAGGATGAAACAATGCGTTCCAACATCATCAACATTCGCGCCAATATCGCCGCCGTCGTCGCCCGCGTTAATGCGGTCGTCGTTGATGTTATTCGCAGTGCATCCGCCACCGGTTTGCGCCTCTACGGCCATACATGGCAACAGCAATATGGACCCACGTGGTTTAAACCAGCCACGTTAAAACCGTCCGATTGTGATGTGCCATGTCTTGCTCTGCGATGTCTAGGCGGCGGTCTATCAAGTACCGGCATGCCTATGTCGCTCTCGATGCGATTCCGAATTGAGGAATCGCTGGGCCAGATACCCAGAAGCTAAGGACCACCCGGTCCCGCACAATTTGCGAACGCTTCTGAGACGCTAGGCCCAAGAGTGACCGAGTTGTCTTGCTTTGTTGCGCTGCACGCTTCATTGCAAGTTTTCCAACTCGACCGCTGGGTTCCCTTTGCCGTGTGCATAGACGTCTGTCCGCGACTCCCTGCACTGATTTAGCCAGAACTGCCTTGATATATACGTCTGGAAACTATGATGAACGGAAACTTGTACAACGATGATCGCGACCGAATCGTCGAGTTGGTCGCACAGGCCCAGAAGGGTGACCGTGATGCCTTTGGCCAGTTGGTTGAAATCTTCCAGCCGGTTGTTTTCGCGATCGCTTTGAAGCGGTTGCGTCACTACTGGGAAGCTCAGGAGTTGAGCCAGGACGTCTTCATCCAGGCCATGGAAAAGCTGGACCAGTTGCGTGAACCGGCTGCTTTCCCAGGCTGGTTGCGTTCGATCGCAGCTCGGATGGCAATCAACCGGGCAGTTCGTCGGCCGAACGACTTCGCTACGGAACCAGAAGCATTGGCTTCGGTTTGCGTAGAGAACGAAACCCCGCTGCACGCAATTTTGGAAGTCGAACGTCGGGATAACCTGGCGGTCGGTATCAGCCGCCTTGGCGAGATGGACCGGGATACGCTCCAGGCCTTCTACGTCGACGGACATTCCTTGCGTGAAATGAGCGACGAGTTCGAGGCTCCGATCGGAACGATCAAGCGTCGTTTGCACGTCGCCCGTAAGCGACTGGCCAAGGAGATGGAAGAATTGGAGGCGGTCGCCGTCTAGGCGACCCCCACCCAACTTCCTGACCATAACCTAAGAGTTGACCGCGCCCCCAGTGCTCATTCCGAGCCTGGGGGCGTTTTAATGCACAGTAACCCGCGAAGCGTCTTAAATACCGATTTTCCGCGATGCGCGTACCCGGTCTTGGTCATACCTTTTTGACGTATTCCGACTTTAGTTGCATCGCGCCGATGCCATCGATCTTACAGTCGATATCATGATCGCCGTCGACCAAGCGAATGTTCTTCACCTTGGTGCCAACTTTCACGACCAAAGATGAACCTTTCACCTTCAGGTCTTTAATGACCGTCACGGTGTCGCCATCACTGAGTTCGTTGCCGTTGGCATCTTTGACGACAGGCTCGCCTAACTCTTCCTCGTTACTATCCGCCTTGCTCCACTCGTGACCACACGAAGGACAAACTAACATGTCTCGATCTTCGTAGGTATACTCCGAGTCACACTCTGGACAGTTCGGCAAATCGCTCATTTCAACTCCGCCTCTAATTCACACAAATAAATGCCAAATCAATCTCTGGCATCTGTTTCCTTTGAAAATAACCTTTCACCGCGCACTCTCGGTCGACGGCGCTGGTGTCAAGCGATTTAGCCTGCCTGATTAGTCACGCTCCGCCGCCATCCAATCGGAGTAATACATGAGTGTCTCTTTCAGCGGTGCCCAACGCCGACCACCAAGGAGCCGCAGATCAGCGACAGATTCTTGCTTGTTCGTGGATGTGACGATCATTTTGTCGCGTGGGGCAAAACGAACGTTGATAATTTCATTCCAAGGCATGGTCCGCAAGACCCATGCACCGTCATCCTCGAACTTGGCTTGAATCCCGTCGTCATCGATCATCAACGGAAAACGTTGTTGGGCTCGCTTCGCGCGCGTCCAATGATTAATCGTCGTGGCGATACAGCTCAACGTCATGAAAGTCAGAATACCAAGTGTGATCATCGCCCCGCCAAAACTCACGAGGCCAACCGCGATGACAAACTGAACCGTCGCGAGTCCCAACATCACAGAAAGTACAGCCGCGATGCCAGCCTGAAAGTTCTCCTTCGCAACGATCTCGCGATCGGTAACATGGAACACGAGACGTTCGGACCGCGATACATCAGCGGGAGAGGCGAACGGGTTCTCGTTAGGATCAGCCACTCAAATTCACGTCGTCAGCGGGACTTCTGATTCGCAGAAGGCACGATACTTGTCGGCCAATTGCTGCATCGCGTCTTTTCCTTCAGCCCTAACAAAGCGGACTCGGGAACGGCGAATGACCCCTTTTTCCAGATGCACGGTGAATAGCGGCAGCGTCACCTCAACGGCTTCTTCACTGGTGCGTTGGACCTGCATCGCTTCGCAGTCACCAGGATAGACGAATAAGCCATACTGCACGGCATCGAGACAGCCAACCACAGCTGCCATCGGGTTGATCAGGTCGGCACGATCGGTCGGCCCCAGCCCTGGCGGGTTCCAGTCACCGTCCGCGTTCATGGTGCTGATCGAGTTGGCATCCTCGAAGTAAAACTTCAACGACAACCCAGGATCAGAATCCAACAGCGAAGTTTGCCGGGACAGGATCATTTCGACTCCGTCTCGCCCTGGCAAAACACGGTTGTAGATCTCGGTCGAAAGATCATCGACCGTATAGCGTTCGACCAAGTCATCGCCACGGACATAGAAATCGTCTCGTGTTCCAATTCCCGCCAATTCCCACTGGACTACCTGCCAGTTTCTCGGCAAAGAGTGAAACTTGGCGTTCATCCTGTTGGGGAACGCCGCAATAGATAGCTGAAACGTTTCCGTGTTGCAGCGGTGAATGACGTCGTAATCGGAGATCCAGATCGAGTTGCTCATGGGTATGATTTTCGCCAATCCACGAGAAACGGAAACCCCGGCAAGAAATAAAAAAACCCCGTCGCTCACCAAGGCAAGTCGACGGGGCCGGAACAGAGAAGAGGCCGAAATTGTGGCACCGAAGCCGAAAAACTGCGATGCGGAATGATAAAGTAATTACCGCTGTTCCAGGGATGATGTAGTAGATGATACCAAAAATCGGAAGGGTGTCCACAATAAATTGACAAGAATTTAGGAATCCAGTCGCCGAATTTAGCCGGCTTTACGTTACAGCTAGATACCCCTGGATAGGCAAGTATCTCGGTGTCCGAAATCATGGTAAAAACGACCTACGGTACCGGTATTTATTACACGCCTCACCTGGCAAGAAAGAAACGTAATGTCTTCTTACTTAACAAGTTGCGAAAAGGCGGCCCGGGCTGCCGGCGAGGTCCTCAACCACTGGCGGGGCAAATTCAAGGTCCGTGAAAAGGGGCGAGCGGACCTAGTGACCGACGCCGACGTTGCCGCCCAGAAAGCGATCGAAGAGATCCTCATAGGTGACTTCCCAGACTTCGAGTTCCTCGGAGAAGAAGGACCGGCAGGCGTTTCCCGCAAAACAGGCAGTCCATTCTGCTGGATTGTCGATCCACTGGACGGCACAACCAATTACGTGCATGGATTGCCGAATTATTCCGTATCGATTGGCTTAGCAGAGGCCGGAACTGTAATCGCAGGTGTAGTTTACGATCCGGTGTTCGATCGCTGCTTCAAGGCCGAAAAGGGCCAAGGAGCTTTCCTGAACGATGAAAAAATCGAGGTTAGTTCGGCCCAATCCTTGGATGAAGCGCTGATCGCGGCTAGTTTCGCGGCGAGCATCCAGAAAGGATCGTCGGAAATTGATGATTTCGTCAACGTGTTGACACAATCGCGTGGAATCCGCCGCCTGGGCTCCGCAGCGCTTAACCTCGCCTATGTGGCCAGTGGATGCCTTGATGGCTACTGGGCTGGTTCCAACAAGCCTTGGGATGTCGCCGCTGGGGTAATTTTGGTCCAGGAAGCAGGGGGAATCGTTCAAGGCTATAACAATCAACCGTTCGATATTCAGCAGCCAAAGATTGTTGCAACAGCGACGCCGGAACTTCAGGCTGCGATGCAAAAGGAAATCTCGAGTTCTTAGCCGTCGGAGCCAGATTTGCCCTTCTGAGGACTATTCCACGAGTTGTGGGTGCTATAATTGGTGCGACTGGTATTTTTTTCGTAGTTTTCGCAAGCCAGCATGCTCAACCGTTTTCGGCATGTGGAGGCGACTGAATAAACTGGAATAACACGCCAAGTAGTGATTCGCTATCGCGGAAAGTGGGAAGCGTATTTCGACCGGGAACGTAATTAGCCTGCGTTCCACCTCTCGATACACGACAACTCCGCCCCATCGTTCACTCATGGCGACCACCTGCTCATCTTTGGGTGGCTCATCCGACTCCTCGTTGATCAGAAGTTCCCCGACTCCATGATTGTCGCGTGCCGCGAACACCGTTCCGCACAATTGAGGCACAGTCTCTGTGGCTGGGTACGCATTCTGTGCGTTCTGTCGCTCGCAATCACGCTGACATCATTCGCGGAAGCCCAGGTCACCGCTCCAATTCGCGTGGAAGAACGAGAACTCCCGATCTTCCTGCTTCCCGTCAAGGACGGCGTGATTACCGAGGGTGCCCAGTTAGAGCGAGTGCTCGACTTCCCCGCCGAAGCATTTCGAACTTGGTTCAAAGATGTCTACCTAAACCGCAACCCGAAGGGCCTTCCGAAATACTCGTTCGAAGGCGTTACAGCGGACATCTCCGTCGATGGTGAAAATGCCCTGATCAACGCCACGTACGAAATCGTGCCGCGTGTCAGTGGATGGATCCGTGTTCCGATCGGTTTACGGAACGCGGTCTTTCGCTCCGAGATCGTCACGACCCCTGAAATTCAAGTATTCGTCGATCCACCCGCTGACAACACGGTCGACGACGGCTATGCCCTGTGGTGTGAGATTCCCGCCGCAGCAGGCGCACCGTTGGCTCCTCTGAAACGTGAAGCCATTAAGCTTGAAGTCACCGCACTCGTTGCATTATCGACACGAGGTGATGAAACAGCTCTTGATACAAATCTTCCCGCCGACACTAAATGTCTTGTGAAAATCGACATACCAAAGTCAGGTGCAACGTTCTCGCATCACGGCAGCATGGTCGTCAAATCACTGACCGATCCACCGCCGCCGGAACACAGTGTGCAGCTCTTGGAATTCGCCGGAGGACCGTTAGGTCTCCACTGGCGATTCGATGAACAGTCCACGATGGAACGATCGGTTCAGCTTGAGGTGAAGGGCGCTCTCCGTGCATCGGTCGATGTCGAAAGCACGATTGTCACCGAAGCAAAGTTGGTTGTCTCAAGCAAGACAATCGAATTCGATTCGTTCGAGGTTCAAATCGACGACAGTGCGGAATTCGTGCCCTCTACGACGCCTGCATCGGGCTACACGATACGACCTCTCGATAGCCAAGGTCAGCGATTTGGAAATCGGCTATTGGTCGAACTCGCCGAGCCCACCAAAGAGCCTGTCACCGTCTCGATTACCACCAGACAAACTGAGCCGGTTCCCAGCGAACGTGGAAAACGTCAGTTTTCGATTGGCCAGTTCGACGTCGTCGGAAGCGATTTCCAGGAAGGCGTGCTCAACATCGTTGCGGCGAACAACGTCCACGTAATGTGGGACACGCCGACGTCGATGCGCGAGCAGTCAATTCGCACTGGTGACATCCCTAACATTCGCGCTTCGTATTCGTACGACCATCAGCCGGCTACGTTGATTGTGAACACTCAGCCGATTCAGTCGACCGCCCGGGTAAAGTCGGAATATGAACTCCGCGTCGGGGCGTTGGACTCAGAACTGGATGGCCGTCTGACATACCGATTGCCACGTACGTATCACGACGATCTCGTGATCGATATGAAAGGGTGGACAATTCACGGAGTCGACACGCAAGGGGCCGCGCAGTGGCAGCCGTCCGATGACGACAGTGGTCAGCTTATCCTTCCCCTGGCTGGCGAGACCGGTGCTGACACGATGTCGGTCGCCCCTTATCGGACCATTGAACTCACCATTCATGCTCGGCTGGATCATCCGATGCGTAATCCGGCCGATATTCAATTACCTTGGCCTATTCCCAGAGCCGAACCGTGGGGGACAGCCACGGTTAAGGTTATTCAAACCGATGATATCGACATTCGTTACCAATCGGAATTGAGCGATGGGTTTCAGCTCGATCGTAGCCAAAGCCAGGAAAGCGAACTATCAGGTCAGCGCGGAACGATTGTCCTTCGTGCCTCGCCGTCTCAAGAGGCCTTGAAACTTGGGCTCAGCTTAACCCCAGTCGTCCCTCGCTTGATTGTTGCGAGCAAGGCTTCCGTCGAGCTTCAGGAAGGTAATCCGCAATCTCAAATCCAACAAGAGTTTCTGTACGAACCGTTCCACTGCGTTCGCGAGAAGGCGATCCTGAATTTACCCGACGGTATCAATGTCTCAGAAGTGATGAGCGTACAGATCAACGGCGAAGCGGTTGCCGGTCAGTTGGTTGATCTTTCGACCGGTCGCACGATCGAGTATCCCTTGGGAGATGTCGCTCCGCCTTACAAGATTGAGCTGAAATATACGTCCCCTATCGAGACGATGAACGCGGACCGAAGTCAGTATCAGATTTCGTTACTAACCCCTAAGGTCGAAGACTTGGCGGCGGAGCGAATCGATGTCGACTTCAAGCCGTTCGAATTGACATTCCAAACACCCTACGAAGTCGATGTTCTTTCGCCCACGGAAGACTGGCAATCGTTTGGCACGGCGCTGACACCCAATACGGTCCAGATACCTGGCAACCAGTTTCAACAGGTTGAGTTCTCCGCTCCGTTTCTAACCCCTAAGTCTGACGACCGTGTGGTGGTCGACTTCCATTGGCTTCAGGTTGCGTTGACCGCGGACGAACGTCGTGATCGGGCAACTTACACGCTACGAACAACGGCGCCGAAGTTAACCGTCAGCTTGCCTGAGAAAGTCGACTACGCCGAAGTCTACTGGAATGGTACCGAGCAGGAATTTACCCAAGAGAAAAATCAAATCACGTTCAATATCACCGAGCACAATGAATCGGGCGGAGATCGTCTGGAGATCTG
This sequence comes from Blastopirellula marina, assembly GCF_002967765.1. Classification (NCBI taxonomy): domain Bacteria; kingdom Pseudomonadati; phylum Planctomycetota; class Planctomycetia; order Pirellulales; family Pirellulaceae; genus Blastopirellula; species Blastopirellula marina. The sequence goes on along the minus strand of NZ_PUHY01000004.1, from coordinate 507,215 downwards.
GTATAAATTCCCTCCTGGTGTCGGTATCCAGTCTTCAATGAACGTCGACTCGCCCGTGATCGAGAACGCGATTATCGGGAGTGGCCAACCAGGCAAAGAAACAGGGTACAGCTACCTACAGATTGTATCTCCTGGCAATTGGTTGATCCTCTCAGCTTCCGAAATGTCGGAAGAGATGGAATGGATGTGGAACCGAGGTCGATATCGACGAACGCCTCGTCTGAATCAGGATCAGCTCGAAAAACTCGCTAAGATCCATAAACAATCACAATTCCCGCAGGGAATGGACCGCTCTCTTTACAGCACCATTGGTCCGATAAAAGGGGTCCGAATAACGGCGGCCAAGACAAGTTACTTGATGCTAATGTTCTCTGGCATCGCTCTCGCAAGCTTAATGTTCCTGTTCTATGTACCACAGTCGCGGCATGCGGTCGTCTTCGGAGCAGTCGCGATTGCGGTTACCGGACTGGCGATGGCGTTCCCTGACTTTGCCGTATTGATTGGGCAGATGTCGGTTCTGGGGATGATGCTGGGGATTTTGGGAATCATGCTGTACCACATGTTTTCGTATCGTGCTCCGGTGAAGTCTGCCGTTCGGGCACGCTCGTCAAGCGACAGCCAAGCATCCGTTCCCGCGACAACGCAACCAACTTCGAATTCAGCCGGCCACTCCGCCGTCTCAACAACCTCGTTGCCCGCGACCGTTCCTTCCAGCGGCCAATCGCGATGATCGCACGCAAGCTCTTGAACCATATGACCTGCTTATTGCAGATCGGCCTGACGATCATGCTGTGGGCATGTTACGTACCGGCGTCCCAGGCACAAACAAAGCCTGAACAACCGCAGGTCCTCGAGTTTCAGCGGGTCTATGTCCCTGAAAACCGCTCGCAAGAATGGCCTCGTTCTGGGTTCGAGTTCGCTCCGCAGATGAAGCTGACCGACTTCGAGCAACTAGTGACCGAATTCACGCAGCAACAGGAACGTCAGCAGCAAGACTTGCCTGCCAATAAAATCACCTATCGCGCCTCTCTCAACGAAAGAACTCTCGAAGGGACTGCGGAATTCGCTCTCAGCGGTCAAGAGGAAGATAATCCGCGATTTGTTTCGTTGGCGGGTTCTAATCTCTTCTACTTCGATCAAAACGAACGTCTCGAAGCGATGCGATCGTTTTGGGTTGGCGGCGCCGGCAAACGTCAAGGCGTATTCCTGCGCGACGCACGGAACGACTTCAGCTTAGACTGGTCGTATTATGTCTCATCGCCATCAAATGACGAAACCAGAGTCGATCTAAACCTCGCCTTCGCCCCGCAAGTCGACTTCTACCTGACGCTTCCCGAGCGATACAAAGTCCTGCTCCATGATGGAATCCAGCTTGAACCGCCAAAGAGCGATCAAGCTGAAGTAATGCCAACACAGACTTGGCACTTTTGTCCACAGTGGCAAGGAAAGCTATCGTTTTCGTTAGTAACCAGCGACCGCGAATTCAAGCTCAATGAAGCCACAGCTACGCAGGCTTCCCGCTACCATGTGCAGAACAACGCTTGCGAGGTTAGCTCGGAGATAACCCTTCATCAACCGCCGCAGGGAGCGCTCGATCTAACAATCCCCAGCAGCTTGGTGGTATCGCGTATTTCGGTCAACGGTAGCGAGATTGATAATCTCGATATCCAGGAAACCGCGGGCCAGGACCAACAGCTTCGACTCCCTCAGTCCCTATTTTCCATGGGCGAGACCGCCAAGGTCGTCCTGCAGGGCTCTGCCCCGCTTACCATTACAAACTACTCGAAGATCGACTTGCCGCTGGTCTTCGTTTCTTCGCAGCCAACCGAATCGCATGTGGTGGCGGTGGAACTCGATGATGGAATCAACCTTTCGTATTGCATGCTGAAGAATGCTCAACAGGTCGCATTTCTACCCCACAATTCCCTCGGCCGTTCCAACCTCCAGTTTCGCCTGTTTGACGACACGGCCAAAATCGGTCTGCAACTCTTTCGCCCCGAGCACCAAATTCGATTTATCTTGGTCCACAAAGCCACCGTCGACGACCTAACGATACGGTCGGAAAGCGTTGTGCAAGTGGTCGACGGAGGAGATGCCGCGGAACATATCGAGCTACAACTGCTGCCCGGCTGGCACACCGAGTCGGTCGCCCTACGCAGCAACAACAACGACGTCCGCTGGGAGGAGACCACACGAGACGATCAACGTGTACTTCGAATAGAAAACACGTCCGATGCATCCAGCTTTAGGATCATGTTGCGTCGCACGCGGGAAAATGACTTTGGCAATTTGAAACTTGAAGACTTCCGTCCTTTCGCGCTAGTACCTGGGACTGGCAACCAAGAGTGGGTTTCGGTGAAACCGGAATCTGGATTCGAGCTCCAATTGGAACCGGAAGGTCTGGTCGCGCGTCGTGGCCGATCTGATGTTCCCCCAGAAATTGACGAAATATTTGGGGCGCAGTGGAAGACGCCAGCGTTCGAGATTCAAGGACGTTCTGACTTACGGCATCTGCTGCGAGTTAACCGTACTCGCGCGACCTATAAGGCCGTCGTCGATATCCAAACGCATATTCAGGAAACGTCGTACCAATCTTTGGCAGAGATTCGCTTGGAAGGCAACGGGCTGCTGCCGGAAACTCTTCTGATTTCGTCGACCAAACCGTGGCCAGCGAATACTAAGTGGACGACGCCTGAGCTGGAGACCGTTCCCTGGACCGCCGTCACAACCACAACCGGTGGTTCGGACGATCCAACACATCGTGAACTTTCCTACATCTACGAACTAAAGCCGCCATCGGAGAGTACATTTCCGCTGATTCTCCGCGGCCAGTTCCCTTCCGAAGACAAGGCATTTCAAACGCCGCTATTGTTGTCGGTTAGCTCGGCTGAAACGGGCACGCTGACATTAATTGCCTCGCGGCGCTGTCAAATTACAGCAGATCCTGTTTTGCTCCGTAAGGTTTACCTAGCCAATCCAACAAGTCCAGCCAATACGAACATCGTACGCTTTGAGTATCGCCCTAGCGAACTGCGAAGATTGGCAGCTTCGCTCGATACGCTTATCAATTGCCAATGGGATGAAGCCAGGCCTCTTCCACCAATTTTCGCGTCGCAGGCACTGCATGCCGTCAGCGTTGAAAACGATGGTCAACGTCGCATGACTTCCACTTGGCAAGTCGTTACAAGCCCAGACACCTTGGCCAGTTTTACGCTACCCCAAGGCTCGCAATTGACCTTGGTTCAATGGCAAGGCTCACCATGGTCGCGTTGGCAAGAACGGAACGGGCAAATCGAAGTCGAACTACCTGAGTCTGCTACGGCCGTCGACCTGGAACTTCAGTATGCCATGGATGACGGACCGATTCGGTTCGTGCAGGCGGTAACGCCGCAGTTTGCCTCGGCAGAGTTCCCGACCTCGACACACGAATATCGATTCGCACTAGGCAATCACCTGCAACACATCGTGTTGCCTCAAATGAGGTGGAATCAATTCGGCGAACATCTACGAAAGTGCCTCTGGACCGGAATCTGGCAATCTAGTTTTTTCGCCCCGGGTTCCCATGATTCGATTACGGACAACGATCTACATCGCTGGTCGGGGCAATCGATTTGGGTCGTGCATCAGGGGTCAGTGCTGGTGCTAAGCATAGCAACACTACTGACCTGCCTGCTAGTCGGCTGGCATTTCTATCCGCTTGCTACGCGAGGCATGACCGCGTTGCTTCTGGTCTTAGTCGCTGTTGCACCATGGCTACCAGAAGTTCTCTCCCCAATTTCTTCTGCTGCCTTCCTAGGAATTACCCTCGGGGGGATCGGTGGATTCTTGATGCTGCCATCGAACCGTATTGCGGACGCGTATCCCACTGGTTCTACGATTAAGGCAACCCGTTCCACAATTGCGACCAACAGCCTATTGCTTGCCGTCGTTTTGGGACTTGGCTTCGAGGGCATCTCGCAGATTCAAGCGGAAGATGCACCCGCTACCGGAAAACCGGCGCCTTATCCAGTTCTGATCCCGATCGACAACGATCGTAAGCCAATTGGTCAGGCCTATCTTCCCCAAGCATTTTACGAACGTTTGATTGCTTCGACTCAGCAGTCCGATAGCGAACTTCCGCGTGACATCGTCGAGGGAATTCGCTACGAGATATCCACCATCGATTCCGTACAGCCGGCGTCGGAAATCGCGATCACGACGTACATTGAAATCTTTGCGACAAGTACCAGCCTTTCAGCGAACGACGTTAGAATCCCATTCGATCCGCAACTAGGCGAGACCATCGAAACGGCGTTGCACAACGATAGCCTCCTGATCAACGCGTTTGACGAGGATACGGCTGAGTTGGTGATCCCGATCAAGGAATCAGGTGCACATTCGATCAAGATTCAAAGTACGCTTCCCGTTGCCGCGGAAGACGATGCCCCGCTGGAACTTCACTTGGACACGCCTTCCGATATCAGCACGGCAGTTACTATTGCCGACTCGATGAAAATGGGATCGCCCACGATCGCCTTTGGCGACCGAGAAGTTAGCGTCGAAGCCTCCAATATTCGCCAGACGATTCCTCTGGGGCCCGTTTCTGGTTTCGATCTGACATGGGATTCGCCCGCCCTACAATCGACGTTTGAATTCCAGGAATATGACTTACTCGAGTACTTAGAAGACGATGTCCAGTTGCGGATGCGTCTAAAACTAACCAATCGCCCTCAAATGTTGGGACCGATTTTGCTGAGCGTTGATTCGCGTCTGACGCTTAACATGCAGCAGTCGCTCGATTGGACGGCTGAGGTCAAGTCAAGCAGCGTAGCTTCGTCCACTCGTACCTATTCCATCAATCTTCTGGAAGGATTAACTCAGGACGACGAAATCGAACTGCGATTCACTTTGGAAGAGGCGCAGCAAGTCGGTCAGCTTCGGTTTCCGAATATCCGCGTTCTCAACGGCAGTTTACAGCGTCGCTGGGTCGCTGTAGCTGCGACGAGCCAGCTTCAAGTCCAGAGCCAGGCTCAATCACGAGTGACGGTTTTGTCGCAAGACGAGTTCCTCCGTGAATGGAATGAACCGGTCCCCGATTTTCGATTTGCCGTCAGTGTGGCAACCGTGGAATCGCTGGACTGGCTGATCTCAACACGACCGATTGCCACGCGGGGGAATGCGGATCTGAGATATCGAATCGACCTCGATGCCGACGGATACGACTTCAATATCAAAGCCCAAATCGAAACCTACTCCGGTCAGCCGCATCAATACGTAGTCGAAATATCGCCAGATTGCCAAGTCGATTCCGTGCAGTATCTGGTCGATGGATTGCTGCGACCAATCCAATGGCACTACGACACCAAGTCGGGCGAACTTGGAATCATGCTGCTAACAAATATCAGCGGACTACAAGAACTGTCGATTCAAGGACGCAAATGGCTCGCAGCCGATCAAAAGAATCTGGTCGTTTCGCCGATCAAGATCCGCGAGGTCCATACGGAGAATAGTCGTGTCCAGCTTTACCGTGATCATACGGTACTAGTTCGATCGTCGATTAATCCAAACCTGATTCCGATTCAGGAAGAGTCGATCGACGTGACCGATCTTAACAACGTCCCAGTTGGTTATTGGCAAGTGGCAGATGCCTCGAAGCCGGTTGTCTGGCAAGTCCTGCCCAATCAGGTCAATATCCGCGGCGACATTTTGACAGTCGTCAATCGTGTTGGCGGTGTTTGGACCATGCAGTGGATCGGGAAGCTAGATATCCGAAGTGGAAGCGTCGGCTATCTGCAATGGCTCGTTCCACCTGATATCACAATTGATACCGATTCGGTACAAGGATTCGAAGTTACCTCGTGGCCATTGCCTGACAAATCAGCCACGGTCTACCAGATGATTCCTCGAACTAGTGGTCCGCTGAAGTTCGAGTGGCGCGGCAAGCTTGAACCCACTCCTGGCAAGAGAGTTTCGTTCTCACCACTTCGCCTGGTCGGGCAACCGTACATCAGCCAATGGGTGGCAATCCCTCGCCAGATTGATCAGCAAGAGGTTTATGGGATCTCGCAGGAACTGCGGGGAACCGTCATTGCCGGTCTCTGGCTAACTGCGAACACGCCGCCCAGTTACCAATTACTCCAAGCAACGCGACCAGAATATCACTGCGAGATCATCCAGCGTACACACCCTACCGGGCAGCCAGTCGTCAGCTCCATTGAAACAACGCTGCACATTGATTCGCATAGCGACGCCTACGGCGTGATGCAAGCGACGGTGGTGCCGCAAGGCAACGGCGAGGTTGCTATAGATCTTGATCCTGAGATAGATGTTCTGGCCGCATCGGTCGACTTCGAGCGCCAGTGGCAATTGGAACGCTCTTCGTCCGAATCCGTTATCCTGCCACTTAAATCGAACAGTTTGCCACAAGTTGTCGAGATCGCGTTTCGCTCGCATCTCACTGCTGGTCAGCGTCCGCAACTTCAAGATGTTCCTCGCCCAAGATTCGCGTTCCCAGTGCGTGTTCAGGAGAAGCTACGGGTTTCACTTCCCCCCGACTGGGAAGTTGAAAACATGTCCAAGATCGATCAGTTGGCATGGAATCAGAATCTGGTCACGACTGCGTTTGCGATGAAGGATGCCTCGCGCGAAACGCAATCCGCGATCAATGCAAACGAGATTGCGCATTGGAATGATCTACGCATGGAACAAGCGTTTACCGCACTCAAGCAGTTCCAGGATCTTCTCCGTGCTCGTGGAGAAACGCCTGAGAACACCCATCAAATCATCACTGATCTCTTAGGCAGCAACACCGCTGAAGTCGAAGCATGGCCGGTCTCCGGCAAGACCAATTTACGGATCGCAAACGATTCGCTTTCTGCGGCAAGCACCAGGACGGACGAGAGATTCTCGTATTTCTCTCGGAAGGATATCGATCAGCCGATCCCAATTCGAGAGGCCATGGTGCATCGTGGCTCCCGCTGGCCCATGATTATCAGCAGTCTTTCATCCGTAATGATAATCGGTCTGATGTTCAGCAATTCGCCCATTCTCGTAAGCATTGGCAAACATACACGAGATTGGATGGGTCGCAATCCACAGATCTGTGGGATTCTATTGGGACTTTTCTGGTGGCAGTTTCTACCCCCTAATTTCGTTGGTCTGTTGCTGATTGTGGCCGTGGTTTGGGTATCAATTCCCTGGCGAACAAGTTCTCTATTCGGACGTGCTTAACATCGCACCGCCGCTAGCGTCCCAAAGCTGGTTTACCTGCGTAAAGCCGCGAGCTTTCGACTTGGCACATTTCCGGGATTCTGATAACTTACCTCTTCCTCAGCCCGAGAAAAGAACCTCATCGTAACGCTGTGGCTCATCTACGAAGACGAGATAGCCTGCATCTACCGATGATCATTGATCTCGAATTATTTCCGCTTTGGCTAATTCGGAAGGAGTCCGGCATGAGTCAAGTCAGTCAACGAACTTTACCTGTTCATATCCGTTGGATGATTCGCCGTGATATGCAGGAGGTTCTAGATATCGAAAGCCTCAGCTTCGAGTATGCCTGGTCGGAAGAAGAATTTGTCAAATGCCTTCGCGAACGCAACTGCATCGGCATGGTGGCAGAGCACGACGATCGCATCGCGGGCTACATGATTTACGAAATCTTGAACACCCGACTGCACTTGCTGAACCTAGCTGTCGCTCCTTCCATGCGTCGCGCCGGTGTCGGACGTCAAATGATCGGCAAGCTGATCTCAAAATTGACTCACCGTCGCCGTCGTCAGATTTTGCTCGAAGTTCGAGAGACCAATTTGGGTGCTCAGAAGTTCTTCCGCAATCTCGATTTCAAGGCGATCTCGTTGCTGCGTGATTTCTACGAAGATACCACGGAAGACGCCTATTTGATGCAGTTCAAGCAACAAGAAGCGGGCGGCTTCAGCCCGGTGAATCGCATTGCTCGATTGGCTAGTTAAGGCCATATTCGCGAGCGGATATTCGTCGCCACGCACGTAGGATGAACTTCGTGCGTTAGACGCCGACGATCTCGTGCTGCATGTTTTCGAGATTGACGATTGCCACTGTATGCTGGGTGGCTCGGAAGAGAGCGCCAGGATTCAACACTAACGTTGGACCTTCCTGTCGCGTCATTTTTTGATGCGTATGTCCTGAACAGACCATCGCATATTTATGCGATCGAATCATTCGCGTCAGAAGCGCGACATCGTCTCCGTGTGTCATGCCAATTCGGCGATCGGCCAACTCGAAGTCGGCCATGGTACCGTGGCATAGACCTCCGGATGTTTCAATTGCTTCACGCAGTACTTCTCGAGCATCATCTGTGTTGCCGAAGACATAATGCGTCGGCCATTTCGAGAAAATCTCGACGATCCCAGTGCTCCCAATATCGCCGCAATGCAAAACCTGTTCTACTGAGAACGACTCCAAGGTATACGCTGCTGCTTGTGCAAAAGTTGTTTGCCCGTGCGTATCGCTTACAATTCCTATTTGCACTTTCTTTCCCTCAATCTGCCTCGAAACTTCAGAAGCTCGAACCAAGTCTGAGTAGGCCGGCCAGACATCCTATGAATGTTATGTATGTCCTGGGTTGGATCGCCATCGTCACTGCAGGCTTAGCCGCCTGGGTAGTGATACTAAAACGGCGAACTGAATACACCCTTGTACAATTCTTTCTCGATCGCATCGTTTTTATCTTATTGCAGTTCCTCTGGCGAACGAAGACCCCTGCCGAACTTCCTTTGGCACGCGATAAAGGGGGCGTGATCATCGCCAATCATCGAAGCAGCGCCGATCCGTTCTTCATTCACCGCGCAGCGCGGCGTCGCGTTCGCTGGATGGTCGCGCGAGAATATTGCGACCGAAAAGTGATGGGATGGTTCTTGGAAGAATTCGGGGCGATTCCTACTCGACGTGGCGGCATTGATAACGCATCGGTTCGTGAGGCGGTCCATCTGCTGCAGAAAGGCCAGTGGGTGGGCGTTTTGCCAGAAGGACGAATCAACATGACGGACGAATTCATGTTGCCGGTCCGACCTGGTGCTGCCCTCTTAGCAAGAAGAGCAGGCGTTCCGATCGTTCCTGTCTATATCGAAGGGGCTCCCTTCAACGAAACGCCGATCAGCCCCTTCTTGATGTCCGCCCAAGTCACGATTTATGTAGGCGAACCCATTCATCCCGAAGCGTTTGAATCGGACGAAATGATGATCTTGGCTGCCGTCAAAGAGATTGCCAACCTGGCCGGTCACCCTGAATTCCAACCTCAACTCGCCGGCAAGAACTGGAAACCCACACAAGAGGAAGTGGAACAGGCCATCGCCAAAGCTAAAGAAAAAAGTCGCTCGTGAGAACACGACGATCTTCAATTCGTATTGCTTTGATTGAAAACCATGTGGACGTGGGCAACTCGTTCTTCAAGCAACTTCTCGACCTCGTTCTCATTCGCTCCGTCCGCGTAGATCGAACAGATTGGATGCCCCTTCTCGATGCGTGTCCCAACGTTGGGAATATCCGCCAACGTTGGTTTACCGAGAATTGAATCTCGCGACAGATTCCACTCGGCCGATAAGTACGACAAATGCTCGACGCTGAACTCAAAGGAGCAACTGGCATAGACAATCCTAAGGCCGCTTGTACCAGACCATTCCGTCAGATCGCCTGACAAACACTGATCTCGACAGGCATCGACATGCGATGCCATGAGACTCCTCTCCATGCGTCGTTCATAAAGAGGCATCGTCGCGGTCCAACGCGGATTGATTTCTAAGAGCACCGGCCGATCCGCCAACACGAAGTCCATTCCCCAGAGCCCCACCAAGTTTGTATCTGTGTGAATTACCTCAACCATTTTCTGAAGTTCATCAAAACCTGGCAGATCAGCGATCGGAACAGATGTTGCGCCAGCGAAGACAAACTCGCAAGCTGCACCATATTCAAGACCAACACGAAGTCGGCTCGCGCCCAAAATCTTAAAGTCGGTGGACGTCGACAAGACAGCGAGAGACATCACGGTTCCAGGAATCTCACGCTGAAAGTAGCGACTCTGATGCGAGCGATGAGAATCTGTGTAACGCTCAATTTGTAGCCCGCCCGCCGAACGCTTTGGCTTGATCAGCCAGTCCTTACCGAGAGGCTGTCTGGGCGAACGAGTCGTCTCTGGGTATTGAAACCCATGCTTTTCTGCCAGCCTACTGAGATAGATAGGATCGCGCACCAATTGCAAGACTTGGGCAGAATTCCCCAACAAAGGTCGCAGCTTTGACAAGCGTGTAATGAGGCGAGGATAGTTCTCCAAGCCACCGGTGTAGCACCATGCTTCCGCTTGGGATTCCATCAGCCAAGAATACGCAGACCAAGGGTAGTTGCTTAACGGAAGAGCATGGGCGATTCGCTGCGTGTCGATATCCGCAAACATGTCGGCAACTTCGACCGAAATGCCGATGCGGCATAATGATGCAGCCATGGCGCGGCATGAAGCTCCTACCAGCCCAATTGCTTTCACCGACTACTTCTCCTGTCTCAGGTTACATTCGCGCAAAAGCAAAGAAATTCTCCACCTGCCTGACACTTGTGACCTACGTTTTTAATTAGCAAGGACACTCATCCACTCTCTTCTCGGAGAGGTTTCTCGCTTGAAACCGACGAACGAAATGTTTCGTAAAAGCAACATCTCGCGGTTCACGCGTACTCCCTAATCTCGTTTCGGAACCTTTTTGAATATTTGCATCGCCGCAGGTCGGCCTTCTGCCAAACGCCCCAACCGTTCTGCCGCGACCAGACCCAACAACTTCCCATTCCAGGAGAGAGTCAATGTCTCGCCAAACTAATTCCACCGAAGAGGAGATGTCCCGCGTACGTACCGGCAGGAAACGCGGGATCATCGTTATCTTGGCCGCTGCCATGATGATCGTCATGATGGCGATGCTCGCATTCAGCATCGACGTTGGTTACATGTACACCATGCAGTCACAACTGCAGCGAAGCGTTGATGCCGCTACCCTTGCCGCAGCCGGTTCGCTGATCAACGGGCAGGATGCTGCCGACGACGCAATCCACGAATACCTGGTTCGTAACCCAGTCGGTACGCAATGGAAAGAATACGACAACAAGCCCATTGCCGATAGTGTCTCGCACTTTATGACCAACTACTCCCAGGGGCTTGATGTCACGTATGGCGATTGGGACTCGGCATCCCAACAGATCATCCCCAGTACGCGACCGCCCTCCACGGTTAAAGTGCAGATGCGATACGACAATATGCCGTTCTTCTTCGGGCATCTGCTCGGTCGCGACACGTTTAGCGTCTCGGCTGAAAGTGCCGCCGCTTACCAGCCACGCGACATCATGGTGGTGCTCGATCTTTCTGGTTCGATGAACGACGACAGCGAGTTTAGCGCTTTCGGCAAACTAGGTGTCGACTCCGTGACGGCCAACCAACTGCAGATTTACCAGGATCTAGGCTCGCCCGTGTACGGCAACCTGCAGTTCACACCTCAATGGGCAGTCGCGAAGGGACCAGCGCCTCAAACGACCGAACAAGCCCAGGTCACCGCCGAGTACCAATACTCGACCGTGGTTGTTGGATCGGATAAATCGTTCGACCGTGTTCGAGTGCGTCGCTCGGATGGAAACATTGTGACCTACTACCCGAGTACCAATTCCGGCAGTTTCACTCCTGGTGGTCAGGTGCGTGAGGTCTGGGCATACAGTGGCAAGAATGGTGATGGCTCGACCCAGGTTCACTATTTCAACTTCACCTCCCGCGATACTTTTGCAGCAGCATTAGGCCTCGATTCGGTTAGCTATCCGTACGGTGGCAACTGGAGTGCATACCTCGACTACTGCATGGCCAGCAACAATCAGAATAATAATGCTGGTTTCCGGTACAAGTTTGGCTATCAGAACCTGATCGTCTTCTGGCTTGAAAAACGATCACTCAACAGTCAGATGCCTGATATGTGGAAGGGAAGTGCTCAGCCGATCACGGCGGTGAAGAACTCTGTCGACCTATTCGTCCACTTCATCTCGGAATCGCAATCAGACGACCAGATGGGGCTTGCGACTTACAATGGTCCCGACGGCGAGAGCGTGCTGGAGTCGACGCTGACTAATAACTACAGCTTCATCAATACCCAGTCGAATCGTCGCCAGGCGGGTCACTATCACAACTACACGAACATCTCAGCCGGGATGAAGGAAGCCCGCGAAGAACTCGATGTTCGAGCTCGTCCTGGAGCATTCAAGATGATCGTCCTGCTGACTGATGGTGTCGCCAACTGGAATAACGGAGGCTACAACATCTCGGCTGCTCGTGATGCTGTGATTCACGAAGCCCATCTGGCAGCCGACCGCAAGTATGCCATTGTGACCATCAGCCTAGGAGCTGGTGCCGACAAAGACTTGATGCAACAGGTTGCCGACATCACAACAGGTTCTCACTTCAACATTCCTGGTGGCCAATCGGTGGAAGAGTACGCCGAAGACCTAACTGAAGTGTTCCAGAAGATCGCCGCACATCGCCCGCTGCGTTTGGTTCAATAACCACCCAGCAGGCCAATCGTTCTCTTCCCGCCAGAGGCCATCGTACATTTGCTGCCCGTGCGATGGCCTCTTCTTTTTCTTGACCGCGGTTTTCATACTCAAATGAAGCCAGGAAACTTGGGACTGCTCAGCTTGTTGCAAGGATTACTCACTACTTGCAATTCGGGCACAGTCTGCTATCGTTTTCGCTGTAGGTGCGCGAAATCTCCTGGTTGGTCCCGGGTTACGGGGCTTTCTACCGGCGTGCCGCCTCGCTACATTGAACAGTCACCCACGGCCTAACCGCGTCACACTTCCTTTCCTGAAAGCGGTAGGTCTCACCCCGTAACTTCCAGTTTACGTACGGAGAAACCCGGATGTCGATGTATATCGGAGAAGCCCTCGCTGGGGATGGCAACGAAGTCGCGCACATCGATCTTATGATTGGTTCCAAAGATGGGCCGGTCGGACATGCTTTCGCTTCGGCTCTGGCGAATCAAACTGCCGGTCACTCCAACCTGCTGGCTGTGTTGGAACCGAACTTGGCCGTTAAGCCTTCGACGGTGACAATCACCAAGGTCACGATCAAGAACTCGAAGCAAGCCGTGCAGATGTTTGGCCCTGCCCAGGCCGCCGTTGCCAAGGCAGTCGCAGACGCCGTCGAGCAAGGCGTGATCCCGAAGGATCAATGCGAAGATCTGGTTATCGTTTGTGGCGTCTTCATCCACTGGGAAGCCCAAGACGACAAGAAGATCTACGACTACAACTACCAGGCCACTTTGGACTCGATCAAGAACGCTATGGGCAGCAAGCCATCAGTTGACGAAGTCGTCGCTGGCAAGGATAAGGCCGCTCACCCATTCCGCGGCTTCTAAGGCAGCCTTTGCTTTCGATTTGAAATCTCGAATCCCGCGTGGTTGCTTATCAACCCCGCGGGATTTTTCGTATCTTCATCCGCGCCGCTTGTTACCGAGTACACAGCCATGAAGAACCTTCTTCTGCAACTCGATACCGATACCCAACCAAGCACCTTCGATTCTGTGGTTGCCATCGACTCTGGTGCTGACGTCATGTTTCGCCATGGTGGCGTGACGACCGATCAAGTCGAAGGGCTAGTTCATGGCCTGATTTTCACCCGCGCTCCGAGCAAGTTGAAGCATTCGGCAATCTATGTTGGCGGTTCGAACGTAGATGCTGCCGAAGAACTCCTTAACGCAGTTAAGAAGACCTTCTTTGGCCCAATGCGTGTCTCGGTGATGATGGATGGCAATGGAGCCAACACCACGGCGGCCGCAGCGGTTATCTGCGGTGGTCGGCACTTGGACCTGAAAGCAACTCAGGCACTTGTTCTCGGTGGAACCGGCCCCGTCGGACAACGAGCAGCGCGACTGCTAATTCGGGCAGGAGCAAGCGTTCGGCTCGCCTCTCGCTCGCTGGACAAGGCTCAGAAGGCTTGCCAGCAGATCGCGGAAGACCTGCAGATGGAAGGTCCCCAGCCGGTTGCAGCCAGTGATCCCACCTCCGTCGAAGCCGCTCTCCAGGGCGTTCAACTATTGATTGCCGCGGGGGCAGCCGGGGTCACGCTCGTCCCTCAAGCGATTCGACAAAACGCACAAGATCTGAAAGTTGCGATCGACCTCAACGCGGTCCCGCCGGTTGGCTTGGAAGGAGTCGATTCGTTCGAAAAAGCAGTCGAAAAGGATGGCCAAATCTGTTACGGAGCGATCGGGGTTGGTGGAACCAAAATGGCGATCCACCGCGCCGCGATTGAGCGTCTGTTTCAGCAGAATGACTTGGTCCTGAACGCTGAAGAGATCTACGAATTGGGAACCGAGCTCGAAGGCTAGCGTATGTACGTCGGGTAAAAGCTCTTCGCATCTTTGACAACCGTCAAAGCTTAACCGGGATTACCAGCATAAGCCGCACACTCAGCAAAGTTACCTAGGTGCTGTCACCCTCGATTGACCGAAAACAGAAATGTCGAATGACTTTTCCGATTTCTCGCGAGGTACTTTTCCCATGCGAATCTTGCTGCTCGCCATCATCATTCTTATTGGGTCCAACTACGCGGCTTCCGCAGAAGCAGCTGGACCAGAGCAGTACTGGATTATCGCGCCGATCGATCCTACACAATCGGTAATGGTTCCTCGCCCCAAAAAGCCGTATGCCTACGGCTGGTTTGGTGTCACCCAAACCCATTGCAAAGGAACCTGGGACAAGGGTTACTATAAACCCTCGTTCATTGACTGGACGTTCCGTTAAGCGAACTAGCGAGCAGCACCTACGAAGAAGCTGAAGACTTGGGTTTCATCCGTATCGGCGTGATTGACAGGGAAAGCGAAGTCGAGCGCGATCGGAGCTTGTCCCAATGCAGGAACCGAAATTCGCAGACCGAAACCAGGTGAGACATCGAAGTCTTCCCAGACAATCTTCGTCGACTCTTCCACGGTACCGACGTCCGTGAATATCACACCCTTAACCATGTCATCAGCCGTGATCGGGAACATGTACTCAACCGATCCTAGCACACGAAATGGACCACCGGTGTAAACGTCGTTCTCGATCGGACCGGTACGACGGAAGCGGAAACCACGCAACGTCGAGAAACCACCTGCGAAGAAGTTCTCGAAGATCGGGGTGTCTTTGCCCGAGAAACCCGCCTTGGCCGAAAAACCCAACGTGTGTCGACCGGAACCGTCCGGACGCTCTGCCAAGAGGAAGTACTGTCGGAAGTCTACTTCTGCTCGCGAGTAGCTGTACTGACCAAAAGCTTGCTCGAGATTGATCTGGAACATGTGACCTTCCGTCGGAGCAAACGCAACGTCACGTGTATCATGCACGATGCTCCAACTTCCAGTGTATAGATCGTTGCTACCGATGACGCTATCGAGTTGAGCCACACCATTCACACGCGGGTCGTAAACGTCGACATCTTCCATTCGTAAGCTGACCGAAGTCGAAAGGTCAGGCGTCAGTCGATACCCAAGTCCGACTCGTCCACCAATGCGTTGTTCGTCCCAGTCACGATAGATTCGATTGAATAGATAGGCACTCAGGTTCATGCTGACGCGAGTGTTGAACAAGTACGGATCGCTGAAGCTCGCCATGTAACGCTGCACTTGGGTACCGGGCATTGCCTCAATTCGGAACCCCTGCCCTGCCCCACGCCAAGCCCGACCATTCCAAATATCATCCGGACTAGTCGGAAAGCGTTTCCAGTCGAAGTTTCGTTCATCGATCACCACCGAACCGGTGACACCTGCATCCGAATTCACACCCACACCAAACTGGAAACGTCCGGTTTGGGCTTCTTCAGCACGAATCGTCAGATCGGCCGTACGTGCGGGATCCATGTAAGGATTCGGCGTGATGAACGCATCGGGACCAAGCGGTGGATTAAAAATCGGAGCACCACCCATTGGGCGACCTGTGTTATCCATTCCAGGTGGCGGTACGTACCCAGGCGGATAATTCGGAACCGGCGGCGCGGTGAAACTGTTTACCAGCGGTCGACCATAGCCATCGGTTTGCGGATAAGTCTGATATTGAACCTCCGACTGCGGTACATACTCGGCCTGAGGCTGAGCATACTGCTGCGTGGGCTGCGAATTGTACTGGGGCGTCGGCTGCGGCGGCGGAACCGGCTGGGCATATTGAACCTGTTGAACCGGCTGCTGGGGATAGCCTTGTTGCGGCTGATAGGCGTTGTTCGGTGGAATAGGTGCTCCGGAAGCCTGCATTCCAGTTCGATACTGATTCGGATTACCTGGCGAAGTCGCCTGCATGGGGCGACTGTAACCCTGTTGGTACTGGGCGCCGTTCGGGTAAGCCTGATTGGTCGGTGCCTGATTGTTCCATTGCGTCTGTGCAGCTTGGCTGGTTTGGCCCCAGTTTTGAGCGAGGGCAGTCTTCCATCCAGTGCACACCATGGCGGCGAAACCAAGAGCGATGGTAATCTTCAGCAGTTGTCCGCTTCTGTCCACCTAATGTGTCCTCTTTCGTCGATACGGCTCGGGGGGGAAATCGAGCTGAGTCAGGCTTCTTAGTTGTTAGGCACGGATGAATATCGCGATGTCGGCCAGGCAGTTGGCTGCGTTGAGACCGGCTGATGATAAACGGGATGCGAATATCGGCTCGCTGGTGCTTGAGGCGGAGCCTGATAATGAGGCTGCTGGCCTTGCGGCGGCATCGCTTGATATTGCTGGGTCGGGTTTTGTGGCTGCTGGTACTGCACCGGCTGTGCCTGCGGCTGTCCCATTGGGTAGAACCGTGGCTCGTAGTTCGGTCTTGGACTCTGACCGCGATAAGTACCATCGCCGTTGCGAGAAGCGATTGATTCCACCTCGCTCAACTCGGGCGGCGCGACCGTGATGGTTGGCGTC
Source organism: Blastopirellula marina (assembly GCF_002967765.1). Classification (NCBI taxonomy): domain Bacteria; kingdom Pseudomonadati; phylum Planctomycetota; class Planctomycetia; order Pirellulales; family Pirellulaceae; genus Blastopirellula; species Blastopirellula marina. Next base: position 490,323 of record NZ_PUHY01000004.1, on the reverse strand, counting down.
ACGCCTCGATGAGGTTCGTTGACAAACAACTGCGAGGCTTTAATACGCCGTTCATCGTCACGGATCTTCGTGATATCGATAATGTCACCTGGCTGAAGCGACAGGCGATTCAAAATCACGGCTTGCTTGGTGTGCGGCATGTCGCCGTTAATTTCGACGTTAATGTTGCCCACACGGTACTGATCCCCTTCCCGGATGTCGTACACCAAGTCGAGTGTTCCTGGTTCTTCCAGGAAGCGAGGCTCGGCTTTAATGTCAGCGTGGATGTAACCTTGCGAACCGTACAAGTCGGAGATCGCAGCTCGGTCGGCGGTCATCTTTTTTTGATCGAAGTATTCACCCTGGCTCATTTTCAGCTGGCTGGCAAGCTGCTCTTGGGAAAAGCGAGTCTGCCCAATAAACGAAATGTTGCGGACTTCATAACGCGGACCTTCATCAATGACAAAGGTCACGTTAGCCCACTTGCCGTTTTCGCTATATTCCAAGATGCGATTGACTTGAGCTTTGAAGAATCCAAGGGATCGATAGTACGAGGTCAACGTGTCAACATCTTGCTCAAGCTTCGACTTATCCAGCTCTCCTTGAAAGACATAAAACCAGCCCGGCTTGGTGCTGATCTGTGTCTTCAAGCGAGCGGAAGTAGCAATCGAGTTTCCAACAAACGAAGTGCTGCCAACGCGGGCCAGAGGGCCTTCGTGGATCATAAAGACCACGCCTTTGTCCTCTGCCTTCAAACCTTCCACCACGCTAACGGTGGCCTTACCATGGCCGCGGGTATGGTAGTAGTCCTCTAGCTTTAAACGGGCTTCTTCAATGACGTATTTATTCAGCGTGCCGTCCATCTTCATCTCCGACTTCTTCAGCAGCGTTTTATCGCGTACCGATTCGTTGCCGAGAAACTTGATGTAAGCAATTCGCGGGCGTTCTTCCAGTTGAAAGGTGACATAGATCCCTTCCGCTGAATCGTCGGTCAGAATCTGCACATCACGAAAGAGCCCCGAGGCGGCGAGACGGCGGACGTCCGACTGGATGACTTCCGCGTCGAACTCACGTCCAACGCGCGTCTTAATCATCGAACGGACGCGAGTTTCGTCGGTTTGTGTGTTTCCGAGCAGTCGGATTCCTGTCACCACAGGCCGAGTTGGAACCGGTCGCGGGACGGAAGTTGGGTCGTTCAACGGAGGCACGATATCCTGTGCCAACGTCGAAGATGCGACGAAGCCTAGGCATAGCAAGGCGGTTGAAACGAAGGCTTTCCTTAGCCCGTGGCAAGTCCACTGCATTCGCTGAATCCCTATATCAACAAGCTGGCTGGCTTCCATGCCCACCAAAAGCGTGCCTCGGCGCGAAGCCTTGGGACGCAATGTGGAGAAATACTGAAACGCACTGCTCCTGGCAAGACGAATATCGCCCTAGAGTTACGATGCCTAGGGATACGCATCGAAAAACTCTTCGGTTCGGCCGATTCAGAACGCTAGCGATACTGCCAACTGCTAAGGCAGCACTGGCAAAAGCTGCAATGCATCCAGGATCACGAAACCGTCGGTGTCCTCGTTTCGGATCGTGATTACCGTTCTGCTATCGGCTGACAACTCGACCTCGCCAATCTGGCGAAACGGATTGCTGGTCGGAAGTGGTTTCGTTTGATCTACCAACCACTTCACCTTTTTTCCGTCATTTTGAATTTCAACCGGGACGCTTTTAGCTCGGGTAGGATGAGCCGAGTAAGCCATCATCACGTAGTACTTCCCCGATTTGGACACCGTCACCTCGAATTTCGCAATCGATTCCCCACTTCCAGAGGCCTCATCGTGAAGATAGCCCTGCTCGATGTGCGGCTTGAAGTTCGTCGAGCGAGACCAATCGCCGCTTAGCTTCGCATCGGTATCGTCAAGGATGATCCCTGGGAGCGACTTCTTAGGAATGCCAACCACCGCCGATGGCTGAGGTAAACTGGCCAGCGTTGGCAACTCAAGCACTTGTCCTTGCTCAAGCAATTGCTTTTTGAGTAGCGGGTACGGTAAGTCCTGAACCTTGACTCCTTCCTTGGCCGCAAGTGCCGCCGCGATGCCAGCACTTTGTCCGATGATCATCCAGGTCGGTTCCACCCGAATCGATGAGATCCCCACATGCGTACAGGACATGGCTACGGGAACGAGCAGATTGTCACAGTCGCCTTTCTTAGGGACGATCGATCGATACGGAATGTGATAGGGAAAACCGTGCCGACGACCAGGCATTCGGACGGGAAAGATAGTTCCTTCATCCGCAACGGTTCCGTCTTCAAATGCGACCCGCTGGCAGTCGTGTGAATCGATTGGGAACGACGAGACCGCAATCGGGTCTTCCTTCTCTGGATTCTTAAGAATGTCATCCTGACTCACCACGTGCATTCCCTGCATTCGGCGACCCTCTCGCACATAAAGTTGCGGCGGCCAGTGATTCGTTTCGGTGAATTCGTCGCGGCAAAGCCCCAAAGCCGCGTACTTTTCTCGCGTCGCTTGAGGGACCGACGGATCGGTGGTTAGGAAGTGATAGAACTCGATTGTGTACTGTCGATGTGCTTCGAAGATCTCAGCCCGTTCTTGAGCGTCTCCTTCACTCCAACCATTGCAGGCCCCGACCAGTCCGAGCGAGAATTGCCCGCCGATCGAATTATTTCCATCGAATTTGTTGCCGGGGAGCGGATAGAGGTCGATCCCGAAACTCTTACCGCCTGATTTGGCATATCGTCGTACCGCTTCGAACCGTGCCGGGTCGTAATTGTCTGGCTTCGGGAAGGGAACGCGGTTGGCCGGATCGCTGGTCAGGCAAAGACGAAAACTGTAAACCATCACCCGATCGTCTCCGGCATGCTCGTCCCCGGGATCGGCGGTGGTGACCAGTGGCAACAACTTCCCTTGATCATCGAAACCAGAGATTTTCATCTTTCCTTTGGGATAACGCTTGCCTGCTAATGATTCGCCGAATGCCGCTTGCCCTTCGCGTCCAATTGTCCATGAGACATCTGCGGCGGCCAATAAGTCACCTTCGTAGGTTGCGTCGACAAAGGTCTTCCCTTGAAACGTTCCCGTCGTTGTTTCGATCTCGACAATGGTTGCATCCTGCTTTTTGACTCTTGTGAATTCGCAGTTGGTTCTTACCTCAACGCCAGCTTCCTTGAGCATGGCCGACGTGACTCGCATCGCGACGTGCGGCTCGTAGGTCCAGACGGAGTTATCTTTGACACGGACATCGTAGGGCAGCTTCACGCCTCGCGATCGATAGTCGGCTGCGATCCGACGATGCCATTCGTCAAACAGTCCCATTACGGTCGAGCGTACTGTTTGATTGGAATCGCTGAAGCTGAGCCCGCCCGTATTTACGCCACCGACATGACTGGTCGGCTCCAGCAAGATCACCGACACACCTTCCCGAGCTGCGGCAATGGCCGCGCAAAACCCTCCTGGAGTCGCTCCATACACGACCACGTCCGCCGACTTCGTATCGGCCAGCACAGTACGTTGTGGAAGCAAGCAAACAGCTAGTAAAAAGAGGGCGGCGCAGCAACGGCGAGTAGAATTCATGAGGCGAGCATTCTGAGGAAGGAGGGGGCAATGAAGAATCCCTGATTCTAGTCTGCTGTACCAGGCAACTTCAAATCAGGTGCACGGGAGTCCGTCTACGATTCCCCCCTAATCTGCGATCTGCATGACCTGTCGATGTCAGAGAGACAAAGCGTAAATCCAATGCCATGAAAACATCACCAGAGTCGCCACTCCCGTCCAATGAAGCCAACCTCGGGATGAACCTTGCACAATATCGACCAATGCAATCAACAGCACATAAAACCATGTGAGGTTATGGACAAAAAGACTAGTGGGTATTGGTCCAAGAATCACCTCAGGAATTAGGCCGGGAAAAATTACCTCGAATAAGACGAACAGATTCTGAAGAACCAACGCTACAAATCCAAATCGCCAAAGCAGTGTGGTTTTCGGTCGTATCATCCATATCAAGAAAAGGCATAGGCCAAGACCATGCTGCGCTAGTGCCATGTATCGATAAATATCCTGCGTCATTTCATCGCGGGTGATTCCCGAGTCAGAAATCGCGAGATCAATTGCCACGGCGCAAATGCGAATAAACTCATAAATCCCTAGGTAAACCAAGATCTCATCACCTGGCTGCCACTCGTAGCGAATACCTTGCCACTTCCAATTGGCCAACAAGGCGATGCCGGTCAGCCCGGTTCCCAGAACCACTGAATTCGTGGCATAAAAACAAATCGACCACCAACCGATTCCTTCAGCCCAACCGACTCCATGAACACTTAGCAGTGTGATCCATATCCCCATTGAAACCGACAACAGGGTGAGCCAGAGAAACACGTATTTAAGTTGGAGATGAGGAGAGTGACTCCTGCCCGCCTCGAAATTCACAATATCTGCGTCGAAAGAATTCTTTACACTCATTACGTATCGAATCGAATCCACTCACCATCAATCCGCCGTTCGTGCGGGAGATAGTTCGCTTTGTAGCGCATGTGTTCATTGCCAGCGACGTAGAAGCCAAGGTAGAGATATTTCAGCCCCCACTCGCGGCACGCTTCGATTTGTTTGAGGACAGAAAAATTGCCGATCCCTAAGTCACCGCACTTAGAATCGAAATAGCAGTAAACAGCCGACATGGCTTCTTGGCCAACATCCGCAATCGCAACACCGACCAGTTCTTCACCGCGGTAATAACGAAACTCACGGCTATCGCAGCACGTGATTCCAAGAAACTCTTTCAACGACCGCAGATCGATCTCCGAGCCTGGTTCTCCCAATCCGCGTCCCATTTTATGACGGTTGTAGAGATCGAGTCGCTGGCGATCGACCACAGGCTCACCGATCACGACTCGGAGTTCGGCTTCTCCTTTTTTCAGCACTCGGCGATGTCGACGACGTGGCTGAAAGTCGTCGACCGGAATTCGAATCGGCTCACACGCATTGCAGCCGGGGCAGTCGGTATGGTAGATGAAAATCCCAGAACGGCGGACGCCTTCCGAGAGTGCCTCGTCGAACGAAGCAGGATCTGCTCGGAAGTCCGTTAGATAGAACGGCAGCACTGCCAGCCGGTCTGGCAAATAGGGGCAGGACTCTTCGACATCGATAAATTTCGAACCGTAGCGTTGGCTCATCCAGGCACTTTTTAATGTCGGTTTCTCAATCGCAGCCGAAACCAGCGTTGCCCGGCCGATAGGAAGCATTATAGCCCCAAACAAGCTGAGCATTCAAATTTTGGCATTAATGAAAAAGGAGGCTAGAAGCCTCCCTCGCCTTGATTGAACGCCGAGAAATCGTCCGGTTCGCGATCGAATGCGTTCTCGAAACGGGTGAAGTCTTTGAGCCAAGTCAGCTTGACTTCACCAACCGGGCCTGCACGCTGCTTGCCAATGATAATCTCGGCCTGACCGGTGTACTGATCGCGTTCTTCGCCGCTGTGGTAATACTCCTCGCGATGGACAAACATCACCACGTCGGCATCCTGCTCGATGGCCCCTGATTCTCGCAGGTGGCTCAGCTTCGGCTTATTGTCTTTCGAAGCTTCAGCCTGACGATTGAGCTGGGCCAAGCACAAGATCGGCACGTTCATTTCACGGGCCAAACCTTTCAAACGTCGGGCGATCTTGGCGACCTGTTCCTGACGTGGATCGTTGGCATTATCAGGCTCGATGAGTTGCAAATAGTCGATGACGATCAAGCCTAAGCGGCGTTCGTTACGCATGATCCGCCGGGCCGAAGCCGCGATTTCTGCGACCGTTCGACTTGGCGAGTCATCCACAAAGAGCGGTGCCTCTGCGACGAGCGAAGAACGCTCGATCAGCTTGGCTCGATCTTCGTTACTGAGTGTTCCATTTCGCAGACGGTGACCATTAACTTTAGCGACGCTACAAAGCAGACGATCACAAAGTTCGACCGATCCCATTTCTAAGCTGACAAAAAGCACTGGGATCTTGTCGTGTACCGCGATATTCTCGGCAATGTTCATGGCGAAGGCCGTTTTGCCCATCGCCGGGCGAGCGGCCAAAATGAGGAGCTGGCTGCCATGAAATCCACTCGTCATCTCATCGATGTCGGTGAAGCCGGTCAATACACCGTTGGATGTTTCACCACGGAGACGGGCATCGATTCGTTCCATGGCCTCGGTCACGATCTCACGCATGCTGGCCATGCTGCGATTGTCGCGTCCATCGAGAATGGAGAAGATCTTTTGCTCCGCTCGCCCAACAAGTTCTTCCGGTTTTCCGGCTTCTTGGTAGGCGTCTTGTAGAATATCGGTCGCGGCGAGAATCAGATTTCGGCTCGTCGCCTTTTTACGAACGATCTCGGCGTAACTGACCGCGTGCGCCGCATGAGGCACACTGCGAGCCACTTTCGCCAAGTAAGCTGTCCCACCAATGAATTCCCAGTCGCCGGCATTTCGAAGATGCTCAGTCAGAAGCGTGGTGTCGATCTTTCGGCCGCTGTTGTGCAGATCGACCATGTGCTCAAAAAGCTTCTTGTTCGCTTCGTCGTAAAAATCCTCGGGCCGGACAACCATGATGACGTCGTCCAAGACGTCCGGCAAAAGAATGATACTTCCCAGCACGCACTGCTCGGCTTCAACGCTACACGGCGGCTGCTTGTCGAAGAGATTGGTGGCGACTTCCTCCCGGTCGTCAAATCGCCGCTGCTTCGATTGCTTTGATTTACCGCCTGTTGCCACGTTGGTGCTCCGTGCGCCGCTACAAAAAGTTGGTGTGATTGCTGGTCGACAACCATCCTACCGCACGAATGGGTCAGGACAATGCGATTGCTAGATTTAGGGGCCCGGCCAGTTTGCATCACAAAATGGAATGGGAACTGAGGGCATAAAAAAACTCCTCGGGGAGGCCGAGGAGTTTTTTTCGGATCCGCGAGCGGAACAATCAAGGTCAGGTGTTTCGCCAACCACCGTGACCGAGTTCTCGCTATCGAGCGGACTAAAAAGGGAGTGCGACTTACTAAGACCGGCGTGGCTCGAACCGATTAGGGGCTCAAGAGCCAAGCCGTAGCGTGCTATTAGCATGGTGCTATTTGGCACGGATAAACTCAGTGCGAACTTCGCACGGGACCATCTGGTTGATACTACTCACCAGAAACGGTCGGAACAACCCAAACCTTCAATTCCGATTCAATTTCGGCATGAAGGTGAATCTTGACGGTATACAAACCGAGTTCCTTCAGCGGACCCTGCAGGCGAACCTGATCTGGAGTAACGGTGAAGTTCTGCTCTTTCAACGCGTGAACGATCTCGACCTGACCGACGCTTCCGTACAGGTGACCTTCGTCGTTGGCGTTGGCTTCGATCGTAACGCTTTGGCGATTCAACAAGTCGGCGATCGCACGGAGACCAGCCAAACGCGACTTCTCGATCTCGACCAACTTGGCCTTGTGCTTTTCGACCATCCGCTTGTGATGGCTTGTGGCGATCGTCGCCAAGCCTTGCGGGATCAGGTAATTATTGGCGTAACCAGGACGCACTTCCACGACATCGCCCGGCTTGCCGAGGTGGTCAACCGACTGGATCAACAGCAGTTCGATACCGCCGTTCTTGCCTTTTGGCAATCGCTTCCAGGGACGTGCTTTGTGCTTTTCAGATCGAGTTGGCATGGTGTTTGTCTATTCCAATAGTTGCCAGTGATTTGGCGTTTGCTCTTGGTTGATTCAGTCAACCGTTCGCGTGATGCCGGGCGGGCTTCGCCAGACTTTTCATTAGAACGGAATATCATCGTCGGCTGCTCCCTGGGAACCTGCTCCCCCAAAGCTGCCGTCATCGTACGAGTCATAGTCGGATCCAGACGATTGGTCATAACCACCGCGACCGCCGCCTTGTGGTTGGGATTGTCGAGCTGGTCGGGAAGGCCCGCCGCTTCGACCACCGCCGCCACCGCCTCCGTCGCGGCCGCCGAGCATTTGCATCTTCTCGCCAACCACGCGAAGCTTGGATCGCTTCTGACCGTCTGTTTCCCACGTGTCAAGCTTGAGCCGTCCTTCGATCAATACGGACGAGCCCTTGCTTAAGTATTCACTGGCGATTTCCGCAGTACGTCCCCACAAGGTTACGTCTACGAAGGTCGTTTCATCGACCCATTCGCCCGATTGTGTCTTACGTCGATCGTTAACCGCCAGACCCAGCTCAGTAACGGCTGTTCCACCACCGGAGACATATCGCAAATCGATATCCCGCGTCAGGTTCCCGACCAGAATAACTCGGTTGAAACTTGCCATGGGAAACGCTCCTTCAGGGGAAAATCGAATCGACTTCAGTACTTACCAAGGATGATTGTACGTGCCAAAGACGTAAAAACCGGGCTGCAGCCTAGTCGGCAGCTTCCACGGTTTCTTCTTCGTCTTCGTTCGACGAATCATCATCGTTGTCGCTGTCGTTGTCGGAATCCGAGTCTTCTTCGCCGGCGATCTCGTGACCTTCAGCGTGGGCGACCAGCATGTCGACGATTCGTGGATCGTGCTTGATGAACAGGAACCGCAGCATGTCATCATTGATGTTGCATGCGTAGTTCAACTCGTCCACTTTTAAGCTGTCCAAGCGGAAGTAGGTCAGCCAGTAGGTACCTCGGCGATGCCCGTTGATTGGGTACGCCAGGCGCTGTTCGGCCCACATACGGCTCACCAGGATTTCGCCACCCAATTGCTGCACGAGAGCATCAATTTTGCCGGCGACCCCACTGGGATCCTTTCCATACCGGTTGGAGTCCAGAATGAACATCCCCTCGTAAACGTAAGCCGCCAAGGTTTCTACTCCTCGAATTTCGACGTCAAAATGATCGGTTCAGGGTCGGTCGCTGCTTGCTGGGCAGTGCGATCGGCCAACTTGGTAATTGAACGTTGTGCGCGACACGAGTGCCTACGCGTTGTATTGGTTCATTGCGTACGTCAGCCCCTGGGAAGCCCAGTCCTCGACTACCGAAGCAGCCTGCTCAACGCACAAATCCATCTCGGGCTTTTCCGCCTTGGCAAAGTTGCTCAAGACATAGCCAGCCACGTCGGCCCCTTCTCGTGGTGCTCCGATACCGATACGGAGTCGAGGCACCTCATTCGAGCCGAGCTTTTGAATCACATCGGCTAATCCGTTTTGACCACCTGCTGAGCCCTTCCCTTTCAGCCGTAGTTTGGCCAATGGAAGGTTAAAGTCATCGCAAACAATCAAAACATCCTCCAGCGTTAACTTGTAAAAGTCGAACGCCGGACGAACACTGTTCCCACTTTTGTTCATATAGGTGAGCGGGCTAAGCAACATCAGCTTCTCACCGCGAACACCAATCTCGGTCAGTTGACCGTTAAACTTCGATTTCGGAACGGGCGCCGCGTGTCGCTTGGCCAACGCTTGAAGTACCTCGAAACCGACGTTATGCCGCGTTCCCTCGTACTTTTTTCCTGGATTTCCGAGCCCGACAACGAGTTTCATCACATCCAGTCATTCAGCACGATCCGCGGCGACTTAACGACCTAGTTACCTGGTCGATAGAAGTCGACGTGGAGAACTTCTGTCCCGAAAGTATCCCATTGGACCTCTCGCATGACAACGCTCTCGGACACGTCACCTTCCAAAGTAATATTCTTGGCACCGTGACGGACGACGGCACTGAACTGCTCAGCACACAAAGCCAAGTTGATCACGTCCTTGCCGTCTCCATAAAGCACTGCCGGAATCTTACCTTCCAGGCGCAGCTTTCGATTGGCAATCTTACCGGTCTTTTCTCGCTTCGTGGCTTTGAGTGTTTCGGCCATGAAAACTATTCCGCAGTCAGGTGGTGAAATCTAAAGGCGACCGGGCAAGGTTGCTTATCACGCAAATTTTGCGTCGGGTCGAATCGTATTTATTTCAAAAGTCGGGACTCGCGTGGAGTCACTATTCCCTAAGGACCAACTTCGCAATTTGGGAAACTGGTTATTTTGCCAAACAATCTCGCGTTGACAAGTCCAAACCGAGCCTCCTAGCGGAATTCGTGTCAAGAGAAATCATGATCTGACGAGTGTGGGGCTTTAGGGAATCCAGGCGTTTGCTGCTGACACACCCGCCCTCGCCCTTTCTATGGCAGCGTAAGCTGCACAGGGTTCAATGCTTAGGGAACAGCTACAACCGATTCTCTTGTCCCGCAAGATTGGCATTCCGAGCGTACGGACAGGTCTCGGCAGGGGATTGCGATTCCGATATCTTTAAGAACAATTGGACGAGAGATATCCAGAACGCTTTGCGAACCCTGTAAATGGACCCCCATGGCGAAATCAGCCCGCAGTAAGACGATTGAGTATGTTGAACCGATTGGAGCACGCGTGCTTGTCCGCAAGGACGAACCAAAGCGAACCACCAAGGGAGGGATCGCGTTACCCGATCAGGCGGAAATCCCGACGATCACCGGTCGCATCGTAGCGATATCGACGCAGATCGAGAACGATGACGATTTCCCATTGCGACAGTACGACAAGATCTTATTCCACCCAAAAGAGGCAATTCCTGTCGATTTCGAGACAGATAACCAACTCTTCGTTATTCCTGTGGAAGACGTGGTTGCGGTTTTCCGCCGTGATAAAGCCCCTCCACCACCGAAGGAAGATTAGCCAACGTGCTCTCGAAAGAGGGCGCTAATGGATTCATCGTTGTGAATCCGTTTGATCGCCTCACCCAAGAGCGGGGCAACCGACAGGACCCGCATATTCTTCAGCAGGTCCTGGGACTTCTGAGGAATGGTGTCGGTCAGAATGATTTCCTTAATTGGAGCCGCCTGAAGTCGAGCAACCGCAGGTCCACACAAGACACCATGGGTGGCCGCCAAGTAAATCTCTTTCGCGCCCGCTTTGTGAACGACCTTCGCCGCACCGCAAATTGAACCAGCGGTGCTGATCATGTCGTCGAATATCACCGCTACCTTGCCGTCGACAGGGCCACCGATAATGTTCTTGGTGGTCGTCTCATGGGCACTCGTACGTCGCTTGTCCACAATCGCTAACTCACCGTTCAAGCGGCGATGATGCGTGACCGCTCGCTTAATGCTTCCAGCATCAGGGCTGACAACACATAGGTTCTCCGTCGGCACGCCCAAGCTCAAAAAGTAATGATTGAGCACTGGCGAGGCGTTCAAGTGATCGACCGGAACATTAAAGAACCCCTGAATCTGAGCGGCATGCAGATCCATCGTCAGCACGCGGTCTGCCCCGGCGCTGGTAATCAGATCAGCGACCAACTTGGCCGTGATGGGAACACGACCTTCGTCTTTGCGGTCTTGGCGAGCATAGCCATAGTAAGGAATAACGGCCGTAATTCGCTCGGCACTGGCCCGTCGACAACTGTCGATCATGACCAACAATTCAATCAAATTGTTATTCACCGGCGGACAAGTTGGCTGCACCAGAAAGACATCACGCCCGCGGACATCTTCTTCGATCTTGCACTGAATTTCGCCGTCGGGGAATTCGCCCAGCGAGACGCGCCCGAGTTTCAGATGCAGAAAATTGCAAACGTCTTCGGCAAGTTTGGGATTAGCGCGACCGCTGAAGATTTTAATCTCACGCATGACGTAAACTGGGCAACCGACTTGAAGTTATCGAAAAAGACGCCGCGAACCAAGAAAGAGGCGGTAAACCCCTTCGTCCAATTTCATCAATTCTTATTGTAACCAATTTCGGTCATCACACGCTCTACCTCAGCCAATTGCTCGCGAGAATTGATGCTATGAGCTTCGCAAGCTTTGAGAACTGGCAATGCGTCGACCTTATATCCCATACCTTTGAGAATCTGCGGACAATCCGTCAGGTAATACTCGCCCTGAGCGTTATCGTTCGTGAGCCGCGACAGGGCGTCCACCAATCGTGGGGCATCGAAAACGTAGGTGCTCATGTTCACTTCCGTAATCTCGCGTTGTTCGGGCGTGGCATCCTTTTGCTCAACGATTCCCTCGAAGGTACCGTCCGCATCACGCACAATTCGGCCCAAGCCAGTGGGGTCGTCACGCTTCAGGGTTCCCAGAAGGCAAGCATGTCCCTCCGACTCAAAGGCTTCGAACAACTCGGTCAGGGACGAAGATTGCACCAGTGGCGAGTCACCGGCGAGGACAACCACCGATCCATCGATTGAATTTAGTTCATTCAGGCACATCTGAACGGCATGCCCCGTGCCAAGCTGTTCGGTCTGCTCGACAAAAACAAGATCTTCCGCGCCACTTAGTGCGGACTTCACGTCATCCGAGCGATAGCCGACCACGCAGATGATCTTCTCGACACCCACCTCACGTAGGGCATCCAGGACGTACTCGATCATTGGTCGACCTAGTACCGGAAAAAGCACCTTGGGCATCTCCGATTGCATTCGGGTCCCTTTGCCTGCCGCCAGGACCACCGCAATACGTTTTCCCATTCTGACTATCCCTCTCTGCGCTCGCCAGAGCGAAGCGTTGTTTCGATTGTCGTAGCTAGGAACTTGATGTTGGGGCGTATCTTGGCATCTTTTACCAACGATTTCCAGGGGCTTTCCCGAATCCCCTTATGACCCAAGCGATTCACAAACCAATTCTGGAACACGACTTACGACTAATTACACCAAGTTTAACGACTACAGAGATCAAACGGATTGAAGATGATCTCCACCTCGCATGCCAAGGGTGTTTTTCCGATTTCTCAATTTGCTTTGGCCCTAGAAGTCGAATACCATGACTTACGGAACAGGCCCATCTTATCCCCACGATCTTACCTAGACTGAAGAGGTGCGCTGATCGCTGCTGGACGGTCACGCACGGATAGAACTTGATTTATGGCTGATCTTACCGCCGACGAATTTGCGCAGCGCGTTATCGACTTCAAACTCCTTGAACACTATCAGGTCGATCAAATCTGGAGTGAGTTAGGATCTCGTGAAGTTTCCCTGGGCGAATTTCAGAACATCCTCTTGCGTAAAGAATTGCTGACCAATTACCAGGTCGAGCGAATTGTTAAAGGATTGCGCACTGGGTACTTTTATGGGGACTACAAAGCCCTCTACATGATCGGAACCGGAACGTTCGCTCGTGTGTTCCGAACCGTCCATAAGGACACCGGCAAGGTGGTTGCCGCCAAGGTTCTGCGGCGTCGCTTCAGCGAAGATCCCAAGCGTGCTCTTCAGTTCATGACGGAAGGAGAGCTCGGCAAAGGCCTGCGACATCCCAATATCTGCCCGATCTATGAAGTTCACTCCGAAACCTCGATGTACCAACAGGGCACCAATTACTTCCTTATTATTGAGTTCATCGAAGGCCAAAACCTGCGTGATCTGCTGCGAATCCGAGGCAAATTCAGCCCGAAAGAAGCAACGCAGCTGATGATCGACATCACGTCCGGGCTGGCCTACGCCGCTGAGCGCGGGCTTACTCACCGTGACTTAAAGACGTCGAACGTGCTCATCTCGGCCCGAGGCCGCGCGAAATTGGTCGACTTTGGTTTGGCCGCCTTCGCGGAACAGGTCAGCGAAGATGGGCAGGCGTCCAACCCGCGAACCGTTGACTATGCCGGTTTGGAAATTGCGACCAACGCTCCCCGAGACGATAGCCGTAGCGATATCTTCTTCGCGGGTTCGATCTTCTATCACATGCTTTCCGGCGTACTGCCTCTAAACGAAACGCGTGATCGATCGGAACGTCTCTCCGCGGGGCGTTACCTAAACGTGAAATCGATCGCCCAGGTCGCGCCTGACCTTCCTCGCTCGGTTGCCAGTGTGGTCGCCAAAGCGATGGAAACCAACCCCGATCGACGTTACCAATCGCCAGGCCAGATGCTAATGGACCTCAAAATGGCGGCTAAACGATTGGAAATGGGGGACGAATCGGCTGCCGGTGAAATCCGCGGTAAGATCGAGGCTCAAAACGAAGCGCGTATTGCGAAGCAGTTCGAGGGTTACAACAAGACGATCATGATCGTCGAATCGAACATGGACATGCAGAACGTGCTGCGTGACCGCTTGAAGAAATACGGCTACCGAGTGCTTGTGATCAGTGATCCGCAGCGGGCATTGCTCCGCTACGCTGAAGATGCCTCTCCCGCAGATATTGTCGTCTTCAGTGCGATCGACATGGGAGAGCCAGCAGTTGAGGCGTTCAATCAATTTGGTTCTGACGCCGAAACCAAGGACAAGCCAGCTGTGCTCATTATCAAGGAACGTCAAAAGGCGATCCGCGAAGCAGCCGAGCTAGGCGAGAACCGGGCAATCATGACCATGCCAGTCAAAGTCCGCGAACTTCGTAAGTTGATCCACGAACTACTGAAGGATCCGCTGAGCGAAGAAGACGAAGATGCGGAAGCAGAAGCTGAGACCGCTTAACAGTCCGCGGTCTCGTTCAGTAGCCAAGCAAACTATTGTTTCTTAGGCTTGGGAATCGGCACGCCCATATCGCTGAGCATCATCTTCATATCGTCCCAAACATCCTTCTTGGCGGAAGGATTACGCAGTAGATAGGCCGGGTGATAGGTAACAACCACCTTGCTACCGCGGTAGGGATGAAACTTCCCGCGTAACTTGCCAATCGGTTCAACCGTTTCCAGTAAGTTGTTGATGGCAAATCGCCCGAGGCAGACGATGTACTCTGGCTGGATAATCTCTAACTGTCGCTCGAAATAGGGTCGACAGTTTTCATTTTCCTCGGTGGTCGGATTTCGATTTCCTGGCGGCCGACATTTGAGCGTGTTGAGGATGTAGACGTCGCCTCGTTGAAAACCGCACGCTTCGATGATTTGGGTAAGCAGTTTTCCTGCCCGGCCCACGAACGGTTCCCCCTGCTTATCCTCGTCTGCTCCAGGAGCTTCCCCGAAAAAGGCGATCCGTGCAGTTGCTTTTCCGACACCAAACACAGTTTGGATGCGAGTTCGGGCCAATTCCGCACAAAGTGTGCAGCCCGCGACTGCCTCGCGTAATTGATCGAGCCGCTCCTGCCGCTGATCCTGTGTTAGCTTGGCCAGTTCAGCAGGCCAAGGCTCGCTGGCAGAGCTCGGTTTTCGGGAAACTTCGATCGGCTTGGCAGCCGTGGCAGCAGGTTGCTTCTTCGCTTTGGGCATTTCGCTCGGTCCTTGCGAGACGGTCGTTTCCGGCTGGGTGGGGTGCGGCGGAGAGTCCACCTGGGGTAGAGAGAATCCCTCCTGCTTATGTAGATATTGGACGCCGGACGCCTGCCAGCCTTCGGCTTGTTGCAGTAAGATGCGGCGGATACGGCTGACGTCCATGTCGGATCACTAAGCGGAGACGAGGAATTCTCGTGCGTTTGGGATGATCTTTCGAGTAAGGAGTTTGACTTTTCCCTTACTCTGGCGAGACCTAGCACGTAAAATGAAGTTGAACCATATTAGGGTAAGTAATTCCAGCTTTCCTGTCATCCATACACGCTCCCCACTGAGACTGAATTCTGCCCTATGGCGGTACCGCAAGTAGTTATTATTGGTCGTCCCAACGTCGGTAAATCCAGCATCTTCAATTGGCTGGCCGGTCGGCGTCTGGCCATCGTCGATGACGTCGCAGGCGTCACTCGCGATCGCATGGTCCATCTGCAAAAGTGGAACGATCGTTTCTTCGAGATCGTCGACACCGGTGGGATCGGCGTGAACGACGTCGACAACCTGACCGACGAAATTGAACGCCAGATTCAAATCGCCATCGATTCGGCCGACATCATTCTGTTCGTCGTGGATGTTCGCAGTGGGATGCTTCCCTTGGATCAAGCGGTCGCCCAGCGTCTGCGAAAGATCGACAAACCGGTCGTGCTGGTCGCCAACAAGGCAGACTCGCCCCACATGGATGTTGAAGCGGATCAATTCTATCGCCTCGGTCGTGGCAAGCTGGTCTCGGTCAGCACGCTGCAAAACCGAAACAAGAGTGACTTGCTCGATATCATCGTTGACCGCCTCCCTGATCCCGATGCGAACAGCAACGAAGAGACCGCGACAGAAATGAAGGTCGCGATCGTCGGCCGCCGTAACGTGGGCAAGAGCACGTTCGTGAACTCGCTCGCTCAATCGGAACGAATGATCGTCAGCGAAGTGGCAGGCACCACGCGTGATAGTGTCGACGTCCGTTTTGAGATGGACGGCAAGTCATTCGTTGCGATCGACACGCCCGGCCTTCGGCGCCGCGTGAGCGTGAAGACCGATATCGACTATTACAGTACGCACCGCGCCGAACGAAGTATCCGTCACGCTGACGTGGTTTTGATGTTCTTCGACGCCTCGCAGCAGATCAGCAAGGTCGACAAACAGCTTGTCCGCTACATCAGCGACGAGTTCAAGCCGTGCATCTTCGTAGTCAACAAGTGGGACCTATACCACACCCAAATGCCTACCGACCGCTGGGCGACCTACTTGCACGAAACCTTCCCAATGATGTCGCACGTTCCCATTGCGTTCATCACCGGGAAGACTGGTAAGAATGTCAAAACGCTGCTGAACCACACCCAAATGCTGTATAAGCAGTCCCTCTCACGGATTAGTACGGGCGAGTTGAACCGTATCTTGAAAGAGATCGTTGCCCATCATCCGCCTCCGTTGCACAAGAATCGCAAGCCGAAGATTTACTACGCGACCCAAGTCGGCGAACAACCACCGACGTTTGTGTTGATGGTGAACATGCCCAAAGCGTTTTCGCCCAGCTACCAACGTTACCTGATTTCTTCGTTCCGAGACGCGGTCCCCTTCCCTGAAGTTCCGATCAAGCTCTACCTCAAGAAACGCGAATCAAGCGACAATAAGGACGAGTTCGGCAAGATTGGAAAACCGGAGTTTGAGGAAGAAATAGAAAACGATTTCGAAGAAGAAACAGCTAACATGGACGAGGCTGTGGAAGACCAAGAATTCGACGATATCAACGAGGAAGCCTGATAGTAATTTTCGGCTTCCTCCTTCACAATGACTGATTCTCTTGCTTGAAATATCCTTAGGAGAGTCAGCTCAATGATCGTCGGTATCCCGAAAGAAGTGAAGCGCGATGAATACCGCGTCGCCATCTTGCCCGTCGGTGCGGAAGAGTTCGTCCGTGCTGGTCATCAAGTGATTATCGAGAAGGATTCGGGAATCGGTTCAGGGCTGACTAACGAGCAGTACGTCGAAGCAGGAGCGACACTCGTCGACTCGGCTGAGGAAGTATTCGCTCAGGCCGATATGATCCTGAAGGTCAAAGAGCCGCAGCCGGAAGAGTACGCGTTGATTCGCAAGGGACAAATCGTCTTCACGTACTTCCACTTTGCGGCCAGCGTACAGTTGACACAAGGAATGATCGACTCTGGCGCGATATGCTTGGCTTACGAGACGCTGCGTGACCAACGCGGCACCCTGCCCTTGCTGACTCCAATGAGCGAAGTCGCAGGGCGTATGAGCATCCAGGAAGGTGCCAAATACCTTGAAAAGCCACAGATGGGACAAGGCATCTTACTTGGTGGTGTCCCTGGGGTTGCTCCGGCCCACATCACGATCCTGGGTGGCGGTATCGTCGGTGCTAATGCCGCGAAGATTGCCGCCGGTTTCAATGCGGACGTGAACATCCTTGATATCAGCATGGATCGCCTTCGTTATCTCGACGATGTCATGCCACCCAACGTCAATGTACTGTTCAGCGATCGCCACGTGATTCGTCACCAACTTCAACTGGCCGACTTGGTTGTCGGGGCTGTGCTGATTCCTGGTGCCAAAGCACCGATGCTCGTTTCTCGTGAAGACTTGAAGTTGATGAAACCGGGTAGCGTCATCATTGACGTCGCCGTGGACCAAGGTGGCTGCATCGAAACTTCGCACCCAACGACACATAGCGATCCTACCTATTTGATCGACGACGTGCTGCATTACTGCGTGGCCAACATGCCGGGTGCGGTGGGGCGAACAAGCACGTTTGCCCTGTGTAATGTCACGCTGCCATGGGCACTGCGAGTTGCCAAGAACGGTATCGATGCCTCCTTGGCCAGTTCGCCAGAATTGCAGACGGCCTTGAACATCCACACCGGGCGTGTTACCAACAAGCCGGTTGCTGATACCTTCGACCTTCCCTACGAACCTCTCTCGATTTGAACTTATGACGATTGCCGATAGCCAACCACAAGCGGCCCCAGATCCAATTCGCTACGAAGGGGAAACGGATGGGCATCTCGTTTTGATCGACCAGACCCGTTTGCCAGTCGAGCTCGTTTACCTCGACTGCAAAGATGTCGAAACGGTCTGGGAAGCCATCAAGATGCTGCGCGTCCGCGGGGCACCAGCAATCGGCATCGCGGCGGCGTACGGCGTGATCGTCGGCTTGCAAACGGCTACCGACAAATCGGCAGAAGAATTTGAGGCACGCTTCCACGAGGTGGTTGAATACCTCGCTGGAAGTCGTCCCACGGCAGTCAATTTGTTTTGGGCACTCGATCGCTTGAAGGCCAAGTATGTAGCCGAGAAGGAAGCAGGGAAGTCCCCGGCTGAAATCCACGAAGCTTTACTGGCGGAAGCTCGTTATATCCATGACGACGACCGAAAAGTTTGCCGCGCCATTGGGAAGCATGGCGCCGAACTGATTCAGCCTGGCTTCGGCATCCTAACGCACTGCAACGCAGGCGGGCTCGCGACGGCCGACTACGGCACCGCGTTGGCCGTGATGTTTACCTGCCATGATCAAGGCAAAGACATCCATGTCTTTGTCGACGAGACGCGTCCACTCTTACAGGGATCCCGATTGACCGCCTGGGAATTGCTACAACGCGATATTCCGGCAACGCTGATCTGCGATAACATGGCCGCCCAGGTCATGAAAGAAGGCCGCATCAGCGCCGTCATCACCGGTGCTGATCGAATCGCCGCCAATGGAGATTCGGCCAATAAGATCGGAACCTATGGCGTGGCTGTACTGGCAAAAGCTCACGGAATTCCGTTTTACATCGCGGCTCCGATCAGCACGTTCGATCTCTCTTTGCCAACGGGTGAAGGGATTCCCATCGAACAACGCGACCCGGTCGAAATCATCAACGGAATGGGCAAGCAGACCGCCCCTGACAAGGTTCAGGTCTATAACCCAGCTTTCGACGTTACGCCTGCCGAATTGATCGCAGGTATTATCACCGAGAAAGGGGTGATCTCGCCCGTAACCCCTGAGAACGTCGCTCAAGTCGTTGCTGGCTAGATAAGCTCGCGTTCCCTCTTTCTCACCTCTGAAGAGGGAACGTGCCACCAGCGTTTCTTAGATGTCGTAGTACAAGCAGAACTCGTAAGGATGCGGTCGCAAGCGAATCGCGTCCGCTTCATTCTTTCGCTTGTACTCAATCCATGTCTCGACGACATCCTTGGTGAAGACATCGCCCCGCAGCAGGAACTCGTGATCTGCGGCCAAGCAGTCAAGTGCTTCGTCCAGCGAGCCTGGTGTCTTGGGCACAGCCGCAGCTTCTTCGGCAGGGAGATCGTAGATGTCTTTGTCGAGCGGTTGGCCTGGGTCGATTTTGTTTTGAATCCCGTCGATTGCCGCCATCGTAATCGCCGCGAACGCCAAGTAAGGATTACAGGTCGGATCAGGACAACGGAATTCGACTCGTTTCGCTTTTGGGCTCGGGCTGTACATCGGAATGCGGCACGATGCCGATCGATTCCGTTGCGAGTAGGCCAAATTGACCGGGGCTTCGTAGCCAGGAACCAAACGTTTGTAGCTATTCGTGGTTGGGTTCGTGAATGCCAGGACCGAAGGAGCATGCTTCAGTAAACCGCCAATCGCATAGAGCGCGGTTTCACTTAGCCCTGCATAGCCACTGCCTGCGAACAGTGGTTCGTTTTCTTTCCAAAATGAGAAGTGCGTGTGCATGCCGGACCCGTTATCGCCAAACACTGGCTTGGGCATGAACGTCGCCGTGCGGTTGTTACGTTTCGCGACGTTCTTCACGACGTACTTGTAGATCAACAAGTCATCGGCCATCTTGACCATCTCGTTGAATCGCAAGTCTATCTCGCACTGACCAGCCGTCGATACTTCGTGATGCTGTGCCTCGACATTCAAGCCACACTCGATCATGGTCTGCATCATTTCGTTCCGCAGATCCATCAACGAATCGGCAGGCGGAACCGGGAAGTACCCTTCTTTGTGACGCAGCTTGTAGCCAAGATTGGGGCCTTCGTCCCGCCCTCGATTCCACTCCCCTTCCACGCTATCGATGTGATAGAAACCGTGTTGGGCTCGTTGATCGAAACGAACGTCATCGAACACAAAGAACTCTGCCTCAGGTCCGATGAAGCAGGTATCTGCGATACCCGTGCTCTTTAGATAGTTAGCCGCCTTGCGACAAACATTCCTCGGATCGCGTGAGTAATCTTCCCGCGTGATCGGATCTTGAATGTTGCAAATCAGAACGAGGGTTGGCAGTTGTGTGAAAGGATCGACGAACGCCGTATCTGGCTGAGGCACCACCAGCATGTCGCTTTCGTTGATCGACTGCCAGCCACGAATACTCGAACCATCGAAACCGAGTCCATCTTCAAACGTATCTTCGCTGAGGTGACTGACCGGAATTGTGAAATGCTGCCAAAGGCCGGGAAAATCCATAAACCGAAAATCGACCGCTTTCACGTCGTTTTCGCGGCAGAGGGCTAAGACTTCTTTGGGCGTCATGCTGGGGGCTCCCTTTTTAAACTTTCATCTGGCAGAACACGCGTTTTCGGGGCAAGAAACGGTAGAACCGAGCACCGCTTGACGACCACACCTTATGAGAGATCTCGCAGTAATCCGATTCCTGGGCGAATTCACAATATGGCGCCTACGCGGCCTTGCTTCAATCATCCTTGGCGAAATTATCGTGGCACATTAGGCATCAATCGTGTCATCTTCGGGCGATTGCGCATATCGATTCATGAGTGCCAGGAAACACGGAAGCATGATCGTTCGTACGACGAAGGTGTCTAAGAGCACGCCAACCGTCAATGCAAACCCAATTTCGATCACGCCAAGCAGTGTTCCCATACACATCGATGCGAACGTACCTGCCATCACTAACCCGCAACTGGTGATGATGCCACCGGTTGTCGTAATACCTCGCATCAAACCTTGAATCGGGCCAAGGCGTTTCTGTTCTTCGAAAACCCGAGTCGCAAGGTAAACGTTGTAGTCTTGTCCAATTGCCGCCAGGATCACGAACAAGAACAACGGCACCTTCCAATCCAAGGCCTGATAGCTGTCGGCGTAAACCGTCCGGAAAAACATCTCCGTGATTCCCAGGGTGACGTAATAACTAAATAGCACCGAGAGAATCATGTACGCACAGACAAACGGCCGTCGCAGGATCACCAATAGCACAAAGAAGACAGCCACGATCACACCAAACTCAATCCGCTTTTGATCGCTTTGCGTCACAGTCCGCAAGTCACGAATTGAAGGAGTTGTCCCCTGGATAAAGATCTTCGTTTCATTCCAGGGAGGAGGCAACGTATCGATCTTCGCGTGCAGATCGTGTTCGATCTTACCCAACAACTCGATCGCACCGTTGGAGAATGGATTTCGATCAACAATTACCCGCAACAGCGCGATCTCACCACGCAGCTTAGGCTCTTGCGCCAAAAAGAACTCTTTCGTACGGCGATGATTCCTCAGCAGCATCACCTGTCGACCGCGACCTGAAAAAGAAAAGCCTGCCGGTTTATCCCCAAGTGGCTGTTCGCTAGTAAAGACCTGCTCCACATCATCGCTCGTAGCAAACAGCGTGTTGGAGAGATCCAAAATGATCGACCGCCCTTCCCTTTCACCGAACTGACCACTTTGGTTCACGGCCAGAATGGTCAGTGGTCCGCTTTCTCCAAGCGGGAAATGTTCGCGCAATCGCAAAGCCGTTTGTTTGGCCATCCGGTCGTTGTCGAGATCGCCAAAGAGATCGTACGAGACTTCGACCGCCTCGCCGGTTCGTATTCGATTCCACATGCTGGGAAAGCCAACCATTCCGAGCAGTAACACTACGACGGTCAGCGTCATCCCTGGCCAGCGGCAAATCCAGCTGGATATCTGTTCCCACCAGGCGGTCGAAACGGGTCGACTCTTCTCAACAAATTGCTTCGAGTCTCCCCACGGCCAAAAAAGAAGTGGCCCGAGGAAACGCATAATCGCTGGAGCTAACGTCAAACAAGTAAATAGCGTGACTAACAAGCAAAGCCCAATCGCGGGTCCGCTGTTTCGATATTTTTCAAAGTCGGCGAAGAACATCATGCCTAGCCCAACGACCGTCGTCATCGCGCTGGCCGTCAGCGCTTCGCCCACGCCAGCCAAGGCCTGGGCAATCGCCCATTGATGATCGCGACAGCGTGCAAGCTCTTCTCGGTATCGCCCAATCAGAAACAAGCAAAAATCAGTCCCGGCCCCAAACAAGATCACCACGATAAAGATGCGGGACGTCTTGAAGACTTTGAAATCGACCCACTCCAGGCCTGGCAGATAATGCACCTGCGTCAGCAAGGCGACCAACCAGGACGAAATGATAAAGGAAACGGCGATCGACAAGAGCGGCACCGTCAGCATCATGGGCGTGCGGTAAATAACCAACAGAATCAGCACGACTAACAGAATGGTGTAGAGCTCGGTATTGGCAATACTTTCCTTCGCCGCCAAGAGCATCTCGCCACCAATCGCGGCATTTCCTGTTACGCCTATCTCGAGATGGGACAGCCCTTCCTCGTCGGCCTTCTTACGCCAAGCTTCAACGTACTGAGTTGCCTCTTGGAGCACACGAATGTTGTCGGTCGCCATAAACTCGTTTCGCGACTCGACCACGACCAACACGGCATGCCCATCAGGGCTGGCCAGCATATCGCCACGAACCATCGTATGGCGAGTTAGCACATCGAATTGATTCCAATCGAATGGTTCGGACGGAACCAGTTCCAAGGTTTCCTTGGTAAGTTCCGGTCGTAGCGCAATCGCTAGTTGGCGATATTGTTCTTTCTCATCAGATTTGCCAAGTTGCCCGCATACGAACGCCATGTTCCACAGAGGATGCCAGTTCCGGGGATCGAGCAACGCCGATTCTTCCCAAGCTTCCATCGCGTACTGAATGGGACCGGCGTCTTCGCCTTCTTCATTGGTCGGATCAACTTCCGCAGTCCCCTGCTCCGCCGAGCGATAAAGAAAGATTCCCTGAGTGTTTTGCAGCGGCGACGCCATGCGATCCGCAAATCGCAGATCCTCTTCCGTCAACGTCGAGTCCTCGCGAGAGACCGCAAAGACGATTTGGCTTTTGGCTTGCCGCTGTGGGAATGCACGGCGAAAGAGGTCATCCGCTTCGACGCTTGGCATATTCTTGGGTAAGAAGGCCAAATCACCGTCGAGCGTAACGTCGTTCCAATGGGGCGGCAATGCGATTGCCAAAGCAGCGAATATCACCCAGAAGGCGATAATCGCCAGCGGATACTGGACGACAAACTTTCCCAGCTTTTGGAAAAACAAGATGCGAGGCCTTCGCCACGAGGAAACGGTTTGGGCGATAGATCGCGACTTTGCGCGGTTTATCCAATCCGTTCAATCGTACCGCTTGCCTCAGAGGCCGCCAACCAGAGGGGAGCTGGTTAAGAAGCGTGCCAAGCCCCCCTGCTCGGTTATTTAACGCTGTGCTTGCGTGCGGTTCGTCAGTCCACCTGGGGCACCCAGCAGTTGTCGTGCGGCAACAAGACCAGCATCCATGACCGGATCATGCTGCGGTGCTGTGTCACCGACGTAGTGAGTACCATCCATGGCAGGCTTGGCCGTCACTCGCACGTTCACGTCTGGAATCACGCCGTTGCGGCTGATCGCTCGCCCACTGGGCGAAAAGAATTTGGCTGTCGTCAAGCGGAGCCCTGTTCCGGCGGTTTCGAGCGGGAAGATCCCCTGCACCGAACCTTTACCGTAGCTACGCTGACCCACGACTGTTCCGCGTCCATGATCACGAATTGCACCGGCAAAGATTTCGCTGGCACTGGCCGAGTTCGCATCGATCAGCACGACCAACGGCACTCTCCAGGTGCCTGGCATGTGAGCCGTGTAGTCAAAGTCTTCGCGAGCGTTGCGACCGCGAGTCGAGACGATCGTTCCCTGCTCGACGAACAAGTCGACCATATCAACCGAGGCCCGCAACAGTCCACCTGGGTTGCCACGCAGATCGATCACTAATGCTCGCATGCCATCGCGATGTAGCTTCCACAACGCCTGACTCAAATCCGCGGGGGTGTTTTCCTGGAAGCTGGTAATCTTCAGGTAGCCGACCTTCGATTCCGCATCCATGATGTGGATATTGTCGACGCTAGGGACTTCAACCCGATCGCGTCGCACGTTCAACTCACGAGCCGGTTGGTTCGGCGAAACGACCGTCACGCGAACCATCGAACCGATCTCACCCTTGAGCATGTCGGCAGCTTTGTTGGTGCTGATTACTTCGCAGCGTTGTCCGTCGACTGCGACAATGCGGTCGCCACCACGAATGCCCGCTTGATGAGCTGGGCTACCGGTGATCGAGTTGACGATCAAAAGCGAATTTTCATCTGCTTTCAATTCCACGCCCAAGCCAACGAAGTTACCTTTGATTTGGGAGAAAACTTCGTTCAGCTGATCTTGGGTGAGGAAGCTGGTATATGGATCGAGCGAAGCAGCCGTTCCGCAAGCGAATTCCAAAATCGTGGCCGTGGGAATTACGCCTAGATTTTGCCACATCAGTTCTGCGGCATAGTTCGCCATTTCCACGGCTTGCTGTGGTGAACCAACGTTCTGCCAGTTGACGTTCTCGTTCAACATTTGGCGAACGCGAGTGATTTGATCAGGACTAACGTTCTTAAGATTCTTATTCGCGAAGATCTCTTCTTTCAGTGCGACGTCCAACTGCTTTAGACCTTCACGAGCAACGTCACTCCAACGAGGTGCGTCGACGTAGCTGGTCTGCACCTTTCGCAAGACTTCGTCATAAAGGTGAAGCGCATCTTCCCGGCTCATCGTGTCGACCGAGCGGATGAAGCTTTGGTCGGCATAGCGACGGCCAACATCATAGTGCAGACGAGCCAGGTTCGCTTTACGCTGAACACTGGCGTCGAAACCATTCAAACGCAGGGCGTCTTCGTAGAAGGTTAATGCCTCGCCCCAACGTCCTTGACGCTCGAGCTGCTCGCCGTTGGCCAAAACCTCACGAACCGCAGTTTCGTCAATCCGCGCTTCATCAGGAATCCGAACCTGACCGTAAGAAGTCGCAGGAACGAGTGAGACCAGGGCGAGAAGGAGAGCAATCGCCCACTTATATGGTGTCGTTGTTTTGTGCATAGTCCGTCGCAGCGTCCAGTTTCCATTGCTGCCAGCGGCGACGCGAACTAAACAGGCCCGGGAGAGAAGGGGGCACTGAAAACGTGTCGAAAGTACCGGCAACTGGGGGGAGTAAATCTCGTGAAGGACGGGCCGTTATTTCGACCCAGTCCACTATAGATCACGATTTTGCCCTGGTCAAAAAATCGACGACTGTTTTTGGGGGGATATCTTCCCTAGAAACGCTACAGCCCGAATTCCGAGTTCCGGTGGAACGGGTTAAGCCATATCCCAAGTCTTACGTCGATCGCGCGTCCTGGCGCTGCGGTACTTCCTGAACCGATCCTACATCGGGCTTCCTTTCGCAATGTATTGTATGCGGAAGGTACCGATTTGGTTCGTTTTTAGAACGAAATGCCGCGAAAATGCCCTGAAATGCCAGCACTAGTGGCACTCAGTCGGTGATCTGCGCGATGAACAGTCTATTGATTTTCTACTTCGTTAGCGAGTCATTGAGATTGGGGCGAGGACAAGGCGTGAGTCCGCAGGCATATCCACTAGATATGTCGAGGAATTCACAACGCCGCAATCGCCCCTATCTCAATGATGTAGCCGATCAGAGAAATTCAACAGGCTGCTAAGCCAACGGCATCACAGCCGCCATTAGCAGCGCGACCAGAAAGCTCGTTGTGCCCAACACCAAGAGCAGGGTAGTCCAGGTTTTCAAAGCTTCGACTTCGGTCAATCCGCTCATCTTGGCAAAGATCCAGAAACCACTGTCGTTCATCCAAGACCCGATCAGCGATCCGGCTCCGATACTTGCCGCCAAGTAGACCGGGTGGCAGCCGAGTGTCTCGGGAGAAGCCAGGCTCACGAGCATCCCGCTCGAGGTGATCATCGCCACCGTGCTGGATCCTTGAGCGATCTTCAGCACGGCCGAGATACCAAAACCGAGGAACAGAATTAACAGCTTGGCCGATGAGGCATCTGAGCCAATTGGGAACATGTTTTGAATCGCATCGCCGACGTTCGCCACCGTCAGCATCGCACCGAATGCGCCCCCAGCAGCCGTGATCAAGATAATCAAGCCACCACTCATCAACGACACCTCAACTGACGAAGCAAGTTCTTTCAGCGAGTATTGTCGTTGTACTGCCAACGTCCACATGGCAATTACCGCGGAAATCAGCAGCGCGAAGTTCGCGTCTCCCAGCATCGACGTGATGTTCGCCAAATCACGCTTTCGCGTATCCCAAACATGTCGCTTGAGAACTTCCGGGCCGTACACCGATTCCAAAGTCTCACGATTCATACGTTCCGCTTCGACGGGACTCATCCGAGCAACCGGCTTCCGCGAAAGGCTGAGTGCCGTACTCGACAGCCGCGATCCCAAAAACGCATCGGGGTTCTTAGGAAAGCTTTTGTCAACCAGCAAGTATTGATTAAGTCGATCGAGTGCGACTTCCTTCTGTCCATCGTTCAACGAACCATCTTGCAGAAGTAACGATGCCAACTCCTCTCGTTCCGCATTCGAGCCATCTCCACGAATTGTCGAGATCACATGCTTCCCAAAATTCGTTCCGTCTCCTTCGGCGGCGACACCATCTTTTATGCGCTGTCGGAACGTACTCCAGTCAGCGATATCACCGGGGCGAAGTTGCGCGGCACGTTCGGCATCGGCCATCGTCGTAAGAATGGTGTTTGTTGAGATCAAAATCACTGGCAAAAGGACCGGTGCAAGCGAGACCCACAACGAAGGTAGTTTGTCGTCGGGGATCGCTTCCGGTTCAGGCTCGGCACCAAGGGGTCGCATCGGGAGCGGCATCCAGCGATTCATGAGCGACGAAAACCACAACCCCATACAGGCTGCCGGGAAAGCGATTGCCGCGCCGATCAGAATCATCAATCCTTTGTCGACGTTTAACTGATCTGCCACGACGAGCGGACCTGGGGTTGGTGGAACCAACGTATGCGTGATCGCGCCACCGGTGGCGATGGCCATGACGTACAGAAGGTAATTCTTCTGCGTCTTACGAAACAGCGAACGTCCAAGCGGAACGAGCAAGTAGAATACGGTATCGAAAAAGACCGGTACCGCGAGAACAAACCCGCTGCCCATTAAGGCAAGCGGTGAACGTTTCTCACCGAAAATCGACATGAACGCCCGAACCACACGATCGGCGGCGCCACTATCCAACATGCATTTTCCAATGATCGCCGCCAAAGCGATCACGATACCGACACCTCCAGCCGTTCCACCGAACGAGGAAGCGACACGAGAAAACTTGTCTTGAATCGGGCCGTCCGCCATTAGGCTGACCACCATGGCCGCTGCGATGAGTGCCAGAAACGCATTAGCACGGACGACAATGATCAAACCGAGCACGGTTGCCATGCCGACGAGCAGGCAAAGCAAAGCGTATTGGTCCGCGGTCAGCAGGGAATCACCAAGCAAGCAGATATCAAACGGAATCATTCCCGAGAACTCGAACAGAGGGGGCAGGGGAGGGGGGGTCACTGGAAAAGCATTCTTTTCTTGAAGAAAGATGGGTTGAAGATGCCATAACTCTATGGCAAATACAAGTCTTGCCCTGCGTTTCCACTATGCAGGGCAGTAAATGAAGCTGATTTTTTAGGGATAATTCACGTGTCGTCCGGAATCAAACTCGTTGCCTTGTGGCTGAGCAAGGCCAAGTCGGCGGTCGTTTTCACGGGGGCTGGCATCAGTACCGAAAGCGGAATCCCCGATTTTCGTTCACCAGGGGGCGTTTGGACGAAGTATCGAACCGTTTACTTCGACGAGTTCTGCCGCTCTGCCGAAGCCCGCCACGAGTACTGGAATCAAAAGACGGAAGCGCACACCGCTTTCGCTGCCGCTTCGCCCAACATCGGACATCAGACGATTGCCAAGTGGGAGCAGTCAGGGCGAGTGCGTGGCGTCATCACGCAGAATATTGATGGCCTGCACCAAATTAGTGGGAGCAAGGACGTTCTTGAATTGCATGGAACGGCCCGCGAAGCTTACTGCCTCGATTGCGACGCCCGGTTCTCCATTGATCCACTCGTCGAGCACTTCCGCCAAACTAATGAAGTGCCCCTATGCGCTGATTGTGGTGAAGGTCGGCTCAAACATGCGACCGTCTCGTTCGGGCAGATGCTTCCGGAGAAGACGCTCGAGCGGGCCTATCAATGGTGTCAGGAAGCTGACTTGGTGATTTCGGTCGGCTCGTCTTTGGTGGTCCACCCGGCTGCAGGCTTGCCCGAATTGGCCAAGCGTTCTGGTGCCAAGCTGGTGATTATCAACCGCGACGAAACCGGCCTCGATTCGATGGCCGATATGCTGATCGACGGAAGTTGTGGCGAAGCGTTGGCGGCCATTGATGCCGCGTTATGAGCGATTGCTTCTTAGAGCAAGCTTTCCAGCAGAAGACGAATCTTCCGCATTTCGGCCATCTGGTCTGTGTCAGGCAGGGGAGGCATGTGAACGGTCAGAGCTCGGTTGTAGCCTGACTGTTCCAACTGCGTGATCAAGCGACCGTACTCGACTTCCCCTTGACCAACGCGTACATGCATCGCGTCTTGGCGTGTGTCCCGCAAATAAATATGGGCCACGTACTTTAAGACCTTGTCGTAGCTCTTAGGGCCATCTTCGCGGCAGATGAAATGGCTGGGGTCGAGCGTGATGCCGAGGCCTTTAACGTTGTCGCAAAGCACCTGAATAGTATCGCAGTCCTGCGACAAGCAGCCGACATGCGTGTGCATGCTGGTCACAATCCCTTCTGCAGCGGAGATCGCAACCATCTCGCGGAGGTGCTCGACCTCTTCATTGAATGGCGTTCCGAACTCACCACTCGGAATGGTGATCGACGAAACCTTTACCGCTTTCGCCAGGCGGCAGATCTCTTCGTACTCGCGGTAGCGATCGTCCCCTTGGGCGGTACTCAGCAGACGAAAGTTCGAGATGACCAACCGCTGCGTATCGTGACAAATATCGATCGCACGTTGTAGGTTATCGCGAACATCGGAAGGTCGCAGATGGTCGCCGTTTTCATCCAGCGTCATATCGACGGCGCTAAATTCCAAGTCGACCAGCTTTTCCATGCAATCACGCAAGGGTAAGTCGGGAAAACACTCGGTCGAAGCGGAAACAAACACGGCTCGACTCCTTCACCTGCCATAGGATGTTCTAGAAATACTAATTATCACGATTGGATAATCCGGCGTAGCTTACCGGGATTGGGCATGTTTTGACAACACCAGAGTGGAAACCTCTCATAAATTGGCTGAATTGCCAGGCAAGCCGCTTCGCCAAATTGCCACTCCCTGGCTGGAACGTAGAATAACGGAAACTACGTACCCCCACTGCGGCTTAGTTTGAATACGAAATTCCTTTTTTTTGCAGGCAGGACCCTCGAATTATGGCCAATCAGGATCCCTCGGACATGGTCCAACCGCTTTCCAATTCCCCCCAAGCACCGCCTCCTCAGCAAATCATCATCCAGAACGGCTCGCGTGGCAGTATCCTCTGGCGAATCCTAGCAGTCTTTGGCTGGCTAGGTGTCATGTTCTGCGTACCGATCATCTTGGCGCAAGCCATCAGTTCGGCAAGCTACTACAACACCACCGAAGGTGTGTCCGAGAAATACTTCTCCGGCGATAAGTCCGCCGACGACAAGATTGCCGTGATCAACATCACCGGCGTCATCATGTCAGGCGAAGGCTACATCCGCAAGCAAATCGATCTCGTTCGCGAGGACAAAGATGTCAAGGCAGTCGTCGTCCGTGTCGACTCGCCCGGCGGCACCGTAACCGGATCGGACTATATCCTGCATCATCTGAAGAAGCTGAAGGAAGAACGGGACATTCCGTTGGTCGTCAGCATGGGCGCCATGGCGACTTCGGGCGGTTACTACGTGTCGATGGCGGTGGAGGACGAAAAGGATTCGATCTTCGCCGAACCGACCACCACCACGGGTTCGATTGGTGTAATCATTCCGCACTACAACGTCTCGGGACTGATGAAGGAATATCACGTTGAAGACGACTCAATCATGAGTCACCCGCGCAAGCAGATGCTGACTATGACCCGTGAAATGTCGGAAGAGAATCGCGAAATCTTGCAGGAATACGTCAACCAGGCGTTTGGGCGATTCAAAGACATCGTCAAGGAAGGACGCCCTCAGTTCGCGGCCGATCCTGAAAAGCTTGATGTGCTGGCGACCGGCGAGATCTTCACGGCAAATCAAGCACTGGACTCCGGTTTGGTCGATAAGATTGGTTTCATTGAAGAAGCCGTTGCGCGGGCTGCCGAGTTGGCCAACATCGAAGTGGGTTCGACCCGCGTGGTAACTTACACGCAACCAACCTCGCTATTCGACATAGGCCTATCGCAAAGCAAAGCGATGAACTGGGATAAAATGCTCGAGCTCTCGGCTCCGAAAGCATATTACATTTCCAGCTATCTGCCGCCGATCGTCAGTTCGTTCCCCCTGGGTGCGAACTAGTCCGGTTTGGTTCCGCATGCCAATTCGAAGGAGGTCTGATATCAGGCCTCCTTTTTTAGGCGCTGCCGATCAGGATTCGTCCCAGCACCAGGACGGTGGTCGAAACCAGAATGATCGAGATGATGTTAAGCACGATTCCCGCTTTCACCATCTTACCAATCGGCACGCGGCCAGAACCGTACACGATGGCATTCGGCGGTGTGGCCACTGGCATCATGAAGGCGCAGCTTGCGGCCAATGTTGCCGGGACCAACAGCAACAAGGGAGGCACACCGAGCTCCTGCGATGCACTGCCTAGCACAGGATTGAACGTCTGCACACTCGCCAAGTTCGAGGTGAACTCCGTCAACCAGATCATCCCCGTGGCCGTCACCACGACCATCGCAGAATGCGACATATCACTCATCAGGCTCGCCATGTGCGATCCCAGATAGAGATCGAATTCGGAAGCCTTGACCGCTTTGGCTAATGCGGTGCCTCCACCGAAAAGCAGCAACACGCCCCAAGGAACCTTCACGGTCACATCCCAATTGAGCAGCGGCTGACGAGGCTCGCTCTGGCCACCTCGGGGAATTAGAAAACAGAGCACGGCCATGGCGATCGCCGTCGTCGCGTCACTCACGTACTGCTTGCCATCTTCGGTGACGAACGCCATTCCCCAGCCCCAACCTTCGACCGGCTCGCGCAAGATCCACAGCAATGCGGTCGCAAAAAAGACGGCACCGACGCGCCACTCTGCGGCGGACAAAGGCCCTAACTTGTGAAGCTCGTCCAAAATCACCGCGCGACCACCAAGCGATTCTTTGCTGCTTACGGGATACAACAAATATCCCAGAACCGCCCAAGCAACAAACAGGAACACCGCAGAGAAGGGGAGGGCCATCAACATCCAAGCCAGGAACGAAACGTTCGGCTCGTTGGGAAACGTATCGCGATAAAACGACGCGAAGGCGATGTTCGGCGGCGTTCCGACAAGGGTGGCCACACCACCAATACTGGCTGAATACGCGATACCCAGCATCAATCCAATTCCCAGGTTCTTCCGCGACGATTCGTTGATCAGTTTCAAGTCGGCAACTGCCAGAATGCTCGTAGCGATCGGCAACATCAGCAGCGTGGTCGCGGTATTCGAGATCCACATCGACATGAGCGCTGTCGCCAGCATGAACCCCAACAGCAGCCGGGCCGGATTATCCCCCATTATGTAGACGATCGTTAGCGCGAGTCGCTTATGCAGACCAGCTTGTTCAATCGCCAGGGCAATCAGAAAGCCGCCCAGGAAGAGGAAGATGTTGTGATCGCCGTACGCAGCGGCAACCTCTTTGACTGGCTGAATTTCAAGCAGCGGAAACAGGACTAATGGCAACAACGAGGTCGCTGCCAAAGGAATGGCTTCGGTTAACCACCAAATCGCCATCCAGGCAAACGCGCCTGCCATGGCGTTAAGCGGTTGATCGACCGGCTTGAGTTGAAGATCAACCGCCAACCAAGAACCAACCGTGGGCATGCTCCACAAGACGATCGCGGCCAACGGGCCGAGCCACAAACCAATCCTGGCCGCGAGGGTTGGCGGCTCTTTTGTCGCTTCGGCCAAGTGACTGCATCCTTGCTTAGAAGTTGCCAGTAATCTCTACACGAATCGATCCGCGATTGTCATCGTTGTAGATATCGTGCATCTTCAACAACAAGCGGCCAGTCTGTGGCATGCCCATTTGCTTTTGGGTGCCGATCGTGAATGGAACGGTATCCTTATCTGGAACAGCCGACTTGGCCACAACGCCGATCAGCGAACCAAGACGATAGTCTCGCATTTCACGTGGAATTTCTAAACCGTTGGCGTCCCCGATGTGGGCGAACATCCATTCCCCTTCGGTTCGAAACGTAATCGGCGTTCCCGCGACGACATCGATCCCGGTATCTTGCCAGCCTTCGCGAGCTTCAACCGTAACGATCTTCTTGTTGGCGGTCGACAGCTCGCCGTTGATCACTTTCATCTTCTCGACGGCTGGCTTGTAATTGGGAACCAGTTTCAAGATCTCTGTGAAGGCAACGCGGGCCTTCTCCCAATCTTTCTTGCGAGCATACTCATCACCAAGCTTTTCCGCTTTGCTGACAAACTCACGATGAATTTCAACCAACCGTGGATCGGCTGGCAACGAAAGGGGTTCTTCTTTAGGCTGCTGACGGCGCTGCGCGTAAGCGTCCGTCTGCAAAAATCCAGCGGTCAAGAACAGACAGAAAATAGCAAATCGCATTTGAGGGGAATTCTCCTAAGAGAAGCGCGCGGAGGTTAATCTCTATTAAAGTTCTAGCACGCGTAGCTTGCAAGCACGTGGCAATCAATGAGGCGTTTGCGCATCATTTTGACCGAATTGCCTATCGCGACCGCCAGAATCGTGGCATCAAGAGCACCAAAACGGCGAAAATCTCGAGTCGCCCGATCATCATCAACGCAGTAAAGAGCAGCTTCGTCCACCAACTGAAATTGGCGTAGTTCTGCGTGGCGCCAATGATCCCGAGGCCTGGACCGACATTGTTAAGTGTCGCCGCGACGGCGGTGGCACTATCGATTAACTTGTGTTCGATATGCTCGTCGGTCGTTCCCCATGTCGCATCGGGTTCAAGCGTAACGATCGACAACCAACCGAACACGAACAGAACGAGAATCAAGCTGAAGTAGATCAAAATATTGGTTTGCAAATCAGGGTCATCGACCGGCTTGCCACCCAAACGTAACGGACGCACAACCGACGGATGGTACGACTTTTCTAGCTGCAAAAACAAAATCTTGTGGAAGAGGATGTGGCGAATCACCTTCAATCCACCCCCTGTACTACCAGCACAACCACCAACAAACATCAGCAAAAACAGCACACCGCGGCCAAAACTGTTCCACTTATCAAAGTCATGCGTACCGTAACCGGTTGTCGTGATAATCGACACCACTTGGAACAATCCGTTGCGCAGCGCCAGTTGGGCTTCGGTAAAGAACGACGTGTTGGGATCGATGATGAAGTCATCGTAAACCATTCCGAAGCAGACAACACAAATCGTCACGCCGACAATGATGCCCATGTAGTATCGCCACTCGATATCACCGATCAATCGATAAGCCTGACCGATCATCAAGAAGTAAAGCAACGTGAAGTTCGATCCGGCAAGCACCATGAAGACGATAACGACGTATTCAATCCAAGCGCCGCTTGTATGATCGACTTGATAGAAGTGACCAAGGCTCGCATTGTATGTACTAAAACCGCCCGTTGCTAACGTACCAAATGCGTGGCAAATCGCATCGAAGAAGTTCATCCCCAACACCCACAATAGTGCCGTCAGAATCACATTTAAGCCGCAATACAGCCCGGCGAACATCCAGGCTGTATGCTGCATACGAGAGTGAGATCCTTCCTTGCTTGGGCCAGGGATTTCATTCCGCATGAGCGCTTTACCCGCGGAGCCTTGCCCTAGGATCACCACGAATAGCACGATGATCCCTAAACCGCCGAGAAAGTGCGTACTGCTTCGCCAGAATAAGACGCAGTGCGGCAGACTGATCGGATCTTCCAGATCCGCGATTACGGTGGCCCCAGTCGTACTGAAACCTGATTGCGATTCAAAGATGGCGTCGGCGATGTTCATGCGAACGCTACGAATGCGATAGTGCTCGGATCGATCGAGCGGACTATCGGGATCTTGCCCAGGACGAATCAGCACGCCTCGCCAATGGGGCACCTCACTTAGTTCGTCAAAAACGTTTTTGAAGTCCTGAGTCGGCTGATCACCTGGCTCGTAATGCTTCATCTTGGCATCGTACTGTTCCGCCAATCGCTGTGGCGAAAGCCCTTTGGCGCCTGCCGACACCAACGAATGCACCAACGCAAACTGTTCTTTGTTTAGCGGCGAGACCGGGTCGCCATAGACTTGGGGTGCAAGCTCGTACGAATCGAACAATCGCACGGCCAACTTGTTGCACGATCCGCTAAGAATATACGGCATCGCTCCCAAAATGGTCGCCACAAGCCAACTCAGCCCAACGACCGCCATTGCTTCGCGGCGATACAAATCTCCCTGAGCATGACGACCAATTCGCCAGAACACGGCCCAACTAATAATGCTTAGCAAAATCGAATAGATCAGGCCAAGGAAGCCGTACGTTTCAAATTGCTGGAAGTCTTCGCCGGTGCGGTGCCCCAACTGCGGCCAAGCCCAAGGCAGGCTGAACACCATCGTCACGCCAATAATCAGGCAGACGATCGAAAGCAGTCGACACACCAAGCGATAGTTCATGATGCCCTAAGATTAAGTGCAATTAGGAAGTTTCGTCGAACAACTTCACGACGGGATCCAACGAAGCTTCGTCCACTAGCACGATTACCGTGTCGCCAGGCGTCAGACGATCGTCGGCGGAAGCCACACGAACGTAGTCGGAACTGAGGATCGCCGCGATCAGACAGTGAGTCGGCAGTTTAAGATTAGCGATGACATGTTGCGTCGCTTTGACGCCAGGCATGACCTCGAACTCGACGATGGCGATCCCGCCTCCAGGCAAGTTCTTCTTGGAAATGATCGGGCCACTATTAAGCAGTCCTAACACTTGCCGGGCAACCACATTTCGCGGGCTAACCGCCAAGTTAATACCCAGCTTCTCGACCACGTTGGCGTAGTCTGGCCGCTGTACAATCGCCATACATTCAGGCGCGCCGATTTCGCGAGCCTCGACGCAGGACATGATGTTGTTTTCATCGTCGCCGGTGCACGCGACAAAGACGTCGGTCTTGCCAACACGCTCTTCTTCGAGGATCGCCTTTCGGGTCGCATCGGCATGCACGACCGTCGTGTGTTCCAGCAAGCGTGCCAGGAACTCGCAGCGTTCCATGTTCTCTTCCATCATCGTCACGTGGTATCGCTGGCCTTCCAACATACGAGCCAAAGCGAGCCCCGTTTCACCGCCGCCAGCAATCACCACCGAGCGAACCGGTGATGACTTCACCTCAAACTTTGATTTGACGTTGTCGATTTCTTCGCGGGTTCCAATCAGCGTGATGTGATCGCCCAATTGAATCGAGTCACCAGCCCCTGCAATCCAGGTCTTGCCTTGCCGTTGAATCGTTCCAACACGCACCCCCTTGGGCAGGCCCACTTCCTTGAGCGGCTTGCCAGTAGCCGGTGCGGGATCGTCGCAGATGATCTCTTGAACTTCCAGTTCGCCGCGGGCAAAGTTCTCGAGCACCGCGCTACCAGGCGAACGGATCGCACGGACGAATTCGACCGCGGAAAGATGCTCAAGACTCAGAAAGCGGTCGATCCGAAAATGTCGCTGATAATCAAACGTGCTCAGGTCACGGAAAACCCGTCCGTAGACACGTGCCACGCTACGCCGAGCTCCCATCGCTTTCGCCATGCTGGCTGCGACAATGTTCACTTCGTCGTCGCCGGTCAACGCCAGGCAAAGGTCGCAGCCAATGATGCCCGCTTGGAACAAGATCGCCGATTCGGACGCGGAACCATGTATGGCGCGGATATCGAGTTCGGCATTGATCGCGCGGACGTGATCTTGATTGCTTTCAACCACGGTGACGCTGTGATTGTTTCGGCACAGCAGGTCCGCGATCCACGTTCCGACGGTCCCAGCTCCTAGAATGACGATTCGCATGAACGTGAGCCCTTAGTCTCCCTGCGTCGGTTCAGCCGCGGTCGATTTGTCTTTCTTCGCCGCTTTGCCGCATCTTAGTAGTTCGTCGGGAATCCGTAAGTCTTCTAAGATATTTCCGGCCAGAATTGTCTCGTGAATGATGCGTTCGGCATCCTCCACGCCAACTCCGCCATACCAGATCGCTTGCGGATAGATCACAACGACCTGACCGTCGTCGCATTGGTCTAAACAACCGGAATCGTTGGCACGCACGTCCGCTTTGATCCCAAGCCGCTTGATTTCCTTTTTCAAGGCAGCGCGTAACTTACCAGGATCATGCGAATCGGCCTTTGGACGCCGCTTGGACGGCTTGCATTTGCCGCAGACAAAGATGTGGTGCGTGAACTTCGACATGCTGTTAGTCGTAGTCCGTCGGGTCATTGGCCCGTCGGATGGTCCTAATTGCGAACAGAAAGCCTACCATCCTACGATTTCAGGCCACCGATACTAGCCCATCTCAATTAAGCGTACCCACCACCCGAGGGTCAATCATCAAGCTGCGGTTAGGAATCCCCCTCTTTAAGCCCAAGACGGGACAGCCAATTCCCCTTGGCTGGCTTTTCCTGACCCGGCTTTGCAGGGGCCGCTTTGGACAGTCGAGCTTTTTCTGTTTCCAATTGAGCGATCTTTTCTTCCAATTCGGCTCGATCACGAGCAATCTTGGCGCGCTCGACCGAAATGTCGACTTCTGCTTTTCGCAGCTTCTCTTTCCATTGACCTTGTAGCGTTTTCAAGTTCTCGCGTTCTTGAGCAATGAGCTCGTCTTGATCGAGCATCTGCGCGATCGCATGAGCACCATGTGCGACGCCTCCTTCATTAGCATTCGCCTCGACTTGCTCGAGTTGTTCGCGCAGCTCTTCGATCTCCCGTTCCTTGGCGGCAACCGCTTGCTGACCGTTATCGATGGCTTCCTGAATGGAAAGCTTCTCAGCGGCTTCATCTGGATCGTCGTCGTTGTATTCCGCTTCCAACTGGGCCAGCATACGACGCTTCGTCGCCTCCCAGTCGCTGCCACCGTCGTCGACGACCGCACCACCCGACTTGCGAGCGTTTTCCAAATCTTTCGCGAGCTTGGCGTTCTCTTTCTTGAGATCTTTCAAGTCGTCCAAGGTTAGCTGCAAACGGCTTTCCAAAGATTGGACACGTTCGTCATCGGGAACTCCGCCTCCTTCGATTTGATCCTTAAGATCGGCGATCTTCTCTAACAGCGAATCACGTTCTTGACGCAGGTGTGCGAAATCTTCGTTGGTGACTTCGCCGCCACCCGCCTGCAGCGACTCGTTCTCTTCCCGCAGCTTGGCTGCTTCTTCCTGAAGGGTCTCCAGCTGACGTCGCAGACTGCTGACTTGTTCGCGACTTTGTTCATGGTCGCCGCGGGCCTGGGAAAGAGCGACCTGTGACGCCGCCAACTGGCTTTCCAACTCGCCGTTGGCTTCTTCGATTTGCTTTTTGAGCGATTCGTTCTCGAAGCGAAGCTTGTCTTGCGAATCATTCAGATCGCCATGCTCGGCATCTCGTTTCTCCAGACGAGCCAACAAGTCATCTCGTTCACCTTTGAGATGATCCAACTCTTGTTCCAATTGCGAGATCGCGTCGTAAGCCTGACTTGCTTCGCCCATGTTCTGCTGAGCTTCGTCACGCTGCTTTTCAGCTGCTTCCAATTGGGTACGAAGTTGAGCGAGCTCTTCTTCTTTCGCAGCAAGTGTCGATTGATGCTCGGCGGCCAAAGAATCGAGCTGTGACTTGTCAACGCTACCTGACTGAAGCGACTCGAGCTCTTGCTTGAGTCGTTCGACTTCATCGTTCGCTGCTGCTGCCTGGGCAAGTTGCTCGCGAAGCTGGGTGAGCTCTCCCTCTTTGGCTGCCAAGGCATTTTGATGCTCGGCTGCTTGCGAATCGAACTGAGATTTGTCGACGGTGCTCGCCTTGAGCTGCTCCAGTTCTTGCTGAAGTCGACCGACCGCTTCGTTTCCTTTTTGTGCCTCTTCCAGCTGACCACGCAGCTGCGTCAGCTCTTGATCCTTCGCGGCCAGGGTGTTCTGATGCTCTGCCACTTGCGAGTCGAACTGCGAACGATCGACCGTGCTGCTCTTAAGGTGCTCTAGCTCTTGCTGGAGTGGCCCAACTTGCGACGCGACTTGTTCTGCTTCGCTCAGCTTGGCTTGAAGATCGGAAACTTCCTGCTGCAGCGAAGCCACTGCCTCGCCAGCTTGGTTAGCCTGATCGAGATTCTGCTGTAGCTGTCCGCGTTCCTGCTCGGCCGCTTCCAGCTTGGCTTGCAGTTGCGAGAGTTCGTCGTCCTTCGCGGATAGCGTATGTTGGTGGTCAGCCGACTGAGATTCTAGCTGCGATTTGATTTGATCGATCTCGCCGCCGAGTCGCTGCCTCTCCGATTCCAGTCCTTGCACCGTGCCCTGAGCGGCTTGCAGCTGCGATTGCAGCTCGGCAATCTGTTGCTCGGCTTCCGAGCCGTTTTGAGAGAGACGCGAATTCACTTCGTCGCGTTGCTGTTCCGCCAGTTGCAGCTTTCCAGCGAGATCGTCGGCTAGAAGCTTTTGCTCTTGCAGGCTACCTTCGAGCTCGGCGTTTTGCGATCGGGTATCGGCCAGTTGCTGCTCGATCCCTTGCTTTTCACCCTGCAAGGAGCCGAGTTCGTTTTGAACCCCTGATACTTGCTCTTGAAGTTGATTGACTTGTTTTTGGAATTCGTCGGAGCGATTTTGCTCGCTAGTGAGTGCCTGCTCCAGATCAGATACATGGGAGGCCCGATCGTCGGCAGCTTTGCGAGCCAGCTCAAGTACCGAGTTGGCTTCGTCACGCTGGCTGGTTACTTGTCCGAGTTGCGACTCCAGTTCCGCAATCCGAGCATTCAGTTGGTTCTGTAGCTCTTCCGCAGCTTGGCCATTTTGCTGGGCAGCCTGAAGGTTCTTGAGCGCTTCGCTATGCTTGGCCTGTTGGTCGAGGATCTCCTGCTGCAGGCTGGCCTTCGCATCGTTGACCGACTTCAGATCAGCATGTAAACGATCGCGTGCGGAGATGAGCTCGTTACGTTCGGCTTCCCACTGCGCACGCGTCCCTTTTTCTGCCTCGAATTGCTGTAGCTGGGCTTCGAGTGCAGCTTCGCGTGCTTGCAGCGCATCGATCGACGCGGCCAGCTCATTTGACTGGCGCTCGAGGTCTTCGGAGGAAGCCTCGGCGGCGGAATCACGCTCGTTGAGATGGCCTTCCTTCTCAACCAGTTTTTGCGATATCTGCTGCAGTTGCTGCGAGATACGCTGCTCAATTTCGCTGACGCCCTGACGATGACGTTCCAGAAACTCGCGCGCACGCTCCCGCTGCAAAGTGGCTTTGCTCGCAATCTCTTCCAAGTTCGCGATGTCGTAAGTATGGGGATCTACGCCGTCCATGTCTTGGTCGTTTTCGTTAAATGAGACGTGTCCATTACTTCATGTGTTTTCTCATGGCGTACCGCCGCCAAGTTCAGTGGCGCGGAACGGCCTACTGTTCTATAGGTTAGGACATGTGACCGGTCAAAAATGGGTTTCGGTCAGAATCGAAGTGAGAGACACACGCTAAAACAATCGTGCGGGAAGTACCGGATAGGCCGATTCTGACAGCGCAATAAAAAACCCCCTCCGCACTGGAAGGGGGTTTTGCTGATTCGATTACGACAATCGTGCAATTAGCTACCGATCGACTTCTTCGCAGCTTCCACAACGTGGTCAGCCGTGATACCGAAGTAGGGGAATAGCTCGTCCGCCGGGGCACTCGCTCCAAAGCTGCTCATGCCCACAAACTTCCCTTGGAATCCGAGCACGCGATCCCACGGCTGCTGAATACCTGCTTCGACGGCAACACGAGCGGTCACCTCGCAAGGCATGACTTCCTTCTGGTAAGCGGCGTCCTGTTCGTAGAACAATTCCAAGCAAGGAACGCTGATCGCACGGGCTTTCACCCCTTCGGCGGTCAGTTTCTCGTAAGCCTGGATCACCAGCGATAGCTCGCTACCGGTACCCATCAGCAGGACTTCCGGAGTTCCGTCGCAATCGGCGATCACGTAAGCTCCCTTGGCCGAGTTGCCCGAGCAAGCGTACTTTTCACGATCAAGCGTCGGCAGGTTCTGACGAGTCAGCACCATGACCGAAGGACGATCGGTCAGTTCGATCGCGGCTTTGTAGCAAGCACCGACTTCGTTCGAATCGCCAGGACGGAAGACGGCAACATTCGGAATCGCGCGAATTGCAGCCAAGTGCTCAACCGGTTGGTGGGTTGGACCATCTTCGCCAACGCCGATCGAATCGTGCGTAAAGATGTAGAGGACCGGTGCCTTCATGATCGCCGACAAGCGGAGCGAAGGACGCAGGTAATCGCTGAACACGAAGAAGGTAGAAACGTACGGACGCAAACCGGAAAGTGCCATACCGTTGCCGATCGCGGCCATGGCATGTTCGCGAATACCGAAGTGGAAGTTACGACCACAGTAGGTCCCCGGCTCGAAATCGCCTGCCCCTTCGAACGTTAGACCGGTCTTGGTTGATGGTTCCAAGTCGGCTGAACCGCCGAGCAAACCAGGCAACTTGGCAGCAATCGCATTGAGGACCTTACCACCAGAAGCACGCGTGGCGACACCCTTGGCGTCAGCTGGGAAAGTCGGAATATCTTTGTCCCAACCTTCTGGCAATTCGCCTGAAATGATCGACGACCAAGTCGCGGCAGCTTCGGCATTCTCCTTTTTGTACTTAGCAAAGTCCGCTTCCCACTTCGACTTGGCTTCCGCGCCACGTGCACCCAGGTTGGCGTTGAAATCTTCGTAGACCTCCGCTGGGACCTCAAACTTGTCGTAAGTCCAGCCGTATGCCTTCTTGGTGGCGGCGATTTCGTCGTCGCCCAGTGGAGCACCGTGAGCTCCGTGCGTGTTAGCCTTGGTCGGTGCGCCCCAAGCAATGATGCTTTTCACGACGATCAAGGTCGGCTTGTCGGTCGTCTTCTTGAACTCGGTAAACGCCGCATCCAATGCTTCCAGGTCGTTCGCATCTTCGACTTCGACCACGTGCCAACCCAACGCACGGAACTTGCCAGGCATATCTTCGGTGAACGC
Organism: Blastopirellula marina; assembly: GCF_002967765.1. Lineage (NCBI taxonomy): Bacteria > Pseudomonadati > Planctomycetota > Planctomycetia > Pirellulales > Pirellulaceae > Blastopirellula > Blastopirellula marina. The sequence continues at coordinate 448,772 of NZ_PUHY01000004.1, read as the reverse complement.
CAGATCGGTGTCACCTTCGATGGTGATCTTGTTGTCGTCGTAGATCCAGCACAGGTTCGACAGCTTCAAGTGACCGGCAGTCGAAGCGGCTTCGGTCGAAATGCCTTCCATCAAGTCGCCGTCGCTGCACAAAGCGTAAACATCGAAACCGAACAGGTCGTATCCTGGCTTATCGAAGCGAGCGGCCTGCCACTTCCCAGCGATCGCCATACCGACACTGTTCGCGACACCCTGACCCAGTGGACCGGTAGTGGTTTCGATACCAGCAGCTTCGTGAACTTCCGGGTGACCAGCACACGGGCTGTGCAGTTGGCGGAAGTTACGGATGTTGTCGATCGTGATCGAAGGCTCGCTGGCCCCGTCTGCTTTTTTAACGCCGGCGACGTGCAGCGTGCTGTACAGCAACATCGAAGCATGACCGCACGATAGGACAAAACGATCTCGCGATGGCCAGCTTGGATTCGCCGGATCGTACTTCAGGTGCTTGTTCCACAGGGTGTAGACGATCGGGGCCAATGCCATTGGCGTTCCGGGATGGCCGCTATTGGCCTGCTGGACCGCATCCATGGACAGCGTTCGGATGGCATTGATTGACAGTTGCTCAATACTGGTCGTGGAAATAGACATATTTCGTTCGGAACTCACTAGCCAACGTAGAAAACCAAGTCGTGATAAGCCCCAGACAGAGGATTGGACCCGGTTATGGAAATGGATTCGCCCTGGCGAATCAGTCGTGATTTGGACACATTAAGTCAAGCATTTTAAGTCCAAAAGAACAGAGAAGTCAACGCAACCGCCGCGCTGCATTGGCCTTATGCTCCTCTCCAGCCGGCTATCTTCTGTCGGTCAATTCGGTTTCAATGAAATTTCCGAGAAGCCAGCCCTCGCCTGGACGTCGACAGACCACACTAACCGTGCCTTTACGAACAAAAAAACGCCCCATACTCAAATCGATCATCCCATGACCGAAAAAAGCGATGTCGAAAGAATTACAACGCTTGAAGAAAAATACGCCCATCTCGAGCGAATTGCGGCTGACTTGAACGATGTGATCATCGATCAACAGAAGCGGATCATAAAATTAGAAACGCTTCTACATCGAGCCGACGAGAAAATCGATCAGCTTCATGCGGCTTTAGATCAACCACGTTCCGCAGTCGACGAGCGACCACCGCACTATTAATAGCGTAAGACCCCGGAAATGCCCATGAGTCGGCAGTTTATTCGCCCGACACGAGGGCGTCTTCCAGCATGCCCTGGACGGCTGTCATCACCTCTGAGACATAAGCAGTGATGTAGCCAGAGAACTGATCGAACTCTTGCAATGTGTCGATCAGTTCACCATCAAAGATCAGTTCAATCTCGGTTTCGTAAAGCTCTTCATCCTCAAGAACGATCGTCAGCAGTACTTCGGCGTCGTCCTCAGGATTCGCCCCTTCACTGATCGAGGCACTTCCGGTCAGGCGATTAATCTGTACGGCCGTTTCCCAGTTCACCCCGGCGAAGACGACCTGGAAGATGTCCATCGTGCCAGGCAGAACAATGCCGGCCTGGAACTGGTCGAGCAGAAACACCGGGGGAAGAGGATCTTGCCCAGTCCCGTTACCTGGATCGTTGGGATCGTCGCCACCGCCAACAACTACGCCGCCACCGCCACCGTTGCCATTATCTTCCGGCAGGGTCCACGCATCCGGGTAATTATCTGGAAACTGGATATGCTCGTCGGTGTAATCTTTGCCGAAGTTCTGGACGAAGAACGAGAAATCGACGAGTCCTACCGCGCTAGACTTGTTGAAATCAGCAAACCACGCGTCTCCATCGCTGGGGGAATCAACCGATTGGCCGAACACTTTTGCGAAATCGGCGAAATCGGCCATCCCAATTCGCTGATCGTCATTGAGGTCGTAAATGACGGGATATAGTCCCATTTCCGGCATCGGGGAATGGGATACCGCGACGTTTGCATCTGCATTGGTTGCCGCGAGATTCGAGGTATTCAATTCCAGCGAGTAAGGCCCAACGCTTCCTGTTTCTCGATCGAGCAGAACGTTATCGCCATTCTGCGGCACGGCTTGGAAGAAGACCCGTGCAAACAGAACCCGCTCATTTGCCCCGAGCGTAAGGCCGGCGGTCGCACCGTGAATCTGATCGACACTACCACTTGCGTCGTCAATTGTGTAAGAGCCTGCTCCCTCGAAAGAGCGACCAAACTGGATCGAAGTTGCCGACGTCAAATCGGTACGATAACCGAGATCTAACCTCAGATCCTGGACATCGACTGGTGCATCTCCCTCGCCATGCACCCAGATCTCGACTGCGAACTTATCCCATTCATGGGTTCGCTCCATGCTCGGTGGAAGCATCGCCATGGCGTCACGGCCGGTATCGTCCGGAAGCGTTGCCGTGGAAACGACGGCAAAATCGACCATCACCGTCGAATCACCCGCCAGTAGATCTTTGCGCTCCAATAGCTGGAGACTCGGTCGACGCCGAGCTTGCGTATTTTGACTTGCTAGTCGAGACCTCATCCGCCTCATCTCGATAACGATCACGATCCTCAAGGCACTCTGCGAACCCTTACTACGTGCAAGGAGCAGATATGACCTGATGGAATTACGGTTGGAACTAGGAAGGGCCAGGGCTGCGCGTACCCAGACCGCAAATCGGATTGGTGAGAGTTCGGCAACGCCGAACGGCTGCAGCAGGAGACCCGCCGCAGGGTTTTTGCTCTCTGTTCCGTAAGGCACCAACCAATCCGCCTTTGGTGTCTTACGCGCAGTGTTTGTTCCAACGAAGCGAGTGCCAGGGGGTAACTGCCAACCCACAGCACCATTTGTTATATACAAGGGTTAACCCTAACAAAACCAATTTGCTTCGGAATCGCTCAAGTTTTTCCAGCAAATCACCGACATTCGGCTTGCTTGACCCGCGAGAAAGTATCGCGCGCAATCAGCAAGACAGTTAGGAGTGAAGGTTCGAGCAACTCACGGGGACATGATCCCCCATTAGACACGCAAGGAGCTACTACAATGGCAGAATGGGTTGAAGAAGGCTCTAAAGCCCCCAGTTTCACATTGACATCGGACGATGGCACCAAGGTCAAACTTGCCGATCTCAAGGGTTCGATCGTCGTCCTTTACTTTTACCCCAAAGATGACACGCCTGGCTGCACCAAGGAAGCATGTGCGTTTCGCGACCGGGAAAGCGAACTCACCAAACACGGCGTCAAAGTTCTCGGCGTCAGCCCAGACGACAAAGACAGCCATGCCGCATTCCGCGATAAGTTCAATCTCAACTTCCCCTTACTGGCCGACAAAGACCACAAAGTCGCCGAGAAGTACGGAGCGTGGCGGGAAAAGAACATGTACGGCAAGGTCAGCATGGGTATTCAGCGGAGCACGTTCCTAATTGACGCCGACGGCAAGATTGCCAAGGTATGGAAACGCGTCCAAGTTGATGGCCACGATGCCAAAGTCTTGGAGGCCGTCGCCAAGCTGAAAGGCTAGATGTAGCGTACAAGTTCTGTCGGCGCATTAAAAAAACGGAACCCGTACGAGGGTTCCGTTTTTACGATTAAGTGGGCGATACAGGATTCGAACCTGTGACCCCTACCATGTCAAGGTAGTGCTCTAACCAACTGAGCCAATCGCCCTAGACTGAGATGCTTGCTACAAGCATATATCATTATTTGGCCCCCGAAGGGTTTAACCAAAGACGTAGTTTGCCTTCAACACGGCCAACCCGTCAAGGGGCTGAGAGGAAAAACAGGATTTTGCTTCCTCTGCCGGGCTGTGTGACTCGGCAAAAACGTTACTTTTGAACTTGCCGCCGAAAAACCTGCACTTTCGCTCTTACGTAACTTCAGGCAATCTATACACTTCTCACGGCGAACCTTGCCTCATGCGGAATCGTCCTGCTTCACTAGAAAGGTGGAGCCAATGCATTGGCAGAAGGTTCGCCCTGGCGTTCCATTCGATCGCTTCGTATCGAATCCACAGAACGCTGTTCCCGATTTCGCGGTTTTAGTGACATCCTTTGTTTCGATGTCCTCGCAGGATCGGACTTGGTCATTTTGAAATGAAAACGCACGCATCATGCTCGAGGTCATTCTTCCCGACGGATCCAAGAAAGAATTCGATCACGCAGTCACTCCCATGGAGATCGCTGCCGACATTGGCCCTGGTTTGGCCAAGGCAACTCTAGCGGGTGAAATCGACGGCAAAGTCGTCGGATTCGATACCAAGCTGCCCGAGGAAGGCACCGTCAATCTCCGGTTGCTCACTAAGAAAGACGAAGAAGCCCTTGGGGTCATGCGGCACAGTTGTGCCCACATTATGGCCCGCGCCGTAATGCGGCTGTTCGATGGCGTTCAGTTGGCCTTCGGCCCGACCATCGAAGGAGGCTTCTACTACGACTTCGATTTGGAACACAAGCTGTCCGAAGAAGACTTCCCGGCCATCGAAGCCGAGATGAAGAAGATCATCAAACAGGACGAGCCATTCGAACGTATCGAACGTAATCGTGACGAGTCGCTGAAAGTCGTCAAAGACCTCGGCCAGCAATACAAGATCGAGCACATCGAAACGGGTCTGAAAGATCACGCTTCGATGTCGTTTTACCAGCAGGGCGAATTCGTCGATTTGTGCCGCGGCCCGCACGTTCCTCGCCCCAAATCGATCGGTGCTTTCAAGATACTTTCCGTAGCAGGTGCCTATTGGAAAGGTGATTCCAACAATCGCCAGCTACAACGTTTGTACGCGACCGCCTTCTTTAACAAGGAAGACTTGGAAGCTCACTTGGCGAAGATCGAGGAAGCTAAACGCCGTGATCACCGCGTGCTCGGCAAGCAGTTGGACCTGTTCTCGATCAATCCGCTGGTCGGTCAAGGGCTGATTCTGTGGTCGCCTAAGGGAACCATCATTCGCAACTTGCTGACCGAGTTCGTTTCGGAACAGCTTAAGAAGTTCGAGTACCTGCCGGTCGTCACTCCCAATATTGGCAAGGTCGATCTTTACAAGATCTCGGGGCACTATCCGTATTACAAGGACAGCCAATTCGCTCCGATTCATCAGGCCGAGGACGAAGAATACCTCCTCAAGCCGATGAACTGTCCACATCACATCATGATTTATAAGTCGCGGCCACGAAGTTATCGTGAGCTGCCATATCGCTTGTCGGAATTCGGCACCGTTTATCGCTACGAGCAGTCAGGCGAGCTCAACGGGATGACCCGCGTGCGTGGTTTTACCCAGGACGACGCTCACATTTTTTGCACCGACGATCAAGTCGAAGACGAGTTCCGGAAGTGCATCCAGATGACTCAGTACGTGCTGAGCAGCTTGGGCCTATCCGATTACCGTGTTCGCCTCGGTTTCCGAGATCCTGATAGCGGCAAGTACGTCGGCAAGGAAAAGGTCTGGGACCAGGCCGAAGCCGCCTTGGTGAAAGTCTGTAAGAACATGGGCATCACCGCGACTGCGGAAGCGGGTGAAGCGGCGTTTTACGGACCGAAAGCCGACTTTGTGGTAAACGATTGCCTGGGTCGCGAATGGCAGCTCGGTACCGTTCAGCTCGATTATAATCTGCCCAGTGCCGAACGTTTTGACCTCGAGTACATTGGCCCAGACAACCAACCTCATCGGCCGGTGATGATTCACCGCGCTCCGTTCGGTTCGCTGGAACGCTTTATGGGTGTGCTCATCGAGCACTTTGCCGGCGCCTTCCCCTTGTGGTTGGCCCCTGAGCAAGTTCGCATTTTGGTCGTCAGCCAGAAATTCGAGGATTACGCCCGGAAGGTCGAAAAAGAGCTACAATTAGCTGGCTTCCGCGTCAGTGGTGACTATCGACCAGAGAAGATCGGTGCCAAGATTCGGGCAGCCCAACTGGAATTGATCCCCTATATGTTCATTATTGGGGGACGAGAAATGGAAGAAGAAGCGGTTGCCGTCCGAGACCGCATCGAAGGCGATCTCGGCTCGATGAAAATCCAGCAGGCAATCGATAAGCTGAAGGAAGAAGTCGAAAATCGCGTAGTCCGGCAGGTCTTCCGCGGGTCAGCTGGCCTCGGCACTTCCGCAGCCAGTTCAAGCGAAGACTACTGATTCGCCCCAAAAGAAACTTAGCCACCCCCTCATAACGAGGGCGTGGCTCGTCCGTGATCCATTCGCATTCATCGATCCGCGCAAGCGGGGTGGCTGCGAGGGAAGATTCCGAGCCATTACCACCCGGAAAGGTGGCAAAATTTGGTGAATCTGATTTTCACGCGTTAACGCGGACGAAACTTGACGATAAAATGACGGCAATGTGGTACGATTTTACGGGTTGTCCACATCTCACCTAAACATTTACCCGTTTCCCAAGACAAGTAAGGATCACAAGCCATCGCCCTGCGTAATATGTCTCGCGATCGCGATCGCGACCAGAATCGCGACCAAACTCGAATCAACGAGAAAATCCGTGTATCCCCGATTCGAGTAATTGCTGCCGACGGAGAACAATTAGGCGTTCTGCCTACCGACGAAGCCATGTCGATTGCCCGAGAATCCGGATTGGATCTCGTGGTGGTTGCCCCAGCGGCTAAACCGCCGGTGTGCCGAATCATGGATTACGGCAAGTACAAATATCAGCAAAGCAAGAAGCAACACAAAAACCAGTCGCACCACACCAAGACGAAGGAAATTCGTCTGCGACCCAAGACCGGTGACCACGATATCGAATTCAAGGTCAAACAAGCGATTGGATTTCTGAAGCACAAAGACAAGGTTCAGATCTCCATTCAATTCAAAGGGCGCGAAATGGCGCACGTCGAAGAGGGACATCGCGTGATGGCGCAAGTCATCGAATTGCTGTCCGAAGTCGGCAAGCCAGAATCTCCGCCGAAGCAGATGGGACGTCGCATCATGGCGACCGTTTCCCCGAAAGCCGGCTAATCAGCAGCCGAACAACCATCGCTTGTTTTGAAGCACGTGGATAATGATTCACGATGGCCGTACCGATCTGTACGGCCATCTTCTTGCTAGCAGCATGTCGACTACCCTTCACTCGACGAACTGATCTTGCTGCTGAGACGTTGACCGTGGTAACGTCTCGCCTCGCTATTCGCGTGAACGCATCCCCTGCGCACTAGGCGTATTCACGGCTGGATCGTTCTCGAGCGTTAAAGGACGCATCGCCAGACCCCCTGAGGCGCCCCAATGAAAACGTCGGTCATCATCACCACGCACAATCGCTCGTACTACCTGGAAAAGGTGCTGTACGGCTATCTGCACCAGCAGGTCCAACCGGACGAAGTGGTCATTGCGGACGATGGCTCAACCGACGAAACCCCTGAAATCATCCGTAAATACCAGAAAGAAGCCTCGTTCCCGATCATTCACGCTTGGAGCCCGTTTGGTGGTGTGCCACAGATCGCGAAAGCACGTAACCGCGCGACACGCGAGTGCAGCGGCGACTATCTCATCTACACCGACGGCGACTGCATCCCTGGTCCGATGTTCTTGGCTGACCATTTACAGATGGCTCGTCCTGGCTATTTCATCCAAGGTCGACGAAATTTTCTGCGCTTCTCCGCCTTCGAAAAATTCACCGGGGCAGAAACCCCGTGGCAGCAGCTTCAATTCTGGCTGCGTGGTGGACTGACTCGCTTGGACCTGATGATCCGCATCCCTGGATTCACGATTCCCAGCTATGGGATTCATGGCATTCGCAGCTGCAATATTGGCACCTTCCGACGCGATGTGATCGCGATCAACGGCTGGAACGAACATTTCGTCGGCTACTGGCGAGAAGACAGCGAATTCGCCACGCGGCTGATGCGTTCTGGGATTAAACGCCGCAACGCACTCTACTCCGCTATTTTGTTCCACATGGAACACGAAAAGGTCTTCAACCAGGAAGACTTCGACCGCAACAACGCCCTCCTGGAAGCATCCAAGACCGGCCCGATCTTCATCGAAAACGGGCTGATGCCGCCTCCTAAACCGCAACCGATTGAACTTCCGCCGGTCACGCACTCAAGCGTTTCGCTGAAAGCGGGTTAACGCACTCCCTGGGAAACAAGTTGCTGATAAAGCTCGGCCGTCTTGGCCGCAGCAACTTGCGCGTTGAAATGGGTCCGCACCGTTTCCGAAGCGGAGACTCCCAACTGCTTGGCTCCCTCGCGATCGCTGAGCACTTCGGCCAGTTTTTCGGCCAGCGAGATCGGGTCGTGGGGCGGCACCAGGTGCCCACCTTGGGTCGCTTCGATCAGTTCCGGAAACGCACCATGACTCGGCTGTACCACGGGGACGCCGGCGGCCATTGCTTCAAGCACGAACAACCCTTTCGGCTCACGGTAAGTGGTTGGCACGGAAAGGACATCGATCGACTTCAGGAACTCTAATTTCTGATTCCGGTCGACGGTCCCTAGGTACTCGCATCCTTCGAAGTGTCCAGCAGCTTTCAATTTTTCAAACTGTTCGTCCAAATAAGGTTGCTGCTGCGGCCCAGCCCAACCAGCGACCTTTAGCCGGGCGTTCTCCATCCCTGGCGTCGCCCGCAAGTGGAGGAAAGCATCGATCAACAGGTGCAGTCCTTTTTCGGGTGCCATGCGTGCAAGATAGCCAATCGTCGGATGCCGGTCGGTCGCCAGGTCCTCGGTCGCGGAAGTAGGAGCATCCGGTAAATCGGAGAGATCGATCCCCAGCGGAACAAGATGAAACTTCTCTTCGGGAATTCCAAAGTAGTCTGCCATGTAGTCCGCGTAGTAGCGGCTGAAAACGACGAACTTGTCGATACTGGGAACCAACTTGCTGATCTGCTGAAAACACTTGCTGCGATACGGCTCTGGCAGTTCATCCATAAAGACATCGTCCCCTTGCAGGGTCACGACGATCGGGCAATCGATCTTCTCCTTCACCAGGGGAGCCGAGCCGGCGATCAACATGTTTGAATAGTTGACGACCTGCGGCTTGATCGAACCGGCAACCCAATCGACTAGGCGAATCGCTTCCTTTCGCTGTTTGCCCGCGGTTCCTTGAAGCACAGAGAGCGTCAGGGCCCCTAGCTGCTTCGCGTTCGTTTCAATTCCTCGCGAGGTGGCCCACCGAATAATCCAGGCCTGATCGAGCCAACGCGTTAAGAAGTTAGGTAAAAAACGGTAGCCAGGGACGTTTTGCTCCATATAGACGTTGATACCGCCGTAGAACAAGGTTTGCTCGCTGACATTCTCTTCATCAACTCGAATTGGCGTGTACATCGGGATCAAATGGACATCGTGCCCTTGATGATGCATGGCCCTGGCAACCGTGTTGTCCCGCATGCAACTTCCGCAGAACATGCCGGCCCCGCCTGCGGTAATGTAGGCGACAGTGATCGGATCGATGGAGTTGGGGGAGGATTGATGCATGCTTCTTTATGGATCGCTCGTTTCGGCCAGCGTACGAGCTGGCTTGTTTACGAAATGAAGGGTCAGCCATGTCGTCACCAGGACACCAAATCCCATGATTCCGCCAATCCGGAGTCCCCCTTCCTTAAACACCACTAATCCGTTGAAGGCGATAAAAAGAAAGAAGCCGACGATGATTTGCTCCCAAATTGGGCCTCGCTGGCCATACGAAACCGGTGCCAGCCACCACCACAACACGTCGCTCACCCACACGATCGCCATCAAGTGGTTCACGTAGATCCCACCTCCAAAGGGAATCCCCAGCGTATCGCACGTTTGCTGAGCCGTCGCTTCGTACGCGAGACTATGGTCCCAATGATGATAAAAGTGCATCCCAGCGGCGATATGTGCCAGAAACACTAGGCATCCGGCCGTCCAGACAGCTCGTCGGGTCGCATCCGAAACCGACCACCATGGCTCTGCCATTCGCAGCAGCAAACTAGCCAACAGCGCGAGCAGGGCGATACGTATCGTCCAAGCGGTGATCAGAGGACCATCCATCAAGCAATTGGCCGCGCGAGCAAGGAAAGTGGGTGGGGCAAGCCTTATTCTAGACGGCATGCCCGCTCGATTCGACCGTTAAACTTCGAGATCGCGGCGGAAACTGTATCGGTAAAACCAATTGGAGCAATAGGTTACGCCGATTACACGCATTGCCGACTCCTTTTTCGAAATCCGTTACGTCCCCCTACCGCCCAAAGGGATTTCTCCCTAGAATATTGGGTTTCCATGAGTCCGAAGTATGTCCGTAATGGACACGACCGCCCAAAACACACAATTGGGCCGCATATTCATTGGGGATTGGCATCATGCCTAAGATGAAAACCCACAAGGGTACCAAGAAACGCTTCCGCATCACCGGCAACGGCAAGATCAAGCACCGTCAGTGCGGTACGAGCCACTTGGCTAACCGTATGAGCCACAAGCGTAAGCGTAACCTCCGCGGTACGACCGTTCTGGCCGAAGCTGAATCGGTTGCTCTGCGTGAAGCCCTCGGCAAGTACAGCTACTAACGTCGGCTGGTACTTTCGCTGATTGGCGAAGTTATTTTTCCCGTACGTTGGCAGGTCGAATTGGTCGACCCAAACCAAGTGCGATTTTTCAGTACGCGGGCACCTAACATCTGTTTTCCAATAGAAAGCAGGGGCCCTGTGGACGAAGGTAAGGTAGATCGATGAGAACCACTTACGGCAAGGCACGCCATAAGTCCAAGAAACGTCTCTTTAAGAAGGCTCGGGGTAATCGCGGTGGACGTGGTAATCTGCTGCGTACCGTCAAGGAAACCTTGGTCCGAGCTGGCGTCTATGCCTATCGCGACCGTAAGGTCCGCAAACGTGAGTTCCGCAAGCTGTGGATCATCCGTTTGAACGCCGCCGCTCGTGAACGTGGTTTGCGTTACAGCGAATTCATCAACGGCCTGAAGAAGGCTGGCATCACCCTCGATCGTAAGGTTCTGTCTGAAATGGCGATCCACGATCCAGGTGCATTCGACGCGGTGACCGAAGAAGTGAAGGCCGCCCTGGCTGCCTAGTCGCCACGAAGCTGGCCCCCACCGAGTGCGATAACACCGTGGATGGGCAGCCCGTCATTCAAATGCAATAATACAAGCCGCCGAGCTATCCTCGGCGGCTTGTTTCATGAAGGCATCTCACCAACAGGCATCATGTCACTCAACGATTTCATCAAGCAGTTGGACGATCTGGTCGAATCCGCCTCCAAGCGTTTCGAGGACGCCATCAATCAGACCGATCACCAGGTTCTGGAAGAGACTCGCGTCGAATTCCTGGGAGCCAAAAGTGGCAAGCTCAAGGAAGCCCAAAAGGGTCTCGGCAAAGTCGCCAAGGAAGACAAGCCCGCCGCCGGCAAACGCTTCAACGAAGTGAAAACCCGACTGGAAGAGCTTTTCCAATCGGCTGCCGATGTGATAACCGGTGGCGGGAAAAAGGGCAAAGTCGAAGCACTCGATGTGACGCTGCCCGGCATTCGACCACGCCTGGGACACGTCCATCCGATCACCCAGACGATCGACGAGCTGAAAGACATCATGGGCCGGCTCGGTTTCTCCGCCGTGGAAGGACCGGAAATCGAAGATGACTGGCACAACTTCGAAGCCTTGAATATCCCCCTCGAGCATCCAGCTCGCGATCCGCTGGACAACTTCTATCTGAATATCGCCGCAGCCAGCCACGGTGGCGGCAATCAACTGCTGCGAAGCCAGACGTCGACCGTCCAGATCCGCGTGATGGAAGACAACGAGCCGCCGATCCGCATCGTTTCCCTTGGTCGCGTCTATCGTCCCGACGAAATCGATGCGACTCACTACGCCATGTTCCATCAGATCGAAGGACTGCTAGTCGATACCAACGTCACCATGGCCGACCTGAAATATGTCCTGCGGCTGTTCGCGTCCAGCTACTTAGGCGGCGACGTGGAAATCCGCTTCCGTCCTTCCTTCTTCCCCTTCACCGAACCGAGTGTGGAAGTCGACATGCGTTGGCAAGATACCTGGCTCGAATTCGGCGGGGCAGGGATGGTCGACCCCAACGTCCTGAAGGCGGTCGGCTACGATCCAGAGAAGGTTACCGGATTCGCATTCGGACTGGGTGTCGAGCGTCTTTGCATGCGACGTCACGGCATCAATGACATCCGCTATTTGTACGACAGCAACACGAAGTTCCTGGCTCAGTTCTAAAGCCGGACACGTTTCGCTCTTTGTGAATCCTCACAATCACCTCGAACTCGCACACGCACAGAATCGACAAATCATGCTAGTTTCCTGGGAATGGCTGAAGCAGTATCTCGACCTCAACCTCAGCGAAGCAGAGGTCTGCGATCGCTTGACGTTGGCTGGGCTAAATTTCGATGGCGCTTCCACCGTTGCTAACGATCGCTGCTTGGACTTGGAAGTCACCAGCAACCGTCCCGACTGGCTCGGTCATGTTGGCATCGCTCGCGAGATCGGCGTGTTGTTCGACCTGGAATTGAAGGTTCCTCAAGCCGATATCGCGGCCACGTCGACCGGCGGTGCTTGTCCGAAGATCGTGCAGATCGAAGACGAAGACTTCTGCCCTCGCTACATCGCCCGCAGCGTAACTGGGGTGACGATTGGCCCCAGTCCAGCCTGGCTGACCAATCGCTTGGAAACGGTCGGTGTTGCCGTGATCAACAACGTAGTCGACGTCACCAATTACGTGTTGATGGAGATCGGTCAGCCGTTACACGCGTTTGATCTCGACAAAATCACGGGCGATACAATCACGGTCCGCCGAGCGAAAACCAGCGAAAAGTTCACCGCGATCGATCATCGTGACTACGAACTGCACAGCGACGACTACGTGATCGCCGACAGCAGCGGGGCAATTGCGTTGGCTGGTGTGATGGGTGGCAAGCTGACGGAAGTAGGCGAGATGACCTCGAGCCTGCTGATCGAAGCAGCCGACTTCGCCGCTTTGCCAGTTCGCACGACTTCGCGACGGCTCAAACTAAAGAGTGATTCCTCCTACCGGTTTGAACGGGGTGTCGATCCCGAGATGATCGATTGGGCTAGTCGCCGCTGCTGCGAACTGATCGTCGAAACGGCTGGCGGCGAAATCTGCGAAGGAAGTGTCTTCGCCGGTTCGTCCGCACCTGCCCGCAAGCCGGTAACCCTCCGCTTTTCTCAGTTGATGCGTGTCTTGGGCATCGATGTCCCGGCGGACGAAGTCCATCGCATCTTGGAAAAGCTCGGCAATCCAGTTCAAAAACAAACCAATGAGAGCATCACCGTCATCCCAGCTAGTTGGCGTCGTGACATCACGCGCGAAATCGACCTTGTCGAAGAAGTCGCGCGGATCCACGGCTACGACCAAATCCCGGAGCGTGCTGGTGTCTCACTGAGTGCTTCCCACCAAAGTGACCTGGACCGTGTGCGTAACAAGGTGCGGTCGGCGATGCTTGGCATGGGTTTCGATGAAACACTAACTCGCAGCGTTGTGAGCGACGTCTGGGCCAAGACCTTCCAAGGTTGGTCTCTCAGCGAGCCGCTTGCCACCAGCATGCCGATGGTGAAAGGGGAAGATCGTCTTCGCATCAGCCTGCTGCCAAGCTTGCTGGGTGCTCGTCGAAATAACGAGAAATTCAGCTATACGCAAATCGACCTGTACGAGATCGCCAAGGTCTATCTCCCCAAGGCGAAAGCACTGCCCGACGAACGTTACATGGTCGGGATCACCAGTGGTAATAGCTTTTACGAGATTAAGGGCGTAGTGGAATCGCTGGTGGCGATGCTCAACCCGAAAGCCAAGCTCGAAGTCCTTCCGTTTACCGACCCGATGTTCGTAGAAGGGCAGGGGGCGCACGTCACCATCGACGGTACGACGCTCGGCTATTTCGGTATCGTGAGTCACAAGACGGCCAAAGCGTACGGACTGCAAAACGCGGCATCGGTTGCCGAGCTCGACCTGGGTGCCCTGATGAAGCTGGCCGTGTTGGTGCCACAACATCAAGACTTCAGTACACAGCCGACCATGAATCGCGACTTGAACTTGATTGTCGACGAAGAAGTGAGCTGGTCGCAGTTACAATCGATTGGCTATGACGCCGGCGGCGAACTGGTTGAAAGTGTCACCTTCCAAGAGATCTTCCGCGATCCCAAAAAGGATGGACCTGGTAAAAAGCGAGTCTTGTTCACTGTCACACTTCAAGCCTACGATCGCACCCTGAAAGGGGAAGAAGCGGACGTCACGATCGCCAAGATCTTGGCCGAATGTGAAAAACAAACCGGAGCCAAGCTGCTCGCCTAGCGTCCTGCTGAGCCAACCAACAACCCTTACGACCCACGATTACGAACAGGCGACAAACATGGCGGATCATCAACAAATCTTCGACCAGTTGTGCGACCACGTTCGCGAGACGGCCAAGCTCGAAAACATCAATGCCCTCTTAGGCTGGGACGAGCGAGTCATGCTGCCGGAACGTGGCGGTGCCTATCGAGCCGATCAGGTGACCCTCTTGGCGGGTATCATTCACGATCGTAACACCGATCCTCAACTCGGCGCTTGGTTAGAAGAACTGACTGACTCACCGCTCACGGAAGAGCCGAATAGCTTTACCGAAGCAACAATCCGCCGGATTCGCAGCGACTACTTGAAGCAGGTCAAGCTTCCCAAACGCTTGATCGAGGAATTCAGCCATTCGCGAATCATCGGCCAACAAACGTGGGTCAAAGCACGAGCCGACAACAACTTTGGAACCTTCGAGCCAATCTTGGACAAGCTGATCAGCCTCAGCCGCGAGATGGCCGAGGCGATCGGTTACGAGGGAGAGCAGTACGACGCGTTGCTCGATTTCTACGAACCAGAAGCGAAGACTGCTCAAGTTCGTCAAGTTTTGGAAACGCTGAAGTCACAACTCGTTCCATTGGTTGCTGAAATCAAGGACAGCGGCCGTCAACCAAACCTTGAAATCCTCAAGCGAAACTTCCCGATCGCGGCCCAAGAGCAGTTCGGCAAAGTCGCTGCCGCAAAGATTGGCTTTGACTTCACTTCCGGTCGGCTCGATGTGACGCACCATCCGTTCTGTTCGACCTCCGGACCGCACGATTGCCGCATCACAACCCGCTACGACGAAGACTTCTTCCCGTCGGCGTTCTTCTCGATCTTACACGAGGCAGGGCACGGTATTTACGAACAAGGTTTGCCCGAAGAATGGTTCGGCCTGCCGCCAGGTGCCGCGGCCTCCTTAGGTGTGCACGAGTCGCAATCGCGATTGTGGGAGAACATCGTTGGTCGGAGCTACGCCTTCTGGAGCCATTTTTATCCCGAAGTGAAGAAAGCCTTCCCGGCAGCACTCGGCGATGTCCCGATGAGCGACTTCCACTTCGCAATCAACGAGGTCACACCGTCGCTGATTCGTGTCGAAGCGGACGAAGCGACCTACAACCTTCACATTATTATCCGCTTCGAGCTGGAACAGGCCCTGCTTTCGGGCGATCTGCAAGTGAAAGACTTGCCAGGGGCTTGGAACGAGAAATACACCCAACAGTTAGGCATCACGCCACCCAACGACGCCGATGGCTGTCTGCAGGATGTTCACTGGAGCGCTGGGCTGATGGGTTACTTCCCGACTTACAGCCTCGGTAACATTTACTCCGCCCAATTGATGGAACAAGCTCACGAAGATCTAGGTGACTTGGAAGGCATGTTCGCTGCCGGCGAGTTCGCTCCATTGTTGGGATGGCTCCGAGAAAACGTCCATCAAGCTGGTCAATGTTATCCCGGCGATAAGCTGGTCGAGCGTGTTTGCGGCGATCCGATCGATTCGGCTCCGCTCATTCGCTACCTTCGCGCGAAACTTGGCCCGCTTTATGGCATCGAACATTAAGTTCGACCTGAAGACAACGTCTTAGCGATATCCGAGGCTACGCTCAATTTCGCGAGAACGATCAGAAAGGCCCGTCCCAGGATCGTCTGCTCGACCGTTTTTCTTGGCGAATGCGCTTGATGGTTCCGCTTCGTCTTCATCGTCCGACTTCGGTTCGGAATGCGTGAAATCGTCGACCAATGGTTCTTCTTGAACCGGAGGAGCGGACTTCCATCCCCAGCCCCACGTGCGGCAACCGGGCGTAAAGCAAGCAAGAATGAGCAGCACAACCAAAGTACGTAGCGGCATCGGACCAATCGCCTCGGACCTGAAAACTTGGTAAACGTGGCGACTTACTTAGCTGATATTCCCAATCCTCACCAGATCAAATGAAAACACCGACCCCGCTCGACGTTTTAGTTATTGCTCCCCATCCCGACGACGCCGAACTGGGCATGGGGGGGGCGATCCTTAAATTGAAGGCCGAGGGGAAAAAGGTCGGCATCTTGGATCTCACCTCCGGCGAACCAACACCGTTCGGCTCTCTGGAAAAACGCGCCGCGGAAACCGCCGCCGCGACCGAGATTCTCGGAGTCGACTGGCGAGATAACCTTGGGCTCCCCAATCGCAGCCTCGAGCCCACGCTAGCAGCCCGCGAGAATCTGGCGTCGGCGATTCGACTGCTGCGTCCTAAATGGCTATTTGCTCCCTACTGGGAAGATGCTCATCCCGATCACCTGGCCGCAACGCAACTCGTCGATGCCGCACGGTTCTGGGCAAAGCTCAGCAAGACCGACATGCCAGGCGAGCCGTTCCATCCGCAGCGGATCTACAACTACTACTGTGTTCATTTGAAGATGACTCCGCAGCCAGCGTTTGTGCTCGACATCAGCGAATACTGGGAACAGAAGTTCGAGTCGATTCGCTGCTATTACAGCCAGTTCATCGAAGGACGTCCGCAAGAGTATCCCACCTTCCTCGATAAGCTACATGACGAAGCCTCGTACTGGGGGAAGACAATCGGAACGCGCTACGGCGAGCCGTTTACCTCGCGGGAACCCATTGGCCTGGCCAGCATGGGTTCGCTGGTCTGATCCTGCGATGCCAGCAGCTAGCGGCGACAAAGTTTGCCTAATTGAAAGAATCGCTGCAATTCTGATCAAGCGCACACTTCGCCATCGTCGATGACACCGGTAACGGACGAAATGCGCCGCGAATGATTCGCGATCGCGCATCGAGCAAATCAGGGGGGCTACCTGAAATGCAACGACCGGCTTTTACGTGCGCTACTGGTTCGCCATCGCCTGTTTGTTCTTACTTTCCACCGGCTGTGCCGCCATACCCGAGGTGCGCGATAAGCCGATCTTCCACAACCCGTTTCCGCAGCTCGCGCGGGTTGCGATCATCCCCTTCAACAACCAAAGCGACGTGCCGACCCTCAACATGGACGACGTCACGCTGGCCTATTATGGGGAACTGCAATCGGTTCGTGGATTTGAAGTCGTACCGGTCGGTGTGGTCATGCGAGCCATGCAAGCAACCGGTAACGATCTGACTGACGTTCAACAAATTCGAGCGCTCGGAAAAATGTTAGGTGCCGATGCCGTCGTCGTTGGTTCGGTCACTGACTTCTCGCCGTATTATCCCAAGCGTATGACGCTGGCAGTGAATTGGTATGCCACCAACCCTGGGTTCCATCCCATTCCACCCGGTTATGGCCTGCCATGGGGAACCTCTGGCGAAGAGTTCATTCCGGAATCACACGTCTGGGAAGCCGAGTTTGCCTTAGCTCGCGAACAACTCGCAACCCAAACGCCCTCGCAAGCCGACGGCTTGGATCCCCTGGGAATTCCCGAGGAAAACGGCAAAGTCGCCGTTGATGGACTGCCGGCCGACTGGCCTGATCCTACCGGATTTATTCCTGACGGACCGAAGACCGAACACCCACCGATGATCCCACACGATGGCCCGATCATCTCGCAAATTCGGACCTATGCCGAAAACGATTCCGAAGTCACAGAACGTGCCGAACAGTATTTCTTTTTCCTGGATGATTCACGTAATGGCGGTTGGCAGGGTTTTCTCGGTCGTAGCGACGATTTCATTCGTTTCTGTTGCTACTCGCATATCAGCGAAATGCTTTCTCTTCGTGGTGGAGCAGGCGAATCTCAACTGGCGATTCGGTGGGGCAATCGCCGATAACCTTCTTTACCACGGATGAGTTTTGGAATTGTCTGGGAGGCTGCCTCACGTGACGGAAGAGATTAACGTACTAGCACTGGTCAAGGGTGAAGAACGCTACGTGTTTTTGTTCAGCGATCAACGGAGGGCGGAAGCCTTGCGAACGCTGGGACGATACGCGAGCAATCCCGAACTTAGCTTCACCTGGTATGACGCGGCTGTCTTGAGCCAGAAGATTCGAGCTCAGGTAGTCGATCAAGAAGCGGTTCCCCATAACGATCCCGCAGTGAAGCCGCGATTCGCTTTCCCTGCCAATGGGCCGATCGATATCGGAAGCCTCGATTCCGATCATCTCGACTTCGACGAATTCAGCTAATTACCGGAGCACCCCAGGGTGATAGATCGAGCTACCAGTGCATCTACCCAAGGGCTGCGGACTGTCATTGATAGCTACCTTCGCTATCTTCAGGTCGAACGTAATGCGTCCGACCTGACCATCAAAAGTTACGGCGAAGACCTCGACGCCTTGGCAGGCTACCTGGAAGAAAGCTTTGCCCTGGAACCTTCGCCTGACGAGATCACCACACTCGATCTCCGTGGTTACGTCTCGGCCGTTACCGAGGCAGGTTATTCGGGTAGTACCGTCGCGCGGCGATTAGCGTCGATGCGAAGCTTCTTCAAGTTCGCTCAGCGCCAGCAACTGGTCGACAAGAATCCGGCGAAGCCCCTTCGCAATCCGCGAAAGAGTCAGAAGCTACCGCACTTTCTAACGACCGACGAAATAGGCCGTCTGCTCAATGCCCCGCCACGTTCGACTTCGGCGGGCATCCGCGATCGAGCGATGCTCGAAACAACCTACAGCGCCGGCCTTCGTGTTAGCGAACTGGTCGGCATCAACGAGAACGATTTAGATCTGCACGATGGCTTGGTCCGCGTTCGTGGTAAGGGTCGTAAGGAACGCCTGGCCCCGCTTGGCTCGTTTGCCCTCGATGCTCTTTGCCAGTGGCTGGACGTGCGACTGCTGAGCGCCAAAAGCGAGAAATTGGCCGATCGCCCTGTGTTTCTCAATAAATTCGGCAACCGCATCACCACGCGCAGCGTTGGACGGATGCTGGAGAAATACCTAAAAGAGAGCGGCCTCGACCTGCGTACCAGTCCGCACACTTTGCGGCACAGCTTTGCCACCCACTTGCTGGACGCCGGAGCCGATATTCGGAGCGTGCAGGAACTTCTGGGACACAAGAGCTTAGTCACCACCCAGATCTACACGCACTTGAGCACGGCCTCGCTCCGCGGAATCTATGAAAAAGCTCACCCGCGGGCGAAAGGTTAGCGGCGACGGGGCGTCACTTCCAACGCGATCCGTATGACGACCAACCTGCTTCCGGCGCGAAGTCGAGTCGCATTACTGGTCGTTCGTGCCCAAACGGAGACTCGCAATAGCGAACCTGAATTCGCTTACCAGCATCTTCGCCGAGGGTGTGGCCGTCTTCAATCACCGGGCCATTTTCGACCAGGTAGTCAGCCAGACCGTAAAAGCGTTCCGACAAGTCATCGGGCGAATCGGTTGCGTTCTCGGTAACGAAGTCCATCAGATCGAACGCCCCCATCCCTTGGGTAAAGCCAACCGTTGTACCGTCGGAGTTCTTACCAAGAAACACCGAAAGCCAAAGAGGGAAGGGGACTTCCCCCGGAAGCATCCCTTCAGCCAGGTCGCAAAACATTTCGGGCGAGTTCAACAAACCGTTCTCTCCCCAGAGCACGCCAGCCGGTTTGCCGACCGTCCGCAGTAGGGAGGCCGTGACCATGGTCAGTAGCTTTGATTGCTCGACCATCGATCCTTCACCAATCGCGGTGACGATCAAATGTCCCCGATGCGATTGCAGTTGTTCCACTGCGTCAGGCCAAATCCAGGTTTGGCGTTCGGGCGTAGCCCAGTTGTCTCCAGGGATTGGGCCAGGCATCATCCCCATGGCGATACTCATCGAGCCCATATCAAAGGAAAGCGTATTCTCCTGTTTTTTGACATCCTCTGGCGTTGGTAACATCGGCCAGTGGTTAGCGAGATCGTCTCGAAGCAGCTTCCAGGTAACGCGGGAGCCACGGTTCAAAGCGATCATCGAGAGGGAGACTGCCACGACTAACTCCTATTGCATAGCACCGCGTAACGTCAACTCTCTTGGGGCGTCCTGCTTGGATTCTAAACGGTTAGGTAAGGGAAGCCAAAAGAATTCTATTGTTCGAAAGATTTAAATCACGGCGCGTGAAATTCCGATCTGAATTTCCTTGACTTCGGGTATCCGATCCGATGGGCAGGGGAGGGTGACCCTTTCCACTACCCACTTCTTCACGATAAGTTATTCAATAGTTTAGAACGTCTTCCGAAACAGTCCTCGGTAAAGCGGCATTCGCTTTGTTTGAGCTAGGATTCATTGGGAAACGGATGTTAAGAGCCGAGCCCACATTACGGTTTGCTCGGCAGATATCTTTTTGACTTTCGAAAGTGACACATATGAAACGCGTAGCCATCATCGGTGCGGGAATCTCCGGCTTGATATGCGCTCGCAGTCTCGCTGGTAAGCTCGACGTCCGTTTATTCGATAAGTCACGCGGCGTTTCAGGCCGCATGGCCACGCGTCGAGTCCCCGAAACGGGGGCTACTTTCGACCACGGTGCGCAGTACTTCACCGTCCGTAGTCCGCAAGTTCAACCACTATTGGACGAATGGGTCGACGACCACATCGTCGCGCCGTGGCGAGGAACCGTCGTCGTGCTGCGACCTGGCATCAAGACCGAACGTGATCCAACACCACGATTTGTCGCGATGCCTGGGATGAAGTCCTTGGGTAAGCACCTGGCGAAATCGCTGACCGTACGAACCAAGATGCTTGTTACCCAGGCCGAACATTCCGACGACGGTTGGCTTGTCAGCACGGACAACGGCCAGTCGTTCGGCCCCTACGATTGGGTCGTCTGCACGGCGCCTCCTGGGCAGGCCAACAACATCCTCGGTTCAGCGAACCCGTTTCATGCCACGCTTGCCGAGCAAAAATTTGATCCTTGCTGGGCAACGATGATTCACTTCGCCGAGCCCTTGCCGGTCCCCTACGATGCCGCGTTCGTCCACGAAAATCCGATTCATTGGATTTGCCGTAATAACAGCAAGCCAGGTCGCCCGTTGGACGAAGAATGCTGGGTTCTGCATGCGGATCCCACCTGGTCGACCGAAAACCTTGAACGCACTTCGGAGGAAATTACCAACGAACTGCTCGATGCGTTCGCTCAGGCCATCGGACAACCACTCGGCGAAATCCGTTACGTGACCAGTCATCGTTGGCGTTACAGCGCCCCGACTTCACCTCTGGAAGAGACTTGTCTGGTGGACGAAGCCTCGCAACTAGCCATCTGCGGCGATTGGTGCTCAGGCGCTCGCGTTGAAGGGGCGATCCTCAGCGGTTTGGGAACTGCTGAAAAGATCTTGGCAACAATCTGACAATGACCTGACAACGGCAAAACTCGCTGTCAGAGCTTCGAATGTAAACTTAAGAAAAGTTTTTTCTCGCAGCGGAAGTCTTCTATCTGTCGGCACTTACCGCTGAGGTATCGGGAAAACTTGCTCGTGGTCGCTTCAAGTTTGAAGCGCGCGTCTGGTACACCTAATCGCATCACCAGTCCCACGAGTCTTCACGAGAAAGCAACTCCCGATGCACGCCGTCACCATCACCGCCGAGCACTGGCAAGCCGCCCTCGACGTCCCCAAGCAAATCGCCCTCGACCTTTCCGCCCAGCTAAACCTCCGTCTCCAGGCTTCGCGGATGGTACAGTCGATGCTTAAGGTGCTTCTGAAACATGAGAAGGACCGCTCTGAACTCAAGCAGCTTTGCGAAAAGAACACCTCAACCCCACAGCCAGAAAAGCGAACGGGCGCCATGCCCAGGTCCGCGTGGGCATGCGCGGTAACGGCCGATACGGCGTCAAAACCAACATCCCAAGAACCATTCGTTAACAACAACGACGTCGCCCCATTACTCGCATCAACTCATCAAGAACATGTCCACGAAGGCGGGGACGTAGCACCGGCGGAAAACATGGGTACGTCCGCCGGGATGGCGAATGAAAGTCCTCCAGGTGCGTCCGAACCTAGCGAGCCCCGCACGCGGTACATTGGCCGAGTCGGACCCCGCAAGATTCGTGGCAAGAAACGGAAGTAGTCACTATTCCAAGCAGTGCGATGCCTGAGTCCGTGATCGCCAAAATCGAAACGTTTATTGTCTCGCAAACCGAGAGTGGCGAGTTTGTGTCTTTGCCTCGGGACGCTCCCTACCACGTCATCGCAGCGATGGTGAAACCGACAAAGCTGCTTTATACGACCAAGATGTCAGCCTTCCGCGGGAAACTACTTCCCGCGTTGCCGCTCGATTGCTCGTTAGTGTCCAGGTACGGACTACCCGCCTCACACGATGTTTCAATGCTAGGCCGTCTAAGTGCATCCTTGCCAATCAGCTTCCTCGGCGACCTTGATCCGGTCGATCTTTTGAACTTCGCCTGGCTGCGAGCAAAGTTTCCCGCAGGAAAAGTCCACCTATCAGGCATTCGCGACCGTTTACTGCAGGAACTCACTCCCGCTGAGAAGACTCAGTGCCTAATCGACTTCGATCCGTCCGAAGTGGACGCAATCCCCTTGCTATACGAAGTGCTCCCCGATTTAGCCGACCTGATTGGTCCCGAGAGCTACGAACTGATTAAGTCGCATCGAAAGATCGAGTTGGAAGGTCTGATCAATCTCCACGAGTGGCAACCGGATTATTTTTATCGAATATTATTCGGATAGTCTGGCTGCTATCTCATCGCGTTCGTTAATTCTGTCCGCAAAATAGTAGCAGTTTCGCGTTTCGCAGGAACCCGGTAAGTTGTGTGGGTAAATCATTCGCCGCACGAACTAACTTCATGGATGACCCTGCATGTTCTGGATTGACGACGCGATGCTGGTCGCTGGCGTCCTACTTTTATTGGGCGTAGTCACCAGTAAGATCTCGGCTCGGTATGGAATCCCGATGCTGGTTCTCTTTTTGGGACTTGGGATGCTGGCGGGGTCCGAGGGAATCGGCGGTATTGAATTCGACGATCCTATCCAGGCCCACGCGGTGGGTTCCTTGGCGCTGGCGATCATCCTTTTCCATGGCGGATTGGGGACGACCTATGCTTCGATCGCCTCGGCCTGGAAGCCTTCGCTGGTGCTGGCAACGGTCGGCGTCCTAATCACGTCGATACTTACCGGTCTGGCTGCCAGTTGGATCTTACAAACCACGCTGCTCAACGGTTTACTTCTAGGAAGTATTGTCGGATCGACCGATGCGGCGGCCGTTTTCTCGGTCTTACGCACAGGCGGATTTGCTTTGCCCCCCAAGCTGGCATCGACGCTAGAGATCGAAAGTGGTTCGAATGATCCGATGGCCATCTTTATGACGATCGGCTGCATTGAACTTCTGTTGCCGGATCCTGCGACGCCGGGGCATTTGTTGCTGATGTTTGTGAAGCAGATGGCATTCGGGATCCTCTTTGGTGTGGTCTCAGGGTACATCGCCGTGTGGATGACCAATCGAATTCGGCTCGATACGGCAGGGCTGTACCCTCTGCTGGCAACCGGTTTTTGCCTAATCACGTTCGGGATGACCGCGTACTTTGATGGAAGCGGATTCCTGGCGGTGTACATCCTGGGAATAGTCCTGGGTAACAATCGTGTCGTATTCCAGAACGGTACGCTCTTGTTTCATGATGCCTTAGCCTGGCTGGCCCAAATCATGATGTTTATCGTGCTGGGGCTGTTCTGTTTTCCGATGAAGTTATTGACGTTTACCGTACCATCGCTGGGAATCGCGTTTGTCTTGATTCTGATTGCTCGCCCCATCGCGGTGTTTGTATCGATGCTTCCGTTCCGCTTCCGCTGGCAGGAAATGTCGCTGGCAAGCTGGGGCGGGCTGAAAGGGGCCGTGCCGATTACGTTGGCAACGTTCCCGTTGGTGTACGGCTTAAGCGGGGCGGAAGAGATCTTCAACGTCGTGTTCTTCGTTGTAGTGCTTTCAGCCCTGGTGCAAGGTTGGTCGCTACCATGGGTCGCCCGGAAGTTAGGTTTGAATCTACCGATGCCACCTAACCCACCGCTGCAGCTAGAGATCAATTCGCTACAGCATGTCGACGGCGAAATCGTCGACTATACGATTACCGACAATTCGCCCGCGGTCGGTAAGATGGTACGTGATCTGGGACTACCAGAAGGAGCCACCATTGCCCTTATCGCACGCCAAGAGGAGTTCATCCCGCCGCAAGGAAAGACTATCCTACTTAGTGGCGATCACGTGGTGGTGGTGATCAAGGGCGGGGCAGGGGAGCCCGTCAATCGTGTCTTCATGCCGGAAGCCGTCGCCGAAACATAATCTGACTTGATCACCCATTTTGTGGGAGCCAAGCGGACGCCAGCGGTGTAAGCTGTCACCATTGTCAATTCCCATCTCCCGTTGAGTTCACGAAGATGACCTACAACGAAGTCTCCTCAGCCAGGGTCTATCGCCTGCTGCATCGGCGAAAGGGATTCTCTGGCAAACAGATGTTTGGTGGATTCGGATATCTGCTTAACGGCAACATGTGTTGCGGCGTGTGGAAAGATTACTTGATCTTGCGAATTGGCCCCGACGCTTACGCCGAGATGCTTACCAAGCCACACATCAAAAAGTTCGATATCACTGGCAAAGAAATGCGTGGTTGGGTGATGGTCGAACCGGAAGGGTTCGTGGACGATGCCGATCTCCGCCGCTTCGTCGGCCAGGCCGTAACGTTCACCAAATCGCTACCCACCAAAGTCAGTACCGAGGCAAAATGATCAAACGACGACTGGGCAACACCACGCTGGAAGTTACCCAACTAGGTTACGGCACAATGGGATTACGCGGACCTCGCACTTGGGGTGTCCGCGTCGTGGAAGACGACGCGGCCGACCGATTTCTCAATCTGGTGCTCGATCAGGGGATCAACTTTCTCGACACGGCCCCTGACTACGGTGCCGCGGAAAAACGAATCGGCCGCGCCCTAGCGCACCGACGTAGTGAGTTTTACCTGGCCACCAAGTGCGGCTGCGTGCCGGTTCAGCATGCCGATCACCTGGAAATCGCCCACGAGTGGAACCTCGATGTCATTCGTCGCAACCTGGAAACCAGTTTGCAGCGGATGCAGACCGACCACCTCGACCTGCTCCAGTTTCATGGCGGAGATGCCGAAACGTTGCAACAAGCTGGCCTGATCGATGCGTTGGTCAAGTTTCGTAGCGAAGGATTGATCAGGCATCTCGGCATTTCGAGCAAACTGCCTGACCTACCTGGTTTGATTGAACTGGGGGTCTTCGAGACGTTTCAAATTCCTTACTCGTGCCTCGCTCCGGAGCATCACGACCTGATCACCCAAGCTGCGGAAACGGGTGCAGGAATTATCATTCGTGGTGGAATTGCCCAAGGTGGTCCCGACGCGGAGATTCAGCGTCCGAATTTGAATGATGTATGGAACCGGGCGAAGCTCGACGAGCTGCTTACGGACGATCTCTCTCGGGCCGAGTTGATCCTGCGCTATACGCTGACCCATCCGCACTGCGATACGACGATTGTCGGAACTTGTAACGAGGCCCATTTGCGGGAAAACATCGCCTCGGCCAACAAAGGACCACTGCCGGAATCCCTGTACGAGGAGATCACCCAGCGGGTGGCAGGGTTATGATTCGCCGCCGTAGAAGACCGCTAACCATACGGTGACCTGATCCGCATCTGTCGCATCGACACGATGCTTCTGATGTGCCGGGATGTTCACAAAATCTCCCGGCGCGAGAAACCGCGCGGTCGGTTCTCCTTCCAGTTGAAGCTGGGCCGAGCCTGACAGTACGATCACGAATTCGTGTTGCGACTGATCGTACCAGAAGCCTTCCGGCGAAGCGTGCCCACGGGAGACAATCCTTTCGATCCGCACGTCTCCCTGCTGAACGAGCGTTTGAAATAGTTCGTCGGGTAGTTCGCTCGGCAGATCTTGAAAGAGATTGGTTAGCTCCACTGGTAGTCAGCCTGATCGCGGAACCCTTTGACGGTCAACACACCGCGCGGATCGATTTCGAGCAGCGAGAAACCGTTGTTGCTCGGCCCCGACTTCTCGACCATCGCTCGCATTGTGCAGTAATGAATTCCTTCGACCTCATGATAGTCGTTCGCATGGCTGTGCCCTTGGAACACCGCCCATACATTGCCAGCTTCCTGCAGTACCTTTCGCACCTCAGGGGAATTCTTAACCGCGTGGTTTCCCTCGTTGTCTAGACGCTGATGGGCAAAGACGATCGTTTTCTTCTTCGTCTCTTTCAAATCGGCGCTAAGCCACTCGAGTTCCTCCGCTGGAATATTGGCATCGGTCCAAACAAAATTCTTACGGCCGTACGGTGTACCATCGGATTTGAAGCAGGCATCCAGCACCACGAAGTGCATATCCCCCCGATCGAACGAGTAGAAGGACCTCTCCTGTTCGACACCGCCAAGGAATTCTTCCTTGGTCAACGTATCGACGCAGTGGTTACCCAGGACGTAATGCCGGTCTTTACAGATTTCGGCGAACGGCTTGGCAATTGTATTCAGATAGCCACGTTCGGTCTCGACCGAATCGGCAGCATCGATGAAATCGCCCAGTTCGACCAGGAAATCGAGCTTTTGACTACCAAGCTTCTCGGAGGCTTCGGCCAGCTTGGCCAACGTTTCGCGGTAGTAGCGTGTGCCGGCTGGGTCTTTGTCGGCATAGTGCATATCGGTCATCATACCGACGCGAAGCATGGTGGGATTCTCCTCGGCATGCAGGAAGCCGGTGGGAAAACAGGCAGCGCCCGTCAAGACAAGCGATCCTTGCTGCAGAAACGCGCGGCGGCTGTGATTGCGATTGGTCATTCAACGTCCCTCGGTAATAACGACTTGGTCTTAACGAGGGTACTCCAAGCTGCTCGCCGATGGCAAGCAGCTTGGCAGAACTTAACAATTAACGGACCAACGCATGCGGAACCGGCGCTGTCAGGTTGGGTCGATAGAACGTCCCGCGACAGTGCTGATGCGGCGTGAAATTCGGGCCGACATCGGCCAGGAACTCCTGAGCACCTACAAAGAGGTACCCATCAGGAGCCAGCGTCTGAGCGATTCGGCGGAACAAATCTTGGCGTACTTCGCGCGTGAAATAGATTGCGACGTTCCGGCAAAACACCATATCGAACCGTCCCACATGGCCAAACGGCTGCAGCAGGTTCATCTTCGCAAACGAAACCATCGAGCGAATTTCGTCGTTGATTTTCCACCCATCTCCTTCCGGGTAGAAGAAGCGACGGAGTCGTTCGGTTGAGACGCCTCGTTCGATCTCGTGCTTCGCATACACACCACGACTCGCCTTGGCGATCGCGGCGTCCGAAATATCGGTGGCCGTGATCTGGATGTCCCACTTATGCACATCGGGGATCAGCTCGGAAATGGTCATCGCCAAGCTGTACGGTTCCTGCCCGGTACTACATGCGGCCGACCAAATACGAACACGTGTGGGAAACGCGGTCTTCTCGCGAGCATCGATCAGTTCGGGCAAGGCTTTATGCCGAAACGCCTCGAACAAGTAGTTGTCGCGAAAGAAGAGTGTTTCATTCGTGGTAATGGCATCGACAAACTGATTGGTGAGCTGTTTGTCTATTCCTAGACGCACTTTGCGAACCAAGTCGGAGTAGTCTTTACAGCCATGCTTCTCGACGATCTGCCCCAATCGACTTTCGATCAAGTACGACTTGCTGGAGTCTAGGCAGATCCCACACAGGTCGTTCACTAGATCACAAACGGCGTCGATATCGCCGGTACTTAGCGGCATGTTGCTGCTCCTTTCGATCCGGCACACTGCACCACTTCGTGCAGTTGCTCGAGCGGGACGACTTTATCCGCCAGGCCAGCTGAGATCACTTGCCTGGGCATCCCAAACACAACACAACTCTTTTCATCCTGAGCCACCACCATGCAGCCGTGACGCTTCAGCAAGCGGCAACCGAGGGTTCCATCGTCTCCCATGCCGGTCATGACCACAGCCATCGCCTGGCGTCCATATTCATGGGCGATCGAACGGAACATGTAATCGACAGAAGGACGGCAACTTCGTTCAGGCGGATCATCCGTGATACGTATGACCTTCGCTCCGTTCTCTGTTGCGACCTTCATCTGTTTCCCACCAGGTGCGATGTACGCCGTACCAGACGTCACAGGTTGGCCATCCTGGGCCTCACAAACCGATATTTTGCAAGCCCGATTCAGGTCGTTTGCCAGCGACTTGGTAAACATCGGAGGCATGTGCTGCACAATCAACAGTGGCACGGACAGACTCGCTGGAAGCTTGGGCAACATCGTTGATAATGCCGCCGGTCCTCCGGTCGAAACACCGATTCCAACAACGGTAACTTGTGAAATATCGAACGGCTTTGAGCCGACAGGAGGAGTAAATGGAACATCGACTTCGTTTGGTTTCTCGCTCTTCTGCTGATTTGCTGCAGCCAAGCGATCTTGAAGAGCACGTACTTTCGGCACGAGATCGGCCCGCAACTGCTGAGCACTCTCCTCCATGTTGGCTTGACCGTGCGGCTTCAGAACAAAATCGAACGCCCCCAGACGTAAGGCTTGTGTGGTATTCAAAGCTCCATGATCGGTCAAACCGCTGAGCATGATCACCTCAGGGCGGTGCGGACGAGCATGTAATTCTCGAAGCACCTCAATTCCGTTCAGAACAGGCATTTCCACGTCGAGCGTTACCAGGTCTGGCCGGTAATGCTCGATCTTCTCGAGCGCGGATTTTCCATCCGACGCTACTGCGACGACCTCGACACCCTGACACGTGGCCAGAGCGTCGCGGACGACTTTGCGGAACAACGTCGAATCATCGACTATTAATACACGCATGACTTCGCATTCCTTCCATGTCGCTCGTCTACAATGCTTCGACTCAAGCGACCCTTACTTATTCGAATGTGGGCCTACGCACTGGTCGTAAGTTGCTCATCTCGAATCGATTTCCCCTCGCTTATCTTGAAACGCGAAACGATCTTCTGCAGTCCCTCCGACAAGCGAGCAAACTCTTCGCCTGAACGTTGCGACTGCTCAGCGTCTTTCACGGACTCGCTAAGGAGTCGATCGATTTCACAGATATTCTCGGTGATCTCACCACTGGCAATGGCTGATTCGTCGATGCCTCGCGTGACCACCTCAGCAGCCGTAGCCGTCTCAGAGATGTCATGGGCAATACTCTTCGTCGTGATGTTCTGTTCTTCGACGGCCGAAGCGATCGTTTGCGATAGTTGATTCACCGAGTCGATCACACCGCTGATCTCCGAAATCGACGCCACGGCATCGGTTGTCGAGCCTTGGATGTGCTCGATCCGTTTGCGAATATCTTCGGTAGCCGTAGCCGTTTGTTTCGCCAACTCTTTGACTTCGGTGGCCACCACGGCAAACCCTTTACCAGCCTCACCAGCCCGGGCCGCTTCGATCGTGGCATTCAGGGCAAGCAAGTTCGTTTGCTCGGCGATATCTTGAATCACTTCAATGACGCGTCCAATTTCGTTCGCCGCGTTTCCGAGGTGAGCGATTTTTTCATTGCTCACTTCCGTGATTTTCGTTGCCCGACTGGCGGCTCCAGCACTCTCTTCGGCGTGCTTGGCAATCTCAGCAATGGTCGAAGACATTTCGTCCACGGCCGAAACCACCGAGTTGATGCTGGTCGAAATCTGGGTCGAGGAAGCGGCCATCCCCTTCATATTGATCGCAAGCTCTTCCGCGGCTGAGGAAACACTCGCCGAGCGGGTCTTGGACGAATCGGCTCCGCTAGACATTTGCTGGGAGGTCGCCACCAAAGTGACAGATCCCGTCGTCAGCTGATTGGCGTCCCCGATGATTTCACCCATCATCCCCTGCAGACGACCGATGAACGTATTGAACCACTTTGCCAGTTCGCCAATCTCGTCTTTGCGAGACTGATCGAGACGCTTGGTCAAATCGCCATCCCCTTCGGCAACGTCCTTCAACATCGCAATCGTGTTATGGATTGGCTTGATGAAGCTACGTGCAAAGAAAAAGGCCGCCGTTGGAATTACCACCAAGGCGATTCCCATCAGCGCGCCCCAAGCGTAAAGAGGGCGATAGGTGGAAGCCAAGGCTTCGCTTGAAGCAACTCGCACTAACACGGACCACTTCATGCCGGGGAAGCCCAGAGCTCCACGTAGCGGCGTAAAGCCAGCGACTTGCCGGATATTCTTGCGAACGTGCAGACTATTCGAGATCCCTCCAGTTTCCCCAGCCGTAGCTCGCACGGCAGCTTCGACATTGGTATCAACCAAGTTCAGCTTGCCAATGACGCTCGGATCTCGCACCACTTCCTCGGTACCGCTGGTCGTGGGATCGAGATCGATCAGCACGTTGCCAGACTCGTCGAGCAACGTAATTTCCGCCGAAGCGAGATCGCGTGCCTTTAGGTCTTGATAGGTAGACTCGAATATTTCTTCCACTAAACTAAACTTCGCCACATTCTTCCAGATGGCAATAACGTTGCCGTCGGCATCACGAACCGGTGCCGAGAACCCAAGAGCATACCCGTCGTTTCCATAGACGTTTTTCACGTTTTCGTCGACATGAAAGTGCTCGACAACCGTGCCAGAAACGGAGCCATCTTCCGATTCGTAGAAGTTGCCTGCCAAGGCATCGCGAAACCACGGAGAACTCGTAAAGTTCTTTTCGTAGATACCGGCCGTGCCGATAGGATTCCCTTCGCTGTCGCGGCTGTTCACAGCAACGACCTTACCGTCGAGATCGACGAGCATCGTTAAGAAGTAGATGTCGTAGGTATCGACATACTTATCCATCGCTCGGACGATTTCGTTCTTGTCGGTTGGCTCGTACCAATGCTCGCGTTCCAAAACGACATGATTCAGTCCGAACGCTTGAACATCTCCGTATCGTTCAAACAGGTTTCGATCAATCTTGTCTGCAATGGTTTGAGCGGTGGTGCTGAACGAATCCTCAATACGAGTAACGGCCTCGCCGGTGGTGCTCCAGAGTAGTGCTCCAGTAATCACCAGAGGTACAAGTCCAAATAGGAGGCAGGCGATGACAACTTTTCCGGTCATCTTGATGTTGGATAGAAAGCTCATTGACATTGTTGGGGCTTACAATCTTGGCTACTGCGTTAACATAAGGTCATAAAAAAACGCCCTGAGCTTTGTCGCCGCCGGGCGTAAAACGAAGGGGTGTTTCGTCTAGTCGATCGACAGGACTTCGCCGGTATCTAGCAAGACCACGATTTCGGTTTCGGTTCGATAGATGCCCTTGAAAAAGCGTCCTTCGACTCCCGAGATATTGGCTGGGGCCGGGCCGATTTCGTCGCTGCTGACCGAGATAATATCGGCGATACGATCAACCCACAGGCCGATCGATTCGTCGCTGGAGCGAACTATCAAGTTGCGACTTTGCGGAGTTACCTCCGCAGGTGAGAACCCCAGCACACGCCGCAAATCGATCACCGTGGCCACATCACCGCGGAGATTGATCACACCGCGGACATGGGGTGGTGCGTGGGGAACTTCGGTCAGGTCCAGGTTTCGATTGATCTCTTGCACGTAGTCAATCGGCAACGCCAAGAGCAGATCGCCCACGTAAAACGTTGCTAATTGCAATTCGATCGAAGTGGCACGGGTTGCAACAGCAGCACTCATGATAGACATCCTTCGGCGACAACGGTTTGTTTTGTACGGGGACGAGCGTTCTGTGTCAGCAGACGCCAAGTGGCGGCCATGACACGTTCGCGATTCATTTTGATTTGATAGTCATCCACACCAGCTTCTCGGCCGGTTTGCTGATCTTCGTCACTAGCAAGCGACGTCAATGCAATCACCGGCAGCACCTGCAAATGCGGGTCGGTCTTGATCTTGCGAGTCAACTCGAAGCCGTTCATTCGCGGCATTTCGATGTCGGTGATCACCAGGTCAATGTGCTCTTCGCCAGAGGTAAGCAAGTCCCAACCAGCTTGTCCGTCTTCGACGTCCACAACGTGGAATCCTTCGGAGACGAGATACTCTTTGGCTTGCTTACGGAAGAAGGACGAGTCCTCGACCAACAGGATGTGGTACGGTTCCTCTTCGACGTGCACGTGGGCTTTTGGCTTGTCTTCGAACCACTTTGGATGAGAGGCCAGGGCCAGTTCGTAGAGATCGAGCACGCGGACGGTCTTTTCTTCCACCACCATCGATCCGGCAACGCCTGGTTCGCGGAACGTGTTGCCATCGATTTCGACGTAGATATCGAGGATATCGTTCAAGTCGGCAGCAATCAGGCCAATCTCACGGCCTTGAATCTGGAAGACCACAACATGGACGTGCTGTGTTTCCGGACGCGGCTGAGCTTTGATAAATTCGCCAACATCCAGCAAAGGTAAGGAAGTTCCGCGGTACTGAAGCAGTGCTTGACCACCAATCGTATCGATTTGCTCGGTGCGAATGCGTTCGATACGAGCGATCAGACTCATCGGAATCGCGAACAGATCACGCGGCGAATTGCTGAACATCAACAACGATTGACGTTCTCCCTTTTGATACGAATCTTCGCCAGACTCGGCTTTCGTCGTCTCTTGTTCGTGGGTTCGCAGATCGCTCTTGGCGGCAATTCCCGACACATCGAGAATCGGTGCCACGTGGCCATCGCCCAGAATTGTCGCTCCAGCCAAACAAGTGCACGACTTGAGGTGGCGTCCGAGCGGCTTCACAACGATTTCTTCCGAGTCGTCGATCTCGTCGACAACAAGTCCGTAGCGGAACTGTCCACTTTCGACGACAACGATTTGGCGCGCCTTGTCTCCGAAACCAAGGCCAGTCCCTGCTTGATGGAAGTTCATGACTTCGTCCAGTTCCACCAGTGGTAGCAGGGCACCTCGTAGTCGAAGAACGTGAGCCCCCTTCACTTTGCTGATGCGTTGGTTGGTCTCGCTGGCACGAACGCGAACAAGTTCCACGATATTGACCTGCGGAATCGCGAAACGTCGCATATTGCTGCGAATCAGCATCGAAGGAATGATGGCCAGTGTCAGCGGTAGCGTTATTTGAACGGTCGTTCCCGTGCCGAGCTTTGTCTCAATATCGACGGCACCACCAATCTTTTCGATATTGGTTCGCACCACGTCCATGCCGACACCACGTCCGCTGACGTCACTGATCTTCTCGGCAGTCGAGAAACCAGGATGGAATATCAGCCAGACGGCATCTCGTTCCGACATTTGAGCCGCACGTTCGGCCGTGATAATGCCTTTGCTGACCGCCTTGTTCTTGAGTCGGTTGGTATCGATCCCACCACCATCGTCACAGATATCGATGCGAACCTTACCGGCTTGATGGTAAGCACGCAGCGTAATTGTGCCGGTTGCTTCCTTACCATTCTTCATTCGCAACTCTGGCATCTCGACGCCATGATCGACCGAGTTGCGAACCATGTGGGTAAGCGGATCGCCGATGGCCTCAATGATTGTCTTGTCGACTTCGACCTCGCCACCTTCCATAACCACTTGACAATGTTTGCCCAGCTTCGCGGAAAGGTCGCGGACAACGCGTGGAAACTTGTTAAACACGTTGCCGATCGGCTGCATGCGGGTCTGCATGATCGCTTCTTGCAACTCGCTGGTCACTTGATCCATGCGTGCGGCGACCGCCTGCATGCCACTGCTCTCGACATTGCTAACCGTTTGCAACAACTGGTTACGTCCAAGAACCAATTCACCGGCCAGGTTCATCAAGCGATCTAAGACACCCACCGGCACACGAATGCTTGATTCGACATGCGGAGTTCGGCTTGGCGTGGGTGCTTCGACTGGTGCCTTCTCTTCCACGATCGGCGTGGCTTCGTGAATCGGAATATGGTCTTCCGGTTTGCTAATCGTTTCCGGAGTCGTATCAGCTTCGATGGTGACAGCTTCGCTTGGTCCGTCGTTGATCTCGTTGAGCAGCACGATATGATGGGCGACGTCGACCTCATTCGAGTTTTCGACATCGTTAATGAGCCCCGAAAGGGCATCGGCGGCCTTGAGCATCACATCGATGATGGTCGAGCTGGGCGCGAGCTCTTTGGTTCGCATTTTGCCGAGGACGTTTTCCAAGGCATGAGACAACTCGTTAATTCGAGTCAACCCCATGAAACCGGCAGCCCCTTTGATGGAGTGGATTGCACGGAAAACCTTGTTGACTAAATCGACATCGATATCCGCTCCGCCGGACTCGATTTCAAGCAATTGCCCTTCAACGTCGGCAAGATGCTCGCGTGATTCCGTCACAAACTCGGCTAATAGTGCTGGGTCGTCAAACGACATTGGTTATCTCTCCACGTACAGGTGTCGGTTTGCATAGATTTAGGTCGTGCGTAGAGGAATGCGCAGCGGATAGACGACGCAAAATACGAATTTCGGCTTAGCGCATTCTTCGAGGTCCAGCTGTATCGATTACTCTTGCCATGCCGCTTTTCGCAACAAACTCTATCGCTTATCTAATGAATCCGTTCTGCCCATATGGGGGACGCCTAAGTAGCAAGCCAGCACAGAGTTTGCATCGATCGCAAACGGCATTTCGACCCTCTGACCAAGTGGTTTACCAACGACCTCCGCTGATAGGTAAAGGGAATTTTCGTAGAATCAGACCATGGAAGAAATCAACGCCTATCACGAAGCTGGACATGCGCTTTTAGCGATTCTTGTGGGTGCCCGCGTGCGTCATGTGACCATCGAGCCTGATAAGGACGATGGTCCCGATCGCTTTGCCGAGATCCAAGTTGAATGGCCGCTCGATCTTTTCACGGGTAAAGAGATCCGCAAAAAGATGGTTCTGGTTGCTTTAGCGGGTCCCGTCGCCGAGATGATCCACACAGGCGAACCGTACCACCCAGGCTTCCAGGAAGAGTGGGCGGGCGACTGGCAAGCCGCCTGGGAGGCGGCCGAAACGATTGTCCCTGCGCCGCAAAAACGAGTCACCTACCTCGAAAGAACGACACGATCGATCTACGAGCTGTTGGATGACGATCGCCATTGGGCCGCCTTGGCTGCGATTGTCGACGACCTTCTCGCCCACGAAACCCTGGAAGGAGACCACGTGGAAGAGATAGTTCGAACCTGGCTCTAACAACGTCGCTCGTTTCGACAAGCGTCAGGGAAAACCTCGATATTCCTTCATAAGAACTGCCTTAAAATACGTAGTTTCGCGCTCTATCAGTTGTTAAACTAGGTGGGTCATGATTCGCTTAATGTGATCTTTTCCTCGATGACCCTACTGCAGGACAGACAACTATGATTCGCCCTTTTCTTTGGGTTTCCTTGGCGCTGCTTTTTTCCAGCACGCTCACTTCTCTTTCTCAGGCCCAGTTTCGCGAGTTGACCAAACGTATTCCCGACGGGGCCAATACGATCGTATTTATCGATGTCAACAAGCTGCAAAACAGCCCGCTCGGTAAGTCGGAGAATTGGCGAGCCAAGCAGGAAAAGTCATTCGAGGCAGGCCTGGAAATGGTTCCCCCCCAGGCATTGGAATTTGTCGCGGCTGCAAAGCTCGACTTGGCGAGCAAGCAAGCCGACTGGCAAGTGGGCTTGATGAAGCTGGCTTACGATCCTTCCATGGCCAAAGTTGCCGTGCGTTACCAAGGAACTACCGACATGATCGCGAATCGCTCGGTCGCCGTGATTCCAGGCGACATCTACATCGTGAAGTTTCTGGAGAACATCATTGGCTACGGCATGCCAGCCAATCGCCAAGATGCGGCTCAATGGATCAATCGCTACTACGACAATTCGCTGCGTGGTTTGAGCCCCTACCTGTCGGAAGCAGAAACATTTGCCGACAACGGCTCGCCGATCATTGTTGCTCTTGATCTGACCCATGCCGTTTCCGCAGGCCAGATTCGTCCTCGTTTGAACGAGATGGAATCGCTCAAAGGCAAAGACATTGATCTC
Source organism: Blastopirellula marina (assembly GCF_002967765.1). Classification (NCBI taxonomy): domain Bacteria; kingdom Pseudomonadati; phylum Planctomycetota; class Planctomycetia; order Pirellulales; family Pirellulaceae; genus Blastopirellula; species Blastopirellula marina. Next base: position 412,780 of record NZ_PUHY01000004.1, on the reverse strand, counting down.
GATAAGTTGGCCGAAGCATTGGCCAGCATCCGCGGTATCTCGTTGGGTGTGACCGTCAACCAAAACATGGTGGGTGCCGTGAAGGTCGACTTCGCCAGCGACATTAGTCTTCTGGGCGACGCCGCCAAGCCGCTGCTGTTGGAAGTTCTCGGTCGGCAAGGAATGATGATCGACGAAGTGCGTGATTGGAAGCCAAGCATCAACGGCAAGACCATCCAGTTGACCGGCACGCTTTATCCAAGTGGCTTGCGACGTATTTTGAGCCTGGTCGAAACGCCACCTTCGCTGCAAGAGGCGGTGGCCAAGACGAAGGGCGATCCTCAGGAAGCGGAAACTCAATCGGAGAAAGACTTGACGATCGCTGCCTCAAAGCTATATTACACGTCCGTCGTTTCGCTGCTGGATGAACTGCGAAGCGACAAAAAGCATCGCACCACACTTGGCCAAATCAGCGTGTGGTTCGATAAGTATGCTCGTCGAATCGATCGTTTACCGATCGCCAACGTCGATCCGGAACTGCTTGCTTACGGCAAGTATGTTTCCGACACCTTACGAGGTGGTAGCACCGACGTGACCGACGCAGCAGCTCGCAAACGCGTTCGTTCGCAACAAGTGCCCGAACAGTACGACATCTCGACTTATTCCACCCCGATCGGTGTCACGGACTGGAGTGGTGGATACAGCTGGAACGGGTGGAGTGCCACGCCAGACTGGGAACGAACGGCCAAGCTGCAATCGCAAGTTCGCACGGAAGAGAACATCAAAGGTGCTCGCTCGGCGAACGTTGTGATTAGTGAACTAGACGGGGCAACGGCAGACATTCGCCGCAAGATGACGCAAAAGTACGGCGTCGAATTCTAAAGCTTGCGGTCCCCGACGATTTCACTTGCTGAAGGACACCATGCCCTACACCGTTGATTTGCGATCCTCGGATCGTCCGTTGTTTTGTTTGGTGATGTGCTTCGCTTTGCTTGCTAGTTGGACGGCCGCCGGATGTGCGCCGTCCAACGAATTCAAAGCCCCTCCTCCGCCGGAGGTCGACGTTGCGTTACCACTGGTACGCGATGTTTCGATTTACGCGGAAGAGACCGGCACGACCGAAGCCGTTCAGCAAGTCGAAATCATGGCCCGGGTGCAAGGGATCTTGGAAGAGGTCCGCTTCGAGCCCAACGACGATGTGAAAGCAGGCGACATTCTCTTCATCATCGAGAAGGCCAAGTACCAAGCCGAATACGACCTCGCCGAAGCCGACTTGAAGCTCCGCGAGGTTGCCGAAAACAAAGCGAAGATCGAATACGATCGCCAGAAAACACTCTTCGAGAAGAAAGCCACGCCGGAAACGAACCTGGTGGCGGCGAAAGCGGAATACGACGGTTCACAAGCCGAGATCGAAGCCGCCAAAGCCCGACGCGATGAAGCGAAGCTGAACCTGGAATACACCGAGGTTCGTTCTCCTATCTCCGGTACCGTCGGCAAGACGATGGTCAAACAAGGCAATCTTGTCACGTCGAGCCCAGCATCGCATTTGACGACGGTTGTTTCGTACGACGAAATCTACGCCAACTTCTCAGTCAGTGAACGCGCGTTTCTGAAATTCATTGACCTTCAATCCTCTGAGGAACGCGAAAAGTCGAAAGACGAAGTCGTTCCCTTGTACCTCGCCCGGGCAACCGACGAAGGGTTCCCATTCTACGGAACGTTCAACTACGCGGATCTCGCAGTGGATCAAAGTACCGGGACGTATGCCGTGCGAGGTAAGTTCGCCAACCCAGATCGCAAGATCTTACCGGGCTTGTTTGTTCGCATTCGGGTGAAGACAGGCGACCTCAAAGACGCTCTCCTGATTCCGGAAAGAGCAACCGGATTCGATCAGGCGGGCACCTATGTGCTGATCGTAAACGACGAGAACAAGGTCGAGCGACGCGACATCGAACCTGGCAATAAGTTTGGATCGATGATCGTGGTACTCAATGGTTTGAAGGCGGAAGATCGCGTGATTATCGACGGGGTTCAGATGTCCCGACCCAATGCGATTGTGAATCCTGGCAAGCCGATCGAGCTGACCATCGACGATTCACTCCTGAATCCACAAGTCCCCGAACCACCCAAGTCAGACTCGAAGGACTCGCAGCCGGAACAACCCACTCCGACGCAGCCAGAATCGACTTCGTAACCCATCACTCGCTCTACTCGGGTTGGAATCGCGCGCATGTCCCGTTTCTTCATTCATCGGCCAATCTTTGCGACCGTTATCTCAATCGTAATCGTCCTCGCTGGGGCGGTTGCTCAGACAACACTTCCGGTCGCCAAGTTTCCGCAAATCACTCCCCCAACGGTTCAGGTCACCGCGTTTTACCCTGGTGCCAATCCACAGGTCATCGCGGAAACGGTCGCTTCGCCGATCGAGCAGGAAGTGAACGGCGTTGAAAACATGTTGTACATGTCGTCGACCTGTTCCGACGACGGTTCGTACACGCTGAACGTGACGTTCGCGACCGGTACTGATATGGATATGGCGACGGTGCTCGTCCAAAACCGTGTCGCGATTGCCGAGCCGAAGCTACCGGAAGATGTGCGTCGCCAAGGGGTGACGACGAAGAAGCAATCGACGCAGATCGTTCAGTTCATCACGCTCACGTCCGAGAACCCGCTGCATGATGGGCTGTTCCTCAGCAATTACGCCACCATCAACATGCGCGATGACCTGGGGCGAATCGACGGCGTTGGTTCGATCAACATCTTCGGTGCGGCCAACTACAGCATGCGAGTCTGGATCGACCCGACTCGGCTCAAAACCAGAAACCTCACGACCAGCGACGTGATTGCCGCTATCCAGGAACAAAACGTACAGGTCCCAGCGGGACGCGTGGGTGAACCGCCAACCTCAGACGACACCGCGTTTCAAATGGTGATCAACACACAGGGACGCTTGGCATCGACCAGCCAGTTTGAAGACCTGATCATCAAGACGAACGAAGGATCGGGGATCACTCGACTCCGCGATGTCGCGACGGTTGAACTTGGAGCACAGACCTACAACTATCGTGCTTATTCCAATGGAGCTCCCTGCTCGGCGATTGCCATTTATCAACTGCCAGAGGCGAACGCCCTCGACCTGGCCGTGGCAGTGAAAGCCAAGATGGAGGAGATGAAGCAGAAGTTCCCCGAAGGAATGAGCTATGATATTCCTTTCGATACCACTCGCTTTGTGGAAGCTTCCATCGAAGAGGTTTACACCACATTATTCATGGCCGTGCTGTTGGTGGTGCTGGTCATCTTTATCTTTCTCCAAGACTGGCGAGCAACGCTGGTTCCCACGGCCGCCATCCCGGTCGCGTTGATCGGAACGTTTGCCGTGATGGCCGGGCTCGGCTTCTCGATCAACATGCTGACACTGTTTGGAATTGTCCTGGCGATCGGCATCGTCGTGGACGACGCCATTGTGGTGGTGGAGAACACGGCCCGCCATTTGGATGCAGGTCTTTCGTCGAAAGAGGCCGCGGTGAAAGCGATGGACGAAATCACCGGTCCGGTGATCGCCACCACGCTGGTCTTGCTCGCCGTGTTCGTGCCGACGGCATTCATGGGTGGTATTGTCGGCCAGATGTATCAGCAATTCGCCTTGACGATCTCCGCGGCGGTGATGCTAAGTACGATCAACGCGCTTTCGCTTAGTCCAGCACTTTGTGGACTTTTACTTCGCCCCTCGGCAGAAACCGCCAAGCGAGGCGAATTTGTTCCGCGTACGGTAATCGCCTTACTCTTTGGTGCAATCGCTTGCTGGTTTGCGTATCAATACCTCACCGGCTTCGGGATGACCTCGTGGGCGGTGGCCGTCATTGCGCCGATTGTTGTTGCAATCGGTGGGTGGTTCTGTGGCTCGCTGGTCAATGGAATCTTGAAGCGATTCTTCTCCGGTTTCAATTCCGTGTTCGATTACGTAACCAAAGGCTACACCGGAATCGTCGGTGCCCTCGTCCGTCGACTCGTCGTTGCGATGGTGATCTTCTTCGCGTTATTAATCCTGACCGGAATGGGGTTACGTTCGGTCCCGAGTGGCTTCCTTCCGATCGAAGACCAAGGGTACGCGTTCGCAAATATTCAGCTTCCCGATACCGCTTCGCAGGGACGAACCGATGCGTTAATGCGGAAGGTCGACAAGATCATGTCGGAGACCGAGGGAGTGGCCGATTGGGTTTCGGTGACGGGCTATTCGATTCTTAGTGGAACTCCCGCGTCAAACAGCGGAATGGTCGCGATCGTGTTCGAACCGTGGGAAGACCGCCAAACGCAAGCCCTCAGTCAAATGGGGATCCTGAAGCGACTTCAAGTCAGCTTATCGCAATTGAAAGAAGCCCAGGTTGTGGTCTTTCCTCCGCCACCGATCGATGGTCTCGGCAACGCAAGTGGCTTCCAAATGCAGATTCAAGATGTCGGCGGGGCAGGGCTCACCTCACTGCAATCACTGGCCGATGAAATGGTCCGCGATGGTAACTCGCAATCAGGCCTCACGCGTCTAAATACGACGTTCCGCTCGAACGTTCCGCAGCTGTTTGCCGATATCGATCGCACCAAAGTAAAGAGCCTGGACGTGCCGCTCAATTCGGTCTTCAGCACCATGCAGGCGTTCATGGGCTCGGCCTATGTGAACGACTTCAATCGCTTTGGGCGAACGTGGCAGGTTCGAATTCAAGCCGCGCCCCAATACCGTATTGAAGCGGACGATCTGTTGCGGCTTGAAGTCCGAAATGCCGAGGGGAACATGATCCCATTGGGCAGCTTCACGACCGTGGAGAAGACCGTCGGTCCGCAGATTATCCAGCGTTACAATCTGTTTCCTAGTGCACAAGTCAACGGCGAACCTGCCCCCGGACATAGTTCCGGCCAGGCACTTCAGTTGATGGAAGAGATGGCTGCCGAGAAATTTCCCCGTAGCGTTTCCTTCCAGTGGACCGGGATGTCGTATCAGGAAAAGCTGCTCAGCGAATCGACCTCGCTCACAGAAAACCCAACTTTCATTTTGATTCTTTCCATCGCATTGGTTTTCTTGGTGCTGGCTGCTCAGTATGAAAGCTGGACCAGTCCGATGGCGGTGATCGCGGTGGTTCCGTTGTCGGCATTGGGCGTGGTATTGGCGTTGTTATCACGCGGGGCGGACAACAATGTGTACACGCAAATTGGTTTGGTCTTGCTCGTTGCCTTAGCCAGTAAGAATGCCATCTTAATTGTCGAATTCGCCGCCGAACAACGTCGCGATGGCAAAGGTTTATTGGAATCGGCCATCAATGCGGCAACACTCCGCTTCCGCGCGATTCTGATGACGGCGTTCTCCTCGATCCTTGGCTTCCTACCGCTGCTGGTGGCTTCGGGGGCCGGTGCGGCGAGTCGTCAGGCGGTGGGCAATGCGGTGGTTGGCGGGATGATGGCCGCGACACTTTTCTCGCTGCTCTTCGTGCCGTCGTTCTTCGTTATCTTCCGTGGACTGGGAGAGATGTTCGATAGCAAACCGAAGAACCAGACGACGGCCGAAAACACGACTTGATCTGCGTGTTACAATCGGGAACGTCGGTGAATCGCTCGTTCTTCATCTCCGAGAGACCTCCTCGTGTCCAGTAAGCATCAACCATTTGTTCGGAGCAATCGCCTTCGCTTCTCGCTGTTGCTCTTATCACTGATCGCCGCCGTGGTCGTTGGCCCGCTGTTCGAGAATGCGGCGTTCGGTCAGTACCTTCAATTGGCCTTCTTGACACTCGTGTTCGCTTCGTCCGTTTATACAAACTGGAATCGCCACGTCATGGTGTGGGTGATTTTGACGGTGGCTATAATCGGCTTGTCATTACACTGGGCATCCCTGTTCTATCCCGGCGGCGGTGTATCGATCGCGAAGTTCATTGGCGGCTTCGTTTTTCTAGGAATGACAGCGTTTCTGCTGTTGAAGTCAATTTTCGTCGAGTTTCAAGCCAAGCCAGACGCATTGCTGGGCGCGGTTTGCGTTTACTTACTGCTCGGTTTTATGTGGGCTTTGGGTTATTCGGCGTTGATTTACATCGAAGAAACACCGTTTTATTTTCCCGATATCGATCTAGCAGCAGACGATCATCCCCATCTGTCGACGTTCCTGTACTTCAGTTTCGTCACGATGTCGACACTGGGCTATGGCGACATCCTTCCGACAAGCGATCTTTCGCGGACCTTGGCCTGGCTGCAATCGGTTACCGGACAGTTCTATTTGGCCGTGCTGGTTGCCTACTTGGTAAATATGTTGCCCAACTCACCGGGCGGCTCGCCCGCGGAACCAAAGCCATAACGAAGTAGTTGCCCCATCCGGCGCAAGCTGGCAATTTTCTGCGAGAGACGATATCCGTATCGCATCCAAGCAGAGGCACGGCGGATCTGCTGCTGAGGGGCTCCGTCGTGCTCTTCGATGAGCTTTAATCCGGGCACGCTAGTCTCGAGCGACCTGGGATCGTTCAGCGCGAATTTCAACCTGGCATCTCCGAGACGCAGCGAAGGGAGTCGATTCAAGTACGAAATTCCCCAGCGATTGTAGGCATCGAAGAGGACCTCGCCTGCGGGGAACTTCCTTACTAAATCGTTTAGCACCTGCGTGACTTCGCGGGATGCAAAGTAAGCTAAGATCCCTTCCGCTACGACCACCACTGGACCAGTAGATTTAATCGCATCGAGCCAACCTGGCTGTAAGATCGAGGCCTCCAGAAAGTGACATCCTTCCCGTTCTGGAAAAAGTGATCGTCGCAAGCGAATGACTTCCGGGAAGTCGACTTCCCACCAGCACACTTCCGGCGGCGGATCAATACGGAAGATGCGACTATCGAGTCCACACCCCAAGTGAATGACCGTCGGAGATTCGTGGGCGACAAGAAAATCACGAATCCAATCGTCGAGCGTATGCGCCCGTACGGCTAACGCGACAAGTCCATCGTGCGAAAGCCGGATCTTGGAGAAATCGAAATCGATCTGTTCTTTCGCCTCTGCCGCGAAGTGATCTTGCAGCAGCGAATCGGCCAACCGGCTTTCATCTGCCCGACCACCCAATGTGATCAGCAGCGTCTGCTGGAGGCTGTTTAATTCGACCGGGATCTTTCGCTTCACTGACAACGGTTGGGTGTTGATTCGTTTTCAATTAGGATGAACGCATCACCTACCTTAAACTATTTGCGGGAATTCGTTGTCAGTTTCCGCTCATCCCCTCCCCGAAAACTCTCACTTCTCTGCGATAAGGTCGACTCATGCCCCGATCCCGCTCTTGGCTACCGCTTTTGGCACTTTTGCTGCTCCCTCTTCTGTCGGCGATTGCTACCGCCGCGGACGATACACGTCCCAACATTTTGTTCCTGTTCACCGACGACCAAGCCCCCTGGGCGCTGAATGCCTCCGGCTACGACCAAGCGCATACGCCTGTGCTCGATTCGCTCGTAAAGGAAGGCGTTTATTTAACCAACGCGTTTACGGTAACGCCCGTTTGCAGTCCTTCGCGGGCGTCGCTAATGACCAGCCAGTACGGGAGCGAACTGGGAATCACGGATTGGCTTCATCCTCAGCGTGAACCAGAGGCTGGCCTGAAGCCTGGAACGCTGACATGGGCCAAGGTATTGCAAGACGCCGGGTACCGTACCGGATTGGTTGGCAAGTGGCATCTGGGGCTAACCGATGCGATGCATCCCACCAAGTTTGGCTACGACTACTTTATGGGTTTCCGAGGTGGTGGCAACTCGCCCAAAAACCCCACCCTGGAAAAGAACGGCGAGACAAAGAAGTTCGAAGGTCTGACGCCTGATATTCTGACCAATCATGCGCTCGAATTTCTGAACGTCGATTCGGACAAGCCGTTCTGTTTGTCGGTTCATTACCGCGCCCCACACGCTGCCTGGCTTCCGGTGGCGGACGAAGATTGGGCTCCGTTCAAGGATCTCGACCCGATGATCCCCAACCCAGATTACCCGAAATTAAACGTCGACCGCGTGAAGAAGATGACCCGCGAATACCTGGCCAGCGTTGCCAGTGTCGATCGTAACGTTGGTCGTATTTTGAATCTCCTGAAAGAGAAGAACCTGGACGACAACACGATTGTCATCTTCTCCAGCGATCATGGGTACAACATGGGACACAACGGCATTTGGCACAAAGGAAACGGGCACTGGGTACTGACCGAGAACCCGCCGTTCACCAAAAACATTCCCAAAGGCCAGCGACCGAACATGTATGACAATTCGATTCGGGTTCCGACGATGATTCGTTGGCCTGGTGTCGTGCAGGCAGGGAGCACGATCGATAAGACCGTTTCCAATCTCGATTGGTTTCCGACCCTTCTGGAAATGGCCGGTGCCGAGTTGCCTGCCGATGCTAAGATCCACGGCAACAGTTTTGTGCCCCTGCTAAAAGGTGACGATGCCAAATGGGATAACGACTTTTACGCCGAGTACAGTACGAAGCATCAATCGCACACGCACATGCGGATGATCCGTACATCGGAGTGGAAACTGATTCGTGACTTCTTGAATGAAGGACGTGACGAGCTTTATCACCTGACCGAAGATCCAGCGGAAGCGAATAACTTGATCGCCTCGAATTCGCCAGAAGTCCAAAGCGTGATCAAGCAATTGGATGCCAAGATCTTAGCCAACATGCAGGCCATCAACGATCCGGTTTTGAAAGAAGCCAAAGCGAAGTCCTCCAACTAGCTCATATCCCCATCCCCGAGAGAGTCTCATGCGTTCGATCATCATTATTTGCTTATCCGTTGGATTGGCGGTATCCGCTTGTACCAATTCGTTTGCCGAGGAAGACAGTCGGCCTAACATCGTACTGATTATGTGCGATGACATGGGGTTTTCTGACATCGGCTGCTATGGCGGCGAGATTGATACCCCGAACATTAATCGTCTGGCCGAAGAAGGAATGCGGTTTCGCACTTTCTATAACAACGCCAAGTGCGAACATACGCGTGCTTCGCTTTTGACCGGTCGCTGGTGGCATCATGTGGGTGCGTCCGCCAATGTTGTTTACAGCGCGCCAACGTTTGGCGAACGCATGCGTGATGCAGGCTATCGCACATTGATGGTCGGTAAATGGCATGCGGGACAAACACCGTACCAACGAGGTTTCGATCGATACTACGGACTGACCGATGGTTGCTGCAACTTCTGGAACCCTGGGCATGCCCGACCTGATGAAGCAGAACCAGCCAAGAAGAAGGTTCGTCGCTGGGCGATCGACGATCAAGAATTCTTACCCTACACGCCGGAGTCGAAAGAGTTCTACACGACCGACGCATTCACGGATTACGCCGTGGATTACCTGGAACAATACCAAGAGGAGACCAAGCCGTTTTTGTTGTACGTAGCCTATACGGCCCCGCATTATCCGATGCATGCGAGTGAAGAAGATATCGCTAAGTATCGCGGTCAGTATGGGAAGATTGGTTGGGATAAGCTGCGTGAACAACGCTTTGCTAAGCAGCAGAAGCTCGGTGTGTTGCCGCCCAATGCGGTTCTTTCACCACGTGATTCGGGACTCCCGGCATGGGATTCGATTGCCCAAGAGGATCGCGATTGGTGGGACCTCCGCATGGCGACTTACGCGGCGATGATCGATCGCATGGATCGCAATATCGGCCGCATTTTGACGAAGCTGAAAGAGACGGGCAAAGCCGACAATACGATCATCTTCTTTCTATCGGACAATGGCGCCTGCGAAGACTCGTCTGACCGTTCAACCGTGAAAGGATCGCTGCCGTGGGAAGTGACCAGCTATTTAACGCAGGGAAGAACATGGGCCAACGCTTCCAACACCCCGTATCGAAAGTACAAGACGACCGATTACGAAGGAGGAACGCGGACGCCCATGATTGCCTGGTGGCCGAAGAAAATCGCGGCAGGAAGTCTGACCGATCAAGCGGGTCACTTGGTCGACTTCATGCCCACGATGCTTGAACTAGCGGGGCAACAGGTGACACCGGAGTTAGCCGGACATTCGCTCGTGCCAACGGTCACCGGTAAGGAGGATACTCGCCCTTGGCCAATTTATTGGCAATTCGGAAAGGCACAAGCGATTCGTGACCGAGACTGGAAGTTGGTCAAACTTGGCAAGGGTGATTGGGAGCTGTACAACCTGGCGAACGATCCGACCGAACTTCATGACCTGGCGAAAGAGCAGCCAGAGAAAGTAGATGCCCTGTCGAAGCAGTGGAATGCGTGGTGGAAGGACAAGCAGAAATAAGTCCGGCTTGCTACAACTCCTTGTCGATATTCGATGAAAAGAAAAGCCGCACGATTCGCTGAGCAGATCGTGCGGCTTTATTATTTCTTAAAGCAAGGTAAGCGTCGGATTACTGAGGCGTCTCTGCTGCGTCTTCCGATTTATCTTGCTCTGGTTCCGGCAGTCGAACCATCAACCAGGTTTGCGTCTGGTCTTTGCCGAAGTGCACCAATGCGGTCGCTTCGTCCTGGGTCAGGTTATAAATCCCGGTTTCCATGACAATATCTTCGTCCTTGCCATCGGCAAACTTCCAAGCTGCCCGCTGAGTCTTTTGATCGACCATCCCTTCCAGCGGTCGGTCGGAACCGGTGATGTCGTTGTAGAACGTTCCAGCGATGATCCCTTCCTTGCTGACGGCCAGCTGAATCATCAACCCCGTATCGGTGGCCGTTTCTTCCGAAATGGCAAACACGCCCAGCGGCATCCATTCGACCTTGGCGTCGTCGACATTCTCGGGAACACTATCCGCGATATTCACCGCCTGGTTGTAGTACTGGTCGGCTGAAGCGTACTGCTTGTTGTCAACGTAAACATAGTTGTCACGATAAACAACGGTCGAACCATAGTCGTACGCGTACGGCTGCGTCCAGGCACCCCACGTGAACCAAGATCCGAATGCTACCCACGTTGCGGGTCGCCAGCACCATCCTGCCGGATAGTGATTCCAGTGATTGTGCCAGTGCCAATGGGGATTGTTGTGATACCGGTTACCGTCCCACCAGTTGGGATTGAACGGGCGATTCCCGGGAGGACGGTTCACCCACTTGTTGCGAATGTTGTTGATGTTCTTATCGCGATCAATGTTGATGTTGATATTGTTGCGATCGCCATTACCGATGTTCGGACGATCTGGTCGATTGGGACGGTCACCGATACCAGGGCGGTCACCGATGCCAGGGCGATCACCGATGCCAGGGCGATCACCGATGCCAGGGCGATCACCGATACCAGGGCGATCACCGATACCAGGGCGGTCACCGATACCAGGGCGATCACCAATACCAGGGCGGTCACCGATACCAGGTCGATCACCAATACCAGGGCGGTCACCAATACCAGGGCGGTCACCGATACCAGGGCGGTCACCGATACCAGGGCGGTCACCGATACCAGGGCGGTTGCCACCACTACCGGGGCGTGTTGCCGGCCGGGTGGAAGGACGATTCGAAGGAATGGTACCTGGTAGGTTCAGGAAATCCTTCAGGTCGTTGTTGCTAGGACGCGCAAATCCTGGATCGGAAAACGCAGGACGATCGAAGCCTGGGTTAGGCTTGATGTTGGGGCGCGAGAAGTCAGGGCGATTTCCATCCTTAATCCCAGGAATGTTCACGCCAGGTCGTGTTGGTTTGTCAAAGGTTGGTCGATTCGTATTGGGCCGCTCGATGTTAGGCCGACTAATGTTGGGGCGCTGGGGCGTCGGCAGATTCATGTTCGGCCTTGATGCCGACGGACGCGAGAACGATGGCTTGTCTCCCGTTGCAGGTCGGCTGAACGTCGGGCGACTCGAAGTGGGACGGCTGATGGAATTTCCCCCGGTTGCCGGTCGGGTGACGGCCGGGCGACTCGGAGAGGGGCGGCTCATTGAAGGGGCGCGCGAGCTAATATTAGGCCGAGAACCGCCCACACCACTTATGCGACCACCGCCGCCTCCGCCACCACCTCCGCCGCGGCCACCGCGGGCAGAAACGTCGGATACGACCAAGGCACCGATTACCATCGCGACCAGCAGGGTCGTCAGTTTTGTCTTCATGGATTGGAATCCTTCTGATTTGGGGCTATCGCGTGGGGGCGTTATTCGGAGCGAATGATCGTCAACGTGTCGATGCTCGGCAACAGGTCGCCATCAACCTGGCGACCGATCGAATGGAATTCGATCGTGTTTTCATCCATCAGGTCGTAGATATTCGTTGACGAAGCTCGACGACCGTCGGGCAGCACGTTCAAGGTTTGAACGCTCCAGCGATTGCCGTTGTTGGACCACAGACCGGCACCGAAGCCGCCATCGGAATCGAATGTCCAAGACCGAATTGCATTGTTGCTCGGGTCCCAACCAATGACCTGAGTTCCCTCGAAATCGACGCGATCTTGAATGTAGACGCGGAACGTGCGAACAATGAAGTTCTGATTGGTTGTCCAGCGACCGGTCGTTTCGATCGAAGCGTTGTCCCCTTCACTATCGACCCAAGTCCCAATCATCCAATCCAGGGCTTGAAGTTGCTCGTAATGTGTCGGAGCGGGTTCCGGTGCGGCTTCCTCTTTAATCGTATCAATTCGCCAGCCTTCGGCCGTTTTTACATGGATGGCTTCGTAGGTTGTTTCGCTCGGATCTTGATCGGCGACCATCACCACGGCGATCCCTGTTTCCGAGGCGACCCGCGGCGAGACCATTTTGACCTGCGTGTCGCGCAGTTCTAGCTTGGCACCGGGCGACTGTTTGAAATACTCGGCGAACTCCGTTTCCATCGCCGACTTGCCTTTCGAGACCTTGCCTGAGGGTGCGACATACTCGCCATCCTCGGTCCAATGCTCGGCCAATGCCTTGGCGTCTCCTTTATTGAACGCGGCGGTGTAGGAATCGATGGCCTTGAAGATGGCCGACTCGTCCTCGGTCAGGGCAATCTCTTCGGTAGAAGCTTCTTCCGTGGAAGTTTCCTTTTCCGCAGGAGGCATCGGAGCTTCTTTCTCCGCTTCCTGAGACCATGCAATCCCAGCTACGAAAAATGTCAGCAGCAAGCCGAATCCAATGTTTTTCATGGGGCACCTGAACAAGTAAGATGGTAATGCCGTGTCGCCTACCGAATTCTGTGGTTGGGGCTATCCGTCGGACGAGCAATTAGCTCAGTCTCAACTGTCAACATACCTCTCTGAAAATAGGAAGGCCACCTGCGCCGGTCATTTAGCGCAGTTTTCATCCATCCATGCCCCTAAATGGTTAATGCAGCCCAGACGTAGACAATCCGCCCAATCGCGCCAAATCGCACAAAGCATACGCCTCGTTCCGTGAGATTAATGTTCTATGAATCGCTTTCAAACTCTTTGCGTTGCCCTCTCTGTCACCCTTTCCCTTGGCGTCATCAACGACCTGGTAATCGCCGCGGAATCGGATCCGGCAAGAACGGGGAAGCCAAATATTGTGCTTCTCTTCTCGGACGACGCTGGCTATCACGAGTTCTCGTTGCATGGTGCCGATCGATTCCCAACGCCACGGATTGATTCAATCGCACAAAACGGAGTGATGTTCACCAACGGTTACGTTTCTGGAACCGTTTGCAGTCCCTCGCGGGCCGGGCTGCTAACGGGACGATATCAGAATCGCTTTGGGCACGAGTTCAATATCCCTCCGGTCTACAGCGAGACGAACGGCTTACATCTGGACGAGACGCTTTTGCCCGCCGTTTTGAAGGAAGCCGGATACCGGACGATCGCCTTAGGGAAATGGCACTTGGGCTACGCTCCGCAGTTTCATCCCATGTCGCGTGGCTTCACGGACTACTACGGATTCCTGCAAGGAGCTCGTAGCTACTTTCCTTTGAAGAAGCCAACACGATTGAATCAATTGCTGCGGGATCGCGATCCAGTGCGGCCTGAGAAGTTCGAGTACATGACCGACGAGTTGGCCGACGCGGCTGCCAAGTACATCGCCGACTCAAAGGACCAGCCGTTCTTCATGTATGTCGCGTTCAATGCGATTCACACACCCAACCACGTTTTGCAAAAAGATCTGGACGCTCTCGGAGATGACCAAAAGGACGCTAAGCACCGAGCGATGACGATTGCTCTTGATCGAGCGGTCGGTGTTATTCTGGACGAACTCGATCAGCAAGGACTCACCGACAACACGCTGGTGATCTTCCTGAACGACAACGGCGGCGCACAAGGTCACGACAATTCGCCACTACGGGGCCGCAAGGGAAGCACATGGGAGGGTGGAATTCGCGTTCCGTTTGCTATTCAATGGCCGGGCGTTTTGCCTGCCGGGAAAAAAGTCGATGAACCGGTCATCGCGCTCGATGTGTTTCCCACCGTGATGCACGCTGCCGGGATTAAGCAAACGCCAGGCAAACCTCTCGACGGCGTCGATCTGCTCCCCTTCTTAACGGGTAATTCACCGACGCTACCGCATGACACGCTGTATTGGAAAAGCGGATTCAACTGGGCAGTTCGCGAAGGGGATCTGAAACTAGTGATGAGCAACGGTGGCTCTGGCAAGCCAGAGCTGTACGATCTGGTTAACGACAAAGAAGAACAAACTAATCTCGCTGCTCAACACCCAGATAAAGTTAGCCAGTTAAAAGCCAAATACGATGCGTGGAAGAAGGACTTTCCAAAGCCCACATGGGGAGGAGGAGGCAAGAAGAAGTAAGCATGCGAATTAAGTAGACATGTTTCGAGCCGATGGAATTCCGACCGAAAATTTGACAGCATGACGCCGCTCGCTTAGAAATCTAATTACCCCACATTGAACGATTTCTTCCTTGACACGCGTTCGGCGTCGGCAGATCGCCCTACGGTCTCTTTCTGACGGCTAACCAGCATGACGAGACGATCGGCCTTTTTTCCTATTCGGGGGCTATTTCTTGCCAGTTTGGCATTATTGGCTTTGCTGCCCTTCCGCCAAGTTGTCGCCCAGGACAATCAAGAGACCGCCCGGCTGTTCGAGACGGAAGTCGCGCCGATCTTAGCGAAGCATTGTCTGGAATGCCATTCTTCTGCGAAAGCAGAGGGGAACTTAAATCTCGCCCGACAATCGTCCGCCCGGGAAGGGGGCGAAAGCGGTCCTGCGTGGAAGCCGGGCGACGCCGAGGAAAGCCTACTTTGGCAATTGATCGAAGCGGACGAGATGCCGCAAAATCGCCCGCCACTGAGCGCCCAAGAGAAACAGTCGCTCAAACGGTGGCTCGACGCAGGTGCCCTCTGGACACTACGTGAGATCGATCCTGCGTCCCATCTGCTGGCGCGCAAAGCAGAGAACTGGGTCCAACGACTCACGCAACAGGAATATATCGAAACCGTTCGCCAAACGTTTGGAATCAACATCGAGCTCGACGCTCAGAAAATTCTTCCCCCAGACGTTCGCGCGGATGGATTCTCGAACACTGCCTACGGGCAGACCATCGATTTAGAACATGTCGAAGCGTATGCCAAGCTGGCCGAATTGGTCGTCTCACGAATCGATCCGGTTCGATTTGCCAGCCAATTCAGTAAGCGAAAGAGTCTCGCCGACAAGGACATGCGGGAGCTGATCTCGAAGATGGGACGCCGCGTGCTACGGGGGCCGCTTACCGACCGAGAAGTTAAGATCTATCTGCAAATTCCACAAGTTATCGGCCGTGAGAAGGGAACGTACGCCGAAGCCGTTCGTTACCTACTAACGGCCATGCTTCAGTCGCCGCGATTTATCTATCGTTTGGAACAACAAACAGGCGAAGGACCGACGATTCGCCCCAACCAGTTTGAGTTGGCGAATCGGCTCAGCTATATCGTTTGGGGAGGGCCGCCAGACGAAACACTTTTGGCATTGGCTTCCACCGACAAGTTGCAGGGCAGGGAGCTCGAGCATCAGGTCGACCGGATGCTGAGCGATCCGCGAGCCGTCGATCAATCGATTCGTTTTGTTCAGCAGTGGCTCGATCTGGGTAGGCTAAAAAGTCTACGTCCAAACGAAAAGCATTTTCCCAACTGGGATGCGGCACTCGCCGAAGACATGCAGGACGAGACACTCGCGTTCTTTCGCGAAGTCGCCTGGCAGCAGAAACGGCCATTAGCGGACTTAATGAATGCCCAAGTCACGGTTGTTTCGCCTCGCTTAGCTCGTTTTTACCAGCTTGGGCAAGGGGAAGCAGGCGGCAACATCGCAACCAATACTTCCGATGGACTGCTCGCTCTTTATAACTTTGAATCGGGTTCCGGTGATCGGATTCGCGAATCGTTAACCGCCGATGCTTCGTTGGGATTACGAATCTTCAGCCCTGCCAATGTGCAGTGGACCACGGATGGCCTGGAGGTTCTTCAACCAACACGAATCGCCACGGAGAAGCCACCACAGCGTTTAGTGCGAGCGATTCAAAAGTCGAATGAGATGACGATCGAAGCCTGGCTGACTCCGGCGGACGATCAACAGGAAGGCCCCGCCCGTATCGTTTCGATTTCCAATAATCCCAGCCAACGCAACTTCACCCTGGGACAGGACAAAGACAAGTTTGACTTCCGCCTACGTGCGAAAGGGACCGATCGCAACGGTATTCCTTCGGTGAGTAGTAAGCCGAAGTCTGCTCGTAGCGAAAAGACGCACGTTGTCTTCACCTGCGATACCAAGGGCACATCGCGTCTGTACATCAACGGCAAGTTAGAAGGGGAACGTAAGAACATTGGCCCGATCGTCGGCTGGGATGGCAGCTATCAATTGGTCTTGGCGAACGAAGCGACCAACGATCGTCCTTGGCTGGGAACGCTTCATCGCGTGGCGATTTACGATCGAGCCCTGAGCGAGTCTGAAATCCTCGCACAAAGTCAGCCGATCAAAAAGTACGATCTGACCGAGATTCCCCACCGCGGTGGTCTGCTTACGCAAGGAAGTACCCTGACCATGGGAGGCGATCACGCTTCGATGGTGACACGTGGACTTTTCATTTTGCACGAGCTGCTTTACAGCCGTGTCGGTCAACCGCCACCGTGCGTAGACACAACACCGATTCCCACGAAGCCAGGACTTACGAAACGGGATGTCGCGCTGCAGCGTATTAACAACAATGCTTGCGGCGGTTGCCATTCCCGCTTCGAGCCGCTCGCATTCGGTCTCGAGCGGTTCGATGGGATTGGTGTGTATCACGAGCAAGACGAACATGGCAATGCCCTGCGTGACGATGGCGAGATTATCTTGCCTGGCGCAGAGAAACCTGTCTCGTACCAATCATCCAAGGAACTAATGGATATCCTTGCTTCGAGCGAACGTGTGCGCATGGGCATCACTCGCAAGATCACACAATTTGCCCTGGGACGACCCCTTGTTCAGGAGGACGAAACGTACCTCAACCCCATCCACCAGCAAGCTCAGCAACAAGGCGGTACCTACGCCGCGTTGGTGAAAGCAATCGTCCTCAGCGACTTGGTTCAAACCACACGTGTCGTCCAGCCTGACGACGCGAATTAATCCCACCTTCCTGCTACCCTTCCTATCGGATTGCTCCCCATGATGAAGTCACGTATCAACCGCCGCACGCTCTTGAAAGGGCTTGGCTCGGTGACGATTGGTTTGCCCCTTCTGGAAGAAATGCTCGTCGCGCCTACCCAGGCCGCCAGCGAGAAGGCCATCCCGGTCCGCGCGTTCAACGTCTTCTTCGGTCTCGGCATTCCGGCACCGTTGCAAGCGGAAGGCTACGATGGTGTCTTGGAACCGCTCAAGCCGCTGAAAGAGAAACTTCTATTGATGCAGAATGTCGATCATGTTCGCTGCGACATGCCTGGCATCAATGCTCATTACGATGGATCGGCCGCCGCGTTCGTCGCCATGCCCGCCGATGGAACGGCGAAAGCCGGAGGCCCTTCGATCGACCAAATGGTTCGAGCCGAGCATTACGCCGACGGACTACCACCCGGGATGATTTCGACATTGGTCGCTGGTACGTTCTTCCGGCGCAATGATCGCGTGGTGCGATACATCCACAGCTTTACTCAAGATGGAACGCCTGCCGCTTCGATTCAAGAGAAGCCGCGCGAACTATTCACACGGATCTTTGGCAAGGAAGCGGCCGAGGCTGATCCACGTCAACAACGTATCACCAAGAGCGTACTCGATAGCGTCGTCGATCAAGCGAAGTTCTACACAGGGCAGAATTCGCCTTTGGGTGATGTTTCAAAAGCCCGATTGGCCGATCATTTGGATCGTATTCGCGAGTTCGAGCAGCGAACATTGAAACACGACCAAGAATCTCGCGAGCGGAGAGCAGCCCGAGAGATGCCTGCTCCATCTCGCATTATTCACGGTATCGAAGCCGATCCAGGCGGGCAGGGGATCGATATTACGCTCGACGAATTGACCGAGGAATGGCGTTTGATGGCCGATTTGTACGCCCTGGCAATTCAAACCGATCGTACCCGTTTCGGTTCGCTCACCTTCTTATCCGCCGGCGAGCGAATTCGCTTGACGGGCAAGTACGAATACGAAGGGAAACAACGCTTCGTGTTCGACGACGCCAAGCAACACAACGCGACCGGCGATCAAGGTTGCAGCCATGAATGGTGGCACAAGTTCAACGAGAAGAAAAAGAACGAACAACTGCGTGCTCATGTTCACATGAAAATGCGAGAGATTGCCTACTTCCTGAAACTACTTGACGGCGAAGACGCGGTAGAAGGGAACGGGAAGACGATTCTCGAGAACTCCTTGATCACCATTTCTACCGAATCGGGGGATGGTCGCCACAACAACGTGAAACGAGAACTCTCCGGCGTTTTCCATGCGATCACCGGGGCCAATGGCCGATTCAAGACCGGGCAACAAATGAACGTCGCCGCGGAAGGACTCGATACTTACAACACTATTTTGCAAGGTATGGGCGTCTCGCAACGAATGGGCCCGCAGAAGAGAGAATTTCACTCGGCCGATACCATCCGTGCTTAAGAAGGGCAGGGGAGTAGACCACGGTCGAAGTTTCACACAAATAGGCCAGCGTTATGTTAAATAACGCTGGCCTATTTTCTTGGCTTTGAATGGAGAATTGAGCGAGTTACTTTAAGTCAATATCGAACGAATTTTCACCCTCTTTGACTTCGTATTCCAATCCGCTCGTCGAAAGTTGCCGATACTTGAACGCGAATTCCGCTGCGGTCTTCTTCGGTTTGTTGATGTTTGGATTGTCGAGCAATTCTTCGGCCGACGGCTCCTCGTCTTCCGCCCCGAGCTGCGATGCCGGGGGTTGGATCATCACGCGGTAAAGACCAACCGGCAAGTTGCCGTCGTTGTAGGAATCGATTTTGTACGCTCCATCTTCCAGCGTGCTTCCAAAAGCCGCAACGCCGCTACTGGTATGCATGAAGACTACCTTCGTGTCGGAGGAAAGTATCTTCCCTTTATTGGTCAACTTTCCATCGACCGTTCCGGTTGGGCCCGAATCGCTTCCAGAAAAACAACCCGATAGTAGCAACGTACCAACCAGCAAACTCAATGATACAAATCGTCGCATTACCAAACTCGCTCACATGAATCACGTGTGAAACTGAAAATACGCAAACCGCCCGGTTCAGCCTAATTGTTTGCTGCCACCCGACCGTCGTCGCGAGTTGCCATCTGCTTGAGTGTTTCGAGGTTAACTGTTTCCGGCAGAAAGTGAATCGAACCATCCGCATGACAAACCATCACACCGCCAGGATGTCGCGAGGTCAGCGGATTGTTGGCTCCAACGTTACTGGCCATCCCAGGGAACACCTGAAATGCGAACGGTTCTTGGTTGGGAGAATAGCGAATCGTATTGATGTTGAAGCAGCGTTGGTCGCTATTGGAACCGTTGTCGAGATTCGGTGGATAACCCGTTACGCGGTTCCCCATGGGCCAACCATGGGTTGTTCCCGAAGCGGAAAGCTCGGAATAGCTACCATCGAGTCGCTTCAGAGCCCCGGAAAGCTCGCCCAAGATCAGCGTGTTCGACGAACCATCGGTGCACGACTTGAACCCGGTCGAGTAGTTCGGCAACATCATTCCACCGCCAGATAGCAATGTCGGTTGACCAGAGACCGTAACCGTGGAAATTCGGTTTTCGGTGAAGGTAGTTGGCTCGGCACATCCGGAGATGCCAGCGTAATGGGCCATTGGAGCGTAAGAACTCGCGCTTTGGATCGGACCAGTCGACGAAGGACATCGCATCACATCGATAGCACCGGCAGCCAGAATGTACTGGCGGTTGAAATCGCCCGCACTACCAGAACCTTCGTTGATGTACCCAGGAGACTCACCGACGAAGGTCATACTGTCGTACAACGGGCCTTGTTCGATGAAGGGAAGCATCAAGCCGTAGAAACTAAAACCAAAGCTATTCCCACTCCCTCCCCCATTTCGCGGGACCGTTGAACTAACCGATCCTGGAGGGAAACCTAAAAACTGATCGTGGTAGGTATGCAGGGCAATACCAAGCTGCTTCATATTGTTTGTGCACTGCATCCGCCTTGCAGCTTCCCGGGCTTGTTGTACCGCTGGCAGCAACAGCGAAACGAGCACACCGATGATGGCGATGACGACCAACAGTTCCACTAAAGTGAAACCACGTAGAGAGTTATGCGATTTCATACCGCATGGCCCTTTCGGATAAGGTTCGTAGAGACCAGGCAAAATTCGGAAAGAGATTAACAACGAGATCTTCTGTCGCAGGTATTCTTCCGCGAAAATCTCGATTCCCCAATTTTTTTTCAACCTTTCTCGCTTTTCTCTATTTCCCCTCTGAAGTATCACGAAATAGACCATCTGACTAATTTATCCGGGGAATTTGAGCTCCTCCGGTAGAATAGAAGTAGCCCCGTACCGAAACCGTTTTTCATCGTTACTACTCGCGAATGCTTGAGCCTGGTGAAACTAGGAGCAATCGATCACCTTTTGTCGAGTTGATCGTGAAGTCCGAGCGTCCTTTGATGCGCTATATTCGCACGCTGGTACCCAAACTGGATGACGCGGAAGAGGTATGGCAGGCGACGGCCATCTTGTTATGGGAGAAGTTCGACGAATACGATCCCGAGCGGGAATTCATCCCCTGGGCGCAGCGATTCGCTTACTTTGAAACCCTTCGATTCCGCCGTAGGATCGCGCGGGACCGCATGGTCTTTTCCGAGAACGTCATGCAAACCTTGGCGGAGACGCACGAAGCATCTCGCGAGAAACTTGACGCGAGATGCCAAGCACTCCAGAAGTGCCTTGACCAACTCATTCCCCGTGATTTGGCCCTGTTGCGATCTCGCTACGAATCTGACACCACCATCAACGATTTAGCACAGACACTCAACACAACCTCGAAGACGCTCTATCGGCGTCTTGACCGAATCCGTGATCGACTCGCCCAATGTGTGCGGCGGAGGGTTGCGTTGTCTGATGAATAGCCCCCAAAGTCACTCCATGCCCACTTCCCCGTCCAATAAACTCGAACAAGAGGCTCGTTTGGCGTTCGATCGCGTTGCTCAATCGCAGATCACGCCAGAGCAACTTGCCGAATTGGAACATCGACTGCTAAGCGATGCCCAGTTTCGACAAGCCTATGTCGAACAGGCAGAGCTAGAAGCACAACTGGAACACCAACTCCTCTCGGCACCAGCGATCCCGATTCACTCGAGTCAAACCGACGCTCGACGCTGGCCCATGATAGTTGCGATCGCGCTAAGCTTGCTTGTGCTCGTCGGCCTATCCAGTGTGATCTTTGTCGAACCGGTACGCGTGGCGGTGTTCGGCAAGCCAATGGTCGATTACACCGAGTCGAAATTGAGTGGTCCGCGGCCGATCGCGATTGTTGTCTCCAAGAGCGAACTAAGCGATGGCGATACCTATGCCAAGACACTTTCAGTAGGCGACCGCGTGAAGCCCGGCATGCTCCGCTTGAATCGAGGCCGGATCCAATTGGAATTCGTTTCCGGCGTGCGGGTTCAGGTCACCGGGCCTGCTGAATTGCACCTGATTTCCGAAATGGAAGCGACCTTGGTAAGTGGCCAAACATCGGTCCTTACCCCTCCGGAAACCAGACACTTTTATCTCAACGGTCCGGTGTCGGCGATCGCGAATGGATCGAGTGAATTCGTTTACCGTGTCGATCCCGATGACTCGGGGCATATCGATGTTTACCATGGCGATGTGATGGCTTCGATGTTAGGGGACAACGGCGATACTCTTTTGAACGAGCTTGTTTCTGCCGACCATACCGCCATTTTTCAGGGCACGAAGCTTGAAGTTATTTCGGCAGCCTTCAACGAGGCATCACGCACCGCAGTGATGCCGGTCGACGATGTTTCGCTCTACCCTTCGACTCGTTACGCCGCGATGATCAAGCAAGAGAAGCCGATCGTTTATTGGCGTTTTGAGGATGGCGATATCGAAGGAGACTTAGTCCGTAATCACATGTCGGATCGGTACGCCGGTCAACTTCATCTCGCGAGTGATAACTCGCTGATGATGGGGCAGGGAACCTTGGAGTTCAAACGCAGCCGAGAACGACGCTACTTGAAGTTGAGCGAACCGATCGAAGGGATGAACAAGGGCTCGTTCACCCTCGAGTTCTGGGTTCGGGCTCACCGGATGCACTGGGGGACTTTCCTGGGTGTTCTGCCTGTGGAACAAGAAGACCCAGAACGACAGACTCACCTATGTTTATTGGAATATGCGAATCGCACCAACCTCGTCCATCGTCCCGCCACAGTGCGGATGCTTTACCGCTATCCTGCCAAGACTTACGCTGGCGGTTTGAACTCGTTCAGCCCGAATTCGTGCATTCCTGGTTTATGGACGCATGTTGTGGCCGTGAAGACGAATGAAGGAACACACCTCTACGTCAACGGTCAGCATAAAGGCATCTCCGACGCGTTGAGCTTCAACGATGACTTGGCCTACACTGTGGTCGTAGGCCAGATCGATTCGTCTCGTACTTTTCGACAATTTGAAGGGCAGATCGACGAGATCGCCATCTATGATAAGGCCTTAGCGCCAGAACAAGTGAAGCGTCATTACGAAGCAATGACGAGCTCCCCCGAAACCTAATCTCACCGATAACAAAGCAATACCCGCATATGTGTAGGCACACCCTATCTACGTTTTCGTGGACTACCGGCATCCTGTTGCTGGTTTCCAGCCCCGCCTGGGGAGAGAAGCCGCTCGACTACAATCGTGACGTACGGCCGATCCTTTCCGAGAATTGTTTTTATTGCCACGGCCCTGATCCGGATCACCGTGAGGCCGACTTACGTCTGGACGACCAGAAGAGCGCGACCGAAAGCGTGATCGTTCCTGGCGACGTCGACTCAAGTGAATTCTTTGCCCGTATCGTTGCCGACGAAGACATGCGGATGCCACCAGTCGAATCGGGCAAGAAACTTACGCCTGAGCAAGTCGCCACGCTACGGCGTTGGATTGAAGAAGGTGCCCCGTTTGAACAACATTGGGCGTACGTTCCTCCCAAGTCGACGCCCGTTCCAGAAGTTGCGCATCAAGATTGGGCAAAGAGCGAGATCGATCGATATCTACTCGCTCAAATGGAGGCAGAAGGGTTTGCTCCCTCGCCCAAAGCGGACAAGGTTACCTTAATTCGTCGAGTGACCTTCGACCTGACGGGGCTTCCCCCAACGGCGGAAGAGGTCGAAGCGTTTGTTAATGACGAGTCGCCGGAAGCATTCGAGAAGGTGGTAGATCGCCTGCTCGCTTCCGATCGTTACGGCGAACGGATGGCTGCTTACTGGCTGGACTTGGTTCGCTTTGCAGACACGGTCGGTTACCACGGTGACCAAGATCACAACATTTCCCCCTACCGCGACTACGTTCTTGATGCCTTTAACGACAACAAGCCGTTCGATCAGTTCACGCGAGAGCAGCTTGCTGGCGACCTGATTCCTAATAGCTCGATCGATCAAAAAATCGCCTCCGGTTACAACCGCTTGTTGCAGACCACGCACGAAGGTGGACTTCAAGAGAAAGAATACCTGGCGATTTATGCCGCCGACCGGGTTCGTAACGTCTCGCAAGTTTGGATGGGCGCCACCGTCGGTTGCGCGCAATGCCACTCGCACAAGTACGATCCTTACACCATCACCGATTTCTATTCGCTGGCCGCATTCTTTGCGGATGTGGATGAAGCGAAGCACTTCAAAGTGGGAACCAACGCGTTACCCACGAAGCGTCCTCCCGAAATCAAGGTTTTGTCCAAGCGAGAGCGGGCCGAACTGACTCGCCTTCAAGCGGAACTCGATCAGATGCCAGAAGGGTCTGCCACGGACGAGGTAAAACGCTTGCAAGAGCAGATCGACGCGTTGAACGCGTCGGCCCGGCTGACGATGGTGACGGAATCGATCGAACCACGAACGATGCGTGTTCTACCACGTGGCAATTGGCTCGATGAAACGGGTGCTGTTGTTACCCCGGCGGTCCCTGTGTTCCTTGGTTCAATTAACACCAACGACAAGCGTGCTTCACGGCTCGATCTCGCGAATTGGCTGGTCGATACCAAGCAAGGTTCCGGTGCATTGACTTCACGTGTCTTCGTGAACCGCTTGTGGTATTTGTTCTACGGCATAGGTTTATCTTCGAGCCTGGGCGACTTCGGTGGCCAAGGCGAACCACCGGTCCATCCCGAACTGCTTGATCATCTGGCGATCGATTTCTACGAGCATGGCTGGGATATGAAGCGCATGGTCAAGGAGATGGTGATGACGGCCGCCTATCAGCAGTCATCGCAGGCCAGCGCCGAGGCCCGAGAGAAAGATCCTTACAACCGACTTTACACCCATCAGCTTCGCCATCGGCTATCAGCGGAAATGATCCGAGATAATGCCCTCGCGGTGAGCGGACTGCTGAACCTGGAATACGGCGGCCCCAGTGCCAAGCCATACCAGCCGACGGGATATTACCGCAACTTAAACTTTCCACAACGGACCTACCATGCGGACGAGAACGAACAGCAGTGGCGGCGAGGCGTCTATGTTCATTGGCAACGCCAGTTTGTTCACCCAAGCTTGATGGCCTTCGATGCTCCGACGCGCGAAGAATGCACGGTCCAACGTCCGACATCAAACACGCCGCTCGCCGCGTTGGCGCTGCTGAACGATCCGACGTACATCGAGGCGGCCCGCGAGTTTGCCTCGCGAATCTTGACCCAGGCCGATACCAACGACCAATCTCGCTTCGACGTCGCTTACAAACTGGCTCTTTCCCGAGAACCAGACGAAGCGGAGAAGCAAATCCTGACACAAATCTTGAATGAGAACCGCCAGATTTATGAGAAAGATCCGGCGGCGGCTGCCAAGTTACTTGCGATCGGTTTGAAACCAACCGACGACACCTTGGAACTTGCCGAACTCGCTGCCTGGACTCAGGTGGCGCGTGTCATCTTCAATCTCGACGAATTCATCACTCGCAATTAAGAAACGGGGCAGACATGTCTAACTTTCATCCGATGCAACTTAATCGTCGCACGTTTCTCACCCGATCCGGCGTTGGACTTGGCTCGGCTGCGTTGTCCTCTCTTTTAGCAAGTGACGGACAAGCGGCCAAAACGGGCGACCAACCTCGAGGCGTGCCAGGTCAGCCTCAATTTCCCGACCTGCCCCAGAAGGTCAAGCGTGTCATCTTCCTGTGCATGGCAGGTGGCCCGTCCCATTTGGAGACTTTCGACAACAAACCAATCTTGTCGAAGATGGATGGCAAGCCAGTTCCGTCCTCGTATACCGATGGGCAGCCGATCGCGCAGCTTCAAGGCAAGGAATTGAAGTGCCTAGGATCGATTACCAAGTTCAAGAAGTATGGCCAAAGTGGCCAAGAGATCAGTGACTACTTGCCGTGGCACGCGAAGATGGCGGACGACATCTGCATCGTTCGTTCGCTTGTTACCGAGCAGATCAATCATGACCCGGCTCACACGTTCATGAACACGGGCACGGTGATTAGCGGTCGCCCGTCGATGGGTGCCTGGGTGAACTATGGCATCGGCAGCGAAACCGATGAACTACCAGGCTTCGTGGTCCTATCGAGCGTAGGTGGTCGAAACCCTCAACCGATCGCCGCCCGACAATGGGGAAGTGGATTCCTGCCGAGTCGCTATCAAGGCGTGCAGTTCAGCTCGACCGGTGATCCCGTGAACTACGTTCGCAGCCCGAACGGTGTTGGTGTTGGTCAGCAGCGTCACTTGGTTGATGCAATCGGCGATTTGAACCGTCATCATCAGAATGCGATTGGCGATCCAGAAATTGCGAACCGAATAGCCGCTTACGAGATGGCTTTCCGTATGCAGATGTCGGTGCCAGAGCTGACCGATATGTCGGACGAACCTCAGCATATTCTCGATATGTACGGAGCCAAGCCAGGAGACGGATCGTATGCCTCGAACTGCTTGCTTGCTCGACGACTTGCTGAACGTGGCGTTCGCTTCATTCACCTCTATCATCGCGGCTGGGATCACCACAACGGTTTAGCACAGTACATGGACGTCTGTTGCAACCTGACCGACAAGCCGACGTATGCCTTACTGACTGACTTGAAACAACGTGGAATGTTGGAAGACACCCTGATCATTTGGGGTGGTGAGTTCGGTCGTACACCGATGTCGCAGTCGAATAAAGGGAACGTCGGTCGCGATCACCATATCAAGGGTTTCAGCATGTGGCTCGCTGGTGGTCCGGTGAAAGGTGGCCTCACCTATGGAGC
The DNA here is from genome assembly GCF_002967765.1 of Blastopirellula marina. Lineage (NCBI taxonomy): Bacteria > Pseudomonadati > Planctomycetota > Planctomycetia > Pirellulales > Pirellulaceae > Blastopirellula > Blastopirellula marina. The sequence continues at coordinate 386,130 of NZ_PUHY01000004.1, read as the reverse complement.
GACCGACGACCTGGGTTACAACTCGGTCGAGAATGTTGTTCACGTCCGAGATCTTCACGCGACCATGCTGCATATGCTGGGCATTAGTCCCGAGCATCTGAGCGTGAAGTTTCAGGGACTCGACATGCGACTGACCGGTGTCGAGCCTGCTCGCGTAGTCAAGGAAATCATGACGTAAGAATCACGAAGCTGTCCAAACCGAATTCGACGACGAAACATCGTCCAGCAGTTGCTTGAGTAACTCTGGCTGGATCGGTTTGCACAAGTAGTGATCCATCCCAGCCGCCAAACACTGTTCGCGCACGCCACTGATTGCGTGGGCGGTCATGGCGACAATGGGTGTTCGGCGTCCGTTTTCTTCTTCCCATTTTCGGATAGCGTAGGTTGCCTGGGTACCGTCCATTTCAGGCATTTCCAAGTCCATCAGCACGACGTCGAACGCGCCTTGCTGATAGAGATCGAGGGCTTCTTTGCCGGTTCCTGCTACCTGACAGGTATGACCGAACAGCTCCAGAATGCCCTTGGCCACTTCCTGGTTAACTGGGGCATCGTCGGCCAGCAAGACATGCAATGCCCGCTGATCGGCAGCCTCTTTTAGCAACTGTTCGGCTGGATCATCGGTGACGGTTTCATAGACGGCGCAGATCGCGTCAATCAACTCGGAGTTGGACGCAGGTTTGGTAAGCGTGGATGGTGTCCCCACCTCGATGCCAGCAGGTGTGCCGATGGCCGGGAGTAAAATCACGTGTGGAGCACGTTGTAGGTCTTCAACGTTTCCTTCTGCAAACCAGCGTGGCAATTGGATCGAATCGATCTCCCAATCGATCAACAAAAGAGGACGATCCTCCTGCTTGGTATGAGCCAACTGGCCGAGCGACGCGGTCGCTTGCTCTAGAGTGACACACTCGCACTGAGCACCAGCATTCTCGACGATCTCTTGGTAGAGGTATCGCGAAGACTCACGCTCGGTCACTAATTGAATGCGTCGTCCTGCGAGTGGCTCTGCCGTCGCTTCGTCGGTTAACAGCTCTTGCGATTTCAAGGGCACCGTGAAATGGAAGGTGCTTCCCTGGTCGACTTGACTTTCCACCCACAAGCGACCTTCCATTAGGGCTACGATCTGAGTCGAAATCGCAAGACCTAATCCGGTTCCACCGTAACGCCGTGTGGTCGAGCTATCGCTTTGCTCAAACGACTCGAATATCGCTGCTTGCTTTCCTTCAGGTATGCCTGGTCCCGTATCGCGAATAGCAACATGAAGCTGTGGTCCGTCCACCGTTCGCTCGAACGACATGTCGACAAACACTTCTCCTTGCTCCGTGAATTTGATCGCATTCCCGACCAGATTCATCACCACTTGCCGCATGCGGCACGGGTCACTGTGAATCTGAGCAGGCACGTTTTTATCGATCCGATACAGAAGTTCGATTCCCTTATTCGCAGCGTTGACTGCCAACAATCGGACAGCGGAACCAATCACGGCCTGGGGCGCCATGCTGATGCATTCGAGCTGCATCTTGCCAGCCTCGATCTTTGAGATATCGAGAATATCGTTCAACAGCCCCAATAACCCTTCGCCCGATTGATTGATAACTGTCAAGCAGTTCCGCTGTTGCGAGGTCAACTCTGTCCGTAGAGCAAGTTCGGTCATGCCGAGAATTCCGTTAAGCGGCGTCCGAATTTCGTGGCTCATGGTTGCCAGGAAGCGGCTCTTCGCTTCGTTGGCCGTTTCCGCGGTCACCTTCGCCACACGTAATTGCTCTTCGGTCGAGCGTAGTTCTTTGGCCGTTCGCTCCAATTCCATGTTAGAACGAGCCAAGTCGGTTGCGCGCGACTCGGCGGCAGCCGTTCGTTCTGCAATACGCTGCTCAAGCGTTGTATTGAGCTGGGTAAGTTCCAAGAAACCTTGAGCGTTTTCAAGGGCTGCCCCAGCAATCGTTCCCACGAAGTCAGCAAGTCGCTCTTCGTCCTTCCCAAACAATCCAACGAGTTGAGAATGAGTCACATAGATGCATGCGGTCAGGCGATTACGCACGGAAATTGGAATGTAAATCGCGGATCGAGGCGTGCCGGCGTCATGCGTCAAGCTGTTTCCACTGCCGACCTCCAGGAACGACATCGCTCGTCCGGCTTGGGTTGCTCGCCGCATGTTGGTTTCGTCGAAGGTAATGTCACTTGGCCCGACAATCACCGTCGGTGATGCATCTTCTTCATTTCGATCGAACTCGAGTAACCAACTATTCTCGCCGCGTAGTAACCGACTCGCCCCCGCGCATGATTCTTCGTAGATCTTGTCCGTTGAGAGTGCTCCAGCAATCTTTCGACCGACGTGCAGGATCGTATCGAAACGATCGACGAGAGAGAGCGTGCCGAGTTGACCTTCCTGGGAATTTCCACGAGATTCTTCATCGATCGTCAACTCATCCATTAATCGACGTGACTTGCGTTCGTCTGCTTCGACATCCGGCCAATTCGCACAGATACCCACTTGGGATCGATGCTGGAGTGTTAATGCTTGCTCGAAAATATCATGGAGCTTTTCGGCAGACTCCAAGCTTCTGTCGAACCATTTGCGAGCCACTGGATAGCTACCCTGCATTGCAGCGACCAGGGCGAGTTCGCGATACGATCTCGAGCGATCATGCGGGCTGACCGCGGAAACTCGAATTGCCTTCTTGGCGGTCCGTTCCGCGGCTTGCAGTAGCTTTTCACGTTGCAGAGGTGCGTGCAGTGGCGTAGCTTCTGCTTGTTTGCGATAGGCGGTCGCAAGCCAAGTCAAAGGGGGAACCGTGTACGAATTATTGATCCCGGCTATTCTTGCCTGTTCGACCGCTTGCTGCAGGTTTTCGACGGCCGACTCTATCTTGCCTTGATATAAGTCTCGAACACCGACGGCAAACAAGATTTGCGTTTTTCCTTGGGCGTCTTGTCGATCACGCTTGAGTTCTCGTTCCAGAATCTGATCAGGGATTGCCCCTTGAGTCGCGCGAACCCAAACATCGAGGTTGATTCCGGATGCCTGTTCGTCACCTAGTTCGATCCCAGAGCGATGGTTGATTCGGGCCTCGGCTAAGGCACCCTTAAAGTCGCCGAGGTGATACATCGATGCCGCGACCTGATACCGAGCAATATGGACCATCCAGTAGTCACCGGTCCGTTCCAATAGCCGAACGGCCTCACGTCCTTTTTCGATGCATTCGCGATATTTACCCGCGGCATAAAGGGCACAGCTGTAATAGCTTAACGATTGACCTTGTCCCCACACATCGTTGAAACCACGACGTAGCTCCAGCGAGCGATGCGAATAGTCAATTGCCCGCTCGAACATAGGAATCAAACACGCAACCGGCGCGTGTTCCGAATAAGCCTGAGCCAGTTCGGGACTAGGACTAAATCGCTCCGCTAAGTTCAATGCGCAAAGATGCGCCAGCAAACATTCCAGCTTGCTTCGACAATACCAACAGCCGTGCGTCAACAAACTGTATAAGCTAATGGCGAGGCGTTCCGATTCACTCGGCGGACGCCCTTGCCGATGCATGAAGGTTTTTGGAAAACAGGTATGGAGGACTTGTTTCCACGCTTCCCAAATCAACAAGATGACCTGCATCACGCGATTGCTCGGAAAGGTGCAACCCAGCGTCCTTAGAGCCGTTTCGTACTCGTTGGTCGCTTGCTCCATGTCGCCACGTTTAAAAAGTAACTCAGCGACCTTGCTTTGGATCTTCGCGCGATCCAAATCTCCCTCCGCAAGCTCGGCTGCTTCAGCAAATTGCGGTGCAGCTTCTGCGTATTGCCCTCGGAGCATCAACGAGTCGCCTAATCCCTCGGCAATCCGAAAGCGAATCGCTTTGGATTGACGAACGGCACCGCGCTGAGCAATGCGGTATTGTCGTTCGGCAACTTCTAATGAGAATTGTCGGCGAGCTTGTTCGGCGGCCTGCAGTGCGTAGCCCATCGCGGTTTCTGCGGCACCGGCTTCGTCCAGGTGATACGCTATCTCCGAAACGCGGGCCGGGCTGTGTTCCTGCAAATGCAGAGCGGCACGCAAGTGCAATTCTTTCTGCTCTTCACGATCTAGTCGATCGAGCAGCGAACTGCGGATTTTGTCGTGCACAAAGACGAACTGCCCCCCATTGGCACGCTCCCAAATTAAACTGCGATCACGAGCATGCAGGAGTGCCGACACCGCTTCGGATATCGACATGCTGGTCAACGAGGCCGCGATATCGAGGCTAAATTCCTTGCCAATCAGCGCGCCCACAGAAAGAAGATTGAGCGTATCTTCCGGCAGCATCTCAATACGCCGCGTCAGGAAGGAAGCCGCCTCTTGCGACGACTGAAGATCCCCCATCGATTGAGGATCGACTTGCCAAGCTCCGTCAACAACTTCCAATGCGCCAGATTCAACAAGCCCCCGTAAGACCGCCGAGGCCATGAAAGGACTACCGCCAGCCAGACGGGTCACGACTTCGATTGCTTCGCCAGGAAGCGTACCCGCCATCGATTCGGCGAGTTGGCGAATCTCGTCGGTCCGCATCGGATTTAGACGGATGCTCGAACAGTTCGGAATCGCTCGCAGTGCGTGGTGTTCCTCAACCTCTTCCGAACGAAACGAACAGGTAATGGTCGAGTAGCGTTTGAAGTCGCGCGGTTGCGTATGCCATCGGCGAATGAGCGTGTACGTCAGGGTATCGGCCCATTGGCAGTCGTCTAGAATCACAAGGGCAGGGCGTTCAGGACTTCCCAGTGCACCGAGGAAGCGAATTAACGATTCGATCGTCCGGTTTTCGCCGAATGCGGCCGGCGATTGCTCGATCATGCCTTGAGTCGTGCCGATCGCGCCGCTCAGCGTTGGCAACGCAGCAATCAGGGCGTCGGCCATATCTCCGACACGTTCTTTGACGCGTTCGGCCAGTTCCGTGTCTTTTTGAACGACCGAGAGGAATCCATCGACAATCCCCTCCAGCATTCGGAAAGGCCGCTGACCGACATTGGTCGTTGCCTGCCCACGCAACACCCAAATTCCGTTCCGACGAGCTTGGCGGACCGATTCGACCAGAAGCCGACTTTTACCGCTACCTGACTCCCCTTCGACAAGCATGACACTGCCATGCCCCAGGCGGGCCTCTAGCACGAAGTTGTTGAGTTCGGCCAACTCCGCGTCACGCGCCACGAACGCGGGTTCGGTCAGGGTACATCGTCGGTCGGTTGCACCAATCGCGACGTGCTTCCCGGTCGCGCCGGACTCAAGCGTCTCTTCTATGGCGAGCAAGTCTTCGACGACCGCGCTGGCCAATTGATAGCGATCGTGGGGATCTTTCCGCAATAGACGTTGCACCAGCTCGTCCAGTTCCAACCCGACTTCAGGATTGATACTAGGTAGTTCGGGAACAGGTGCTGTAAGGTGCTCGAACAGAATCGCTCCAGCACCTTGTCCTTGAAATGGTAGTCGCCCCGCCAGGCAACGAAACAGAACGATGCCGGCAGCGTACAAGTCGGAGGGAGGGCCGACGTCGGTGTCGATCGAACCAGCTTCTTCCGGCGACATATACGACACCGTTTCGCACTCGCGTTCGCCGAACAACTGATCGGGGTGGAAGCGTTTGATCGTTCCAAATCCGCCGAGGACTGCCCCAGTCACTCGATTGTGATCGGTACTGGCCGTTTTAACGTACAGATTGGACGGAATCACATCGCGATGAAGGGCGCCACGACGATGCATCCAATCAAGCGCCGTAAACAGGTCCTTGCCAAGCTTGATCGTCTCAGGAATTGAGAGTGGCTTGTCGGTAAGCAGCTGACTGAGCGTGGCTTCTTTCATCCACGGCATAACAATGAAGAACTCTTCATCCGAGCGGGCAAACTTCCGCACGGGAGTGAGTTGGTCGTTCCAGTGCTCTTCTCGGACGCTGGCCTCGAACTCCATGCGTGCATTGGCCCCACGCGTGACCGAATCGAGACGAATCGCTTTGATCACTACGGCTTCATCGCTGGTCCGATCGACACCCCACAGCGTACGCTCGAAGGCTGAGTCCTCGCTCGACGCTGTAATCTCGTATTGTTGCTGCAGTTCGACCGCCAGATGATGCCCAGACTGTGAGAGCGTCTTCTCTGTGTCGACTATTTTCTTGACCATGGCCAGTTATGGAGTTCTTTCTTGGGCTCCCAATCAAGTCGATTCTTGATTCAAAGCCCAACCGCGCCGCGCTGCACTAACTAGTTTTTTTGGTGACGAAGTTGCTGCCCTCGGTGGCAATCTGCGGACAATTCGGAGATGCACCTCGGCACAAAACCATAGCTCTCAGAGTGCAAATTTGCGGAACGCCCGAAGGGATACGCGCAAAACGCGCAAACCCCTCGGGCCGTAAGGGGGACTTAATCGCCCCTTCTTACGCACACCTTACCCCCCTTATGTTTATTTGAAGGCATTTACTGTTGATTTCAGACGCTGTGCCAATTCTGATGAATATCCCAGTTGCGCCGTCGGATTTCCGATCAGGCGAAATCTCTTCCGTGAAACGCCTAAAGTTCAGGTATTGCCATGATTCAGTCGAACGACTCGACCACCTCGAAACTACCGGCTGTGCTCGAGTTCTTTTCACAGGATGTGGCGGAATTCAAGAAGCAGCTTGCTCAACTTGAAAGTGAAATAGACAAGGATGCGACCGCCGTACCCAATAGCGACTTGCACAAACGGACCATTGCGGCATTAGAGCAATCCGTGATCGCATGTCGAAAATTTGAAGATGAACACGAAGACAACCCAGAGTTGATTAAGGAAGTGCAAGCCCGGTTTCGTGAAGAAACCGCCCCTTGGCTAGAGCAAAGTTGGTTCGCCAATCGCGCTCACACCAAACCCAGCGGCTTCGCTGGAGACTATGAAATGCTGGTCAAAATCTACGAGGGGGCAACGCCTGCGCGTGGATTGGGGGCCTACCTCGACCTTTGTTTCATGGATATCCCGCTGGCCAATGCGGTCCGCGGCCGCAAAGACATGGTCCGTGAATATCTCGAGAAGGATATCGCGAACCGCACTGGTGATATTCGAATACTTGATATTGCCTGTGGTCCTTGTCGAGAATTCCTCGATTGGCCTGAATTTGCTGGGCGTTCCATCGAAGTGATCGCTATGGATAACGATCCGGTCGCCCTTGAATACATCGAAGCAACGGTCGCCACACAATTGCCGAAAGGAACCACTCTGATCCCAACGCGTTACAACGCGATGCGAGCCAAGAAGTCGGAAGCCACCATTAAGAAGTTCGGCAAGTTCGACATCATCTATAGTGTTGGCCTGGCTGATTATCTAACCGATGAGCAACTTGTCGGTATCTTCAGCGGATTGGGCGAAACACTCAACGAAGGTGGTGCGTTGGTAATCGCATTTAAGGACACGGAACGCTACGACGAGACACCATATCAGTGGCATCTCGATTGGTTCTTCTATCAGCGAACCGTGGAAGATGTCTTGCACATCTTTGAAGAAGCTGGCTTCAACACCGAGAAAATGGATCTGACACGTGATCGCTCTGGCATCATCGTGAACTATGTCAGCCATCAGTCGCCAGGATGTATTCGCCGAATCGATTCGGCCGAACTATCTCGTTCGGCACGCGCCAAGCGAAAATCGACAAGCTCGGTCGATTCACAACAACAAGACTAGGCGACAATCACGCTAGTTTTGCGCAAGGTTTCCAGCGGGGATGGCCAAACCGTTTGCCATTCCCGCGATGTCAGGATAGGCCAGCATGTCATTGAGCCGCTGATTGATGTCGACGATCTCGTCCTCGCGATTGAAAAAGGCGTCGACAATGTCAGGATCGAAGTGCTTTCCGGCACCTTCGCGAATGATCGAACGTGCTTTTTCGTGGCTGAATGCTTCTTTGTAGACGCGGGCCGTGGTCAAAGCATCGTAGACGTCTGCCACAGCCACGATCCGTCCACAAAGTGGGATCTCTTCGCCAGCTAGTCCATACGGATAGCCAGTGCCATCCCATTTTTCATGATGCGAACCGGCAATGTCCCGAGCAAATCGCAAGTAAGCAGCTTCAGGTTGTTCGCGTAATGCGGCATCCAAAGTGTAATACCCGACAAGCGTGTGCTGCTTCATGATCTCGAATTCATCCGGGGTCAACCTACCCGGTTTGAGCAATACATGATCAGGGATGCCAACCTTGCCAATGTCGTGCAAGGGACTTGTGAGGTAGATTGTGCGGACGTAGTCAGCATCGACGATATCGGCGTACTTTGGTTGTCGCGAGAGATCATCGGCCAACAATCGCGAGTATTCCCGCATTCGTTCGAGGTGGGCACCCGTTTCGGGATCGCGCGACTCGGCCAGCTTCGCCAAGGCAAAGATAATGACGTTCCGACTCTCTAACGAGACGATGCGATTGGCGGCACGGAGGCGAATGTGAAGTTCTTCCGGGTCGAATGGCTTGGTTATGAAGTCGTCCGCACCGGCTCTTAAGCCACTTACCAAATTGTGTTGTCGGTCGAGCGAAGTCAGTAGGATGAAATAGACATAACCGCTTAAGGGACGCTGGCGAACGCGTCGGCAAAGCTCGACACCCGACATCCCAGGCATCTGCCAGTCAGACAGCACAATCCGGAAGTCTCCTTTGTAGATCATCTCGAGCGCTTCCTTGCCGTCGCGTGCGGTCTCTACCGGAATTCCCAAAGCGCCTAGTACATCGCTTAGCATTCCCAAGCAAGCTGGATCGTCGTCTACCAGCAGAATCGGTGCCTGAGTGGTGTCTCGTTCGTGAATTATCATTACGGCGTCGACTCCTCACGATGCTGCGTGATGATCTCGCTCAGACGGCAACATTCATCTCGGATTTCCAAAAGCGAGTCCTCAACATCGGTAAGACTCTCTTCTGCTTTACGCTCTAGACTCAGTGCGAATCCTGCCAGGCGATCAGCAGAGACAGTCAGCGACGTCCCTTTGATCCGATGGGCAATGCGGGCGATATCCGCGGAATCGTTTCTCTCGGTGGCGTGCTGGAGCTCCTGTATATCCTCTTCCAATGAGCCCTGAAATCGGGCCAGGGCCTTTTGAACGAGGTCGACTCGACCAATGCATCGAGCCTTAAGAGTTTCCCAATTGATAGATTGCTCACCTGGCGGCGCATGCGTCGACTGCAAACTCATCCATTGCCTCCCCGGTGTGAAACGAACGGCGCGAGATATCAACAGACACTCCCAAAAACGGGAGATCTTCCGAAAGATAGGTTACATTTCTCCCACGGTCAAAAAGCCATGGGAGAGCATGGTTTATAATCGGAAACACGCGCCAAATGCGCAAGCATCTAGGCAACAGACCGCACAAAACGGGCGAGGCAGCGGTAACTGAATACTGCCTTATTAGTAGTTGATACGCAAACCAAGCACCAAAGAATGCGCACTAATCTCGTGCGTGAGGGTATCGCCGGGCGAGAACGGAGGGGAGGGCAGGGGACCAGTCAGGCTGTTATTCACCAGGTAAACGTAAGCCAGGTTCAATTCCACCCCGTCGGTCAGCATACAACCAAGACCAGCTGCAATATTGTGCTGCTGAATCAATGGAGTCGAAAGATTCGCGAAAGCGGCATTCGGCGAGATTGGATTCTCATTGAAGTTGTAGCCGCCTCGGAAAGTCCAGAGTTCGTTCATACGGTACTGGGCACCGACCGCCATCGAAAAGACGCTATCCCAGTGCAGCGCTTTGAATCCCTGGGTGTTGGCGAAATCGAAATATCGGAAATCTGCCGCAAAGACCCAACGTTCAAAGCCGTAGTAGGCCAAGCCACCGGAGAGGATCATTGGATAGTCGAGATCAAATCCGACAACCCCCGATGGCGTAAAGAAGCGAAACTCCTCGAACCATTGTGGGCTTTTGATGGTGAAACCGGCTCGCCAGCAATAAGGGCTCGCGTAATAGATTCCCCCTTGGACGCCACCACCCCAGTGAACACGATTACCCGAGCCGGGCGTTGACGTCGGAATCACCGCCGACGGACCAAGCGGATCAAACTGCATTCGCGCGGCGGAGATCGTCGGGGAGACACCAATCGACCAGTTGTCGTTAATCCGATACGAGACCGTTGGAGTGATCTGCATCATTTCGGTATCCGCAAACACGGGGCTGCTGGCCAGCAAAGGATTGCTCGCGTCGGCAGGCATGTTGTTGCGAAAGCCAGCCACACCGTAAACGCCCATACCGATGGTTAGGTTGGTGCCTTCCAGGTGATCGACCCAGCCGACCGATGGCACGATCGCCACACCAGGTTCGCCGCTGGTGGTATTCGTGCCCAGGCCGGCGACATCCGATGTCAGGCTAACATCCGCCAGTAGCCCTTCCATCCCGAAGGAGACTTCCGACTTCTCCAAATAGCTGATGGAAGCTGGGTTCCAGTGCAGTGCCCCGATCGCATCCAAAGGAGCAGCCGTGCCCGCACCAGCCATACCTCGATTCACGGGACCAACGCCAGTAACCGACATGCCTTGCCCCATGACCGACGCGTTTGTGAAAACTACGAGAGCCAGGAAAGCCAAACCAAAAACGAATGGACGGTGACGATGGGTCATTGGGCACGTACTTGGGCTTATGAATCACAAGGAAGAGCGATGCAATCTGCACATTTTCTGCCCATCGACGTGCCAGGAAGGCGTTCCGCAACGAAACTCCCATCTCCAGAGTGGAAAACGAGTTAATGACAAGCGACTTTACCGATCCAGATGACCTGATAATGTTGATCGCATGACGGCATTGCTATCAGCGTCATCCTTTTGGGGTAATTGATCCCTAGGTCACTGGAACTACCGCAAAGGTAACCATTTATCGATAGATCAGCACACCTGGTACTCCTCCAGGAAGAGGTAGATTAGTTCGCTTCTCGTGGCGATCGTTTTCAGGAAATGCTTTACTCGATTGATGTCACGTGGTATCATGCGACCACCAAAGATGTCAGCCTGCCAATTTCGCGATTGATCTTACTTCCTTACCACCGAACTACCTTTGAAGGTCTCGCCGTGAAAACCACACAGACACTGCTTACCACCGCGCTGTTCCTCGTTTTGAGCCTCACGGCCGCCTCAAGGATCCATGCGGCCGAACCGCTACTGATTGGATTGATCGGCCTGGATAGCTCGCACGCAGTGGCATTCACCAAAGCGATTAATGCAGAGAATCCGCGGCCGGAACTTGCCGATGCCAAAGTGGTAGCTGCTTATCCCGGCGGAAGCCCAGATATCTCGGCCAGCACAGATCGAATCGAAGGCTTCACCAAGCAGATCTCTGAAATGGGTATCGAGATCGTTCCGTCGATCGACGCCCTGATCAAGAAGGTGGATGCCGTCATCATGAACAGCGTTGACGGCAGGGTACATCTCGAACAGGTCAAACCAGTTCTCAAAGCTGGGATACCGGTCTTTGTCGACAAGCCGATCACGGCCTCCATGAAAGATGCCCAGGAGTTGTTCGCCCTCTCGAAGTCGACTGGCACACCTTGCTTCTCCTCCTCAACGCTTCGTTTCTGCAACGAAGTGATCGAACTACAGAAAGAGAACCAAGCGGGCAACATCACCGGTTGCGTTGCTTACAGTCCCTGCAAGCTTGATCCGACCCATCCTGATCTGTTCTGGTACGGCATTCACGGTGTCGAAACCTTATTCACGGTGATGGGACCTGGCTGCGTGAGTGTTCAACGCACTAAGACCGAAGGTGCCGATATTGTCACCGGCGTATGGAAAGATGGACGCGTCGGTACATTCCGCGGAATCCGTGATGGTGCGGCCGGTTACGGGGTGATGGTGTTCGGCAAGAAAGACATCGAACTGGTTAAGATCCGGGCAAGCTATGACATCCTGGTGAACGAGATCGTTCAGTTCTTCCGTACTGGCAAGCCACCCGTCAGCCCAGAAGAAACGCTGGAGATCGTCGCTTTCATGACGGCTGCCGATGTCAGCCGAGATTCCGATGGCCAGTCGGTCACACTCGAAAGTGTGATGAAAGACTAAGCCACTCCGGTAACTCCGTTTCGCCATTATTATCCAAGTCATATTCGTTTTCAGGTAGCTCACATGATCTCAATTAGCCGTCGACAATTTCTCGCTGCCGCTTCGGCCACCGCTGTGACTTCGATGACTTCGCCCTCGTTTGCGGCGAGTGCCAACGACGAGTTGCGTGTTGTCGTGATCGGCGTGAATAGCATTGGCAACACGCACTTGAATGGCTTCCCCAAGGTACCTGGGGTAAAGGTGGTCGGTGCTTGTGATGTCGACAGTGCTGCACTCGGCAAACGAGCAGAAGAGTTCGAGAAGAAGTTCGGCTACACGCTAAAGAAGTATGACGATTTGCGACGTGTTTACGACGATCCCAATGTCGATGCCGTTGTGCTCGCCGTACCGAATCACTGGCATGGCTTGGGAACCGTGTGGGGTTGCCAGGCCGGGAAGGATGTCTATACCGAGAAACCTTGCTCGCACAACATCTGGGAAGCAGGCCAAATGGAGAAGGCCGCCAAGAAGTATGATCGGATTGTTCAGATTGGTATCCAGCGCCGAAGCTTCACACACCTGCAAGAATTCTTCAAAGAAGTTCAAGATGGCGTTCTCGGAAAAGTGATGCATGTGAAAGGACTTTACCTGACACGTCGCGATTCGATCGGCCGCCCAACATCGCCGCCCAAACCGCTTCCAACGGTCAATCACGATTTGTGGTGCGGCCCAGCCCCGACCAAGTTGGAACGTGCCAAGTATCACTACGACTGGCATTGGTTCTGGGACTACGGCAATGCCGAGTTGGGAAATAACGGCCCGCATATCCTCGATTTGTGTCGCTGGTCAATCGGGGCCGAAGAATTCCCCACCAGTGTCAGCAGCATCGGTGGTCGATACGCTTGGGACGATAACGGGCAGACGCCGAACACGCATATCTTGCGTTATGAATACGCGACCGCTCCCATTACTTTCGAGATCCGCGATCTGCCAACGGAAACCGGAAAGAAAGATACCTGCAAGTACATGGGCCTCAGCTACGGCATCGTCGTCGAAGGCGAAGACGCCACTTACGTTGGCTTCGACACGGGGAAAGTGATCGACAAGTCTGGCAAGACGATTCGCGAGATATCAGGCAACACCGGCACCGACGGCGGTCGCCAACTTCATCGTGAAAACTTCGCCAAAGCGGTCCGCTCACGCAAGACAAGCGATCTCAATTGCAGTGTGAAAACCGGTCACCTTTCGACGGCATTATGCCATCTTGGCAACATATCGCATCGGGTTGGCAAGCCAATTGGTTTGAACTCGCTGTCGGAACAAGTTGCCCAGCAGCCACTGCTGACGGATGCTGCAGGCCGCATGCTCGAACATCTCTCGGCCAATGGTGTTGATCTTCCATCGGCCAGCGTTCAAATGGGCGAAACACTGGCAATTAACCCAAAAACCGAGACATTCGTCAGCAGCGAACAGGCCAACCAGCTTCTTCGACGTGAGTATCGAGCCCCCTACGTCGTGCCAGAGAATGTCTAAAAACAAAGGCCATCGGCATTTGGCGGCCTTGATTCCATAAGGTTAGATTCCGTATTCTGAAGGACTGCTATTGAAAAACCAGGCTGAATTACGTCATGGAGGCCCGTGACGTCTTTCGGCCAATAGAAAGTCCCCAGAATTCGCATGGCCGAGGAAGCACGTAAGGTTCGCCTTCTGGATATCGCCAATAAGGCCGGTGTTTCGCGCGCCGCCGTGGGGCACATTCTTAACAACTCTGGTGCGGACTGTGTTCGCGTGTCAGAAGCTACCCGCGAGAAGGTCTTGAAGATCGCCGCGGAGATGGACTATCGTCCGAATCGTGCCGCCCAGCGGCTGCGAGGTATGCCCACGAAAATCATCGGTGTCGTTCTCGACACGGTGAACATGGCCGTGTTCTCCGCGCGATTGGCAGCGATCGAAGAAGAATCTCGCAAACGTGGCTACCGCTTAATGGTCGGACAGGTGCATCACGATCCGGACGAGATCAAGACTTATCTCGACGACTTCACCGATCATGGCATGGATGCGATCCTCTGCATGTTCGACGTGATGCATGATATTCGACCGAAACTGAAGAAGGTGTTCCGCGGACGCGATAACATCATCCTACACTCTTCACCCATTATCAAAACGCAGCCATGCGTTCGAGTCGAAACATCGTCGGCGATTGAACAGTTAGTTGATCACCTGGTCGAGCGTGGACGAAAACGAATCGCGATTCAGCTGTGGTCTTCCTCGGACCACTTGATGTCGATCCGCTGCGATGCATGGAAAGACAACGTCAAGCGGCACAAGCTTCCTTCGACCAATTCCTTGGTTTGGACGAACCCAGAAGCTACGCAGAAACCATCGCGAGAAGCAATTGACGATTGCATTCAGAAACTCGTCATCAAGAACGAGGCGGACGCCATCATTGCCTCGAACGATGAATGGGCGGTCCGCATCATGCAAGGATTACAGCGACATGGCTATTCCGTGCCGGGCGACTTGGCGGTTACCGGTTACGACAACCTCGACATCGCCGATGTTATTGAGCCAGGCCTGACGACGATTGACCAATGTCACGCCGATTATGCCAAGCAAGCGTTAGATCTCGTGGAAGAGTCGTTGGCCGGAACGCTCAACGCATCAGATCGCTTGCGTGTTATCCGGCCCAAACTAATCGTCCGTGAATCGACCTAGTTGATTCCGCGATTACGTCGGCAAGAAGCCTAATCGCCCACGCCGATGTCGTCGTCGAGCGCCTTCTGTACGATGGCGTTCTCATGGTGTTCATGGTTCAGATAGCGAGTTGTGAAGTCGCGAAATCGAACATGAAACGTTCCGAGCGATTCTTCCGGACTATGGCTCAGATCGTCGAGCATCGCATCAATGTCGCTCAACAACAATCGATGTTCATGCCGCAGTTGTTCGCATTCCGTTGAAAAACGGGGCGCGATCGAGACGGTTTCTTGAAGGTAACCACCGTATTCTTCGCGAGCGAACTGATCGTGCATCATGTCGCGAAGCTCTTGCAGACCGAGGATCAAAGCATCCGCAGTGTCATCTTCAATACTGATACGATCCGCTTCCACCAACAACTCGTGCAGCAATGCATGCTCGGAGAGTAGTTTGTGAACAGCGGCTTCCGTGAGTCGTTGCAGGTCGGGCATAGCATCCTCCAAGGCAATAAGAGGAAAAGAAAAGCGATAACCCCTTCGCTACGATAATTTGCAACTCCTGCAATCCGTTCGCATCCCTTCATTTGTTTTTGTATGCCGGAAAATAGGCATCGTCAATTCAATCTTTTCGCGTTTGGTTCAAAAAGACCGAGATGGTTTCGTCGATCCAGAAACACGGGCCTATTCAAATAGCCAGTATCTTGCCGTTGAAATAAGCAACGGAAAAGTCACGCTGCACCGACACCTGAGCGAGCAGGAAAACCAGGCAACTTTTACTGCCGGTTCAGAGCGAAACGTGGACAAATGATATCCGCAAGGGACCCAATCGTAATAACCTTAGCCTTCGGTTTGGACTATGAATCAACATCTGCGAATCGGTATCACGAAACGTGCCGACGTTCCCGTTTCCATCTTGGGGCCAGTAGCTGCGATTTCTTTTGCCATAATGAATGGTTCGGGGCAAATCGATATCCAAATTTCCAAACCCCAACCACCTTCACGAGGAGATACTCGGATGCGACCTCTCACTTTGCCAGCAGCTTTCTTTTTCTTGGCTGCGGTCATGACAATTGTGTTCGCTCAACAGACAGAAGAGAAAACGCCCGAGATCGACCCTGCAGCCCTTGCTCAAATGATGACCAAGATGGCAACACCAGGAGAGGCCCACGAGCACTTGCAGTCCATGGTTGGCAAATACAAGACGCTGTCGAAATGGTACTTCCCTGGCTTACCAGAGCCGACCATGGCTGATGAAGGGACCGCCGAGTTCAAATCGATTCTGGGTGGACGCTACGTAACGCAGGAATTCCACAGCCGAATCAACGGCGAACCGATGGAAGGCTTCGGCATCCTTGGGTTTGACAACGCGATCGACAAGTTCGTCGGTGTCTGGGTCGACAACATGTCGACCACCATCTTGGAAACGGAAGGAAAACTCGACGAGAAGAGCGGAGTACTTAAGGAAACTGGCACGTGCAACTCGCCGCTCGGCAAGATGCATTACCGAATGACGACGACGCCGACGAAAAATGGGTTTGTCTTCGTACTGAGCCAAGTCGAGGGAAACAAGGAAACTCCGCTCGGCCAAATCGAATATATCAAGCAGTAACCACACTGGGCGACGATGAACTATACTAGGTAGCACCCTCTTGAAGAGGGTGCTCGTCCTCGGCGACAGCCGTCGAATGGGTAGATCAACCGCTTACCGATTTTCAACCTGGCAAGGATTCCGAGTGCTCGACGACAACGAAAACTCGCGTGATTACCGCGTTCGACTGTTTTACAAGCAGAAGCCGGAAGTCTCTAAAGCGGCGATCCTCGACAAGATGGACGTCCGAAGTCCTGGATTCGCGCCGCGTGACGGGAAACGAGATTCCAATCGCCTCGACTTCCGCCATCCCGATTACGTTACCAACATCGGCGGCAAGTCGGTCGGGGCAACGTGGAGCATTCGCGATGAAGAGATCGAATACCCAGGCGATCTGACCCCGTATCTGCCAGCGCTCGAACAATCGTGGCTCTGGGACGATGCAGAAGGTCCGGTTGGTGACTCAGAACACCAACTGGTAATCCTGGATCAAACGGCGTCGAACATGCGACCGCTAGAACGATTGAAGATGATGCAGGCGGTCGTTGCCAGTGTGGTCGAGACACATCCATGCGAGGCGATTTACTGGGAAGCTACCGAGCAGTTCCTTGAACCGAAGAAGTTTATCGAAGGGCTGAAAGAATTCGCTGCGAAACCCTGGAAGGCTCCCGGTGCCTTCAACGTTCGCGTCTCGCGCGTCATCGGTTACGGAGAACGACGCGACGACGATTCACGTGATATGCTCGTCGATAGCTTGGGACTTGGTATCTTGGGCTGGCCTGACTACCAGTGTCATTTTCGAGGTCTCGACTGGAAAGAGATTCAGCAAATCATCTACGAAAAGGCGCTCGACGTTTTCGAGAAGGGGCCAAAGCTGCAAGATGGTCAGGCATTTCCTGGAATCAATGCCACCCAGGTTTGGAAGTGCCGATACGAAGAAGCCATTCTTGGGCCACCTCGTAAAGTCATTGATATCGATCCAGGCATTCCGTACTGCGCTGGCCTACGATATGCCGTCACTGCCGGCGTCTATGTGAAGTAGGTTACGCCCGCACGAGAAATTCTGATTCGATGCTCATTCGCGTGTAACTTTCGCGTCGCACGAGAATCTCACATGTCAGTTACGCCAGTTCATGGCATCCCTGACACAAGGAGAGACTCATGCCTCGCTTACAACCACATGCAATCGAAAACACTTCTGGCCACACCCGCGAAATGGTCGATGCCGCCAAGAAGAAACTTGGCAAGCATTTGAACATCATTGCCACGATGGCCAACTCGCCAGCAGTCTTGGAATCGTACCTCAGCTTCTCGGGAGCGATGGGCAAATCGAAGCTCTCAGCTCAAGCTCGCGAAGCGGTTTCGCTCGTAATTGGCGAGAAGAATCATTGCCAATACTGCGTTTCGGCACACACCACCGTTGGCAAGATGGTCGGATTCACGGAAGACGAAACGGTCCGAATTCGCCAAGGCATTGCCTCCGATACGAAGGTGCAAGCGGTAATTGACTTGGCCGTGGCGATTGCGGATACAAAAGGTCTGATCAGCGACCAAGATTTCGCAGACGCTCAAAACGCTGGTCTCAGCGATGAAGAGATCACGGAAGTAGTCGGGCTCGTAGCTCTCAACACCTTCACCAACTACTTCAACCACGTCGCCGGTACAGAAGTTGACTTCCCAAAGGTAGAACTGTTTGCGGCGGTATGAGGCCAATCAACCTGAATTATCAAGGTGGATTACTTCGCGGAAGTAAGGCCACCTTGATCCATGCGCAAAGCCCCTTCTTCGTCACTCGGACCGAACTGGCCGATACTTGGCATTCTTCGCCTTGCTAACCCAAGCCGCATCACCGTAGACGCCAACATCATCTATCTCGAACGGCTGAAAGCCAAGTTTGATCGCCGGCGAATCTTTGGTCAGCGTAAAATCGAACTGCTCAGGATCGGTAAACTTCGGATCGGCTACCATCGAACCTTGCTCATGTCCGGCGGCTTGCCACTCTGAGAGACTCTTTCCTTTGAACGTGACCTCCTGACCAGATGCATTGAAGTAACAATTGCGGGAGCTATCAAACTTTACCCGTTCCCAATTTCCATGTAAGAGTTCGCCCTGGTCGTAGTAGATGATATTGTTTTCGAGCACGAACGATCGATGCGATTCCACACGCGTCGCCTGTAATTGGTACAGCAAGCCGAAGGCCAAGATATTATTGCGAACGATATTGTCCTTACCGTAGTGCTGATGAAATCCACCCGTCTTGGTGCGATAGACCAAGTTGTTCTCGAACAAGATGTCGCTACTTCCTTCGTCGGTGTAAAGCCCCCAGCCACCATAGCTGTAGGCATGAATATCGTGGAAGATGTTTCCCCGGACGACGGTCCCCTCGGATGGCCCCAGCGTATAAATCCCACCCATATCGCTCAGCACGCCATATCCGAGATGATGGACATGGTTCTTAGAAATCGTATTTCGCTTGGCCAAACTTTCGTCATAGCCCCATCGCCAACCAACCGAAATTCCGGTGTAGAAGTAATCGGCGATTTCGTTGTGGCTGAGCGTGTTGTCGCCACTTTGTCCGATCCATGCTCCGACCGCACATGGAAAAATGCTACCTCCGTGAGTCAAGATATTGTTGTCGACGGCAATGTGATGGGTTCGCTGGTTTTCGTCGCGACGAATCGACGTCTCGCCAATGCGGACACCGCCAGCTCCCGTATCGTGGACCCAAGTTCGCTCCAACCGGCAATGCTGACACCCTTGTCGAAACCACACGCCATATATTCCGACGTGCCCGACTTCACAATCTCGGACGGTCACATGACGGGCGAAGTCGATTTGCATGGCCGCTTCGATCGGCGAAGCAGCCTGACTTGGCTCGACGCCTTGCCGCGGTGTCGTCCAGCGACTATGCCGAAAGTGAAGGCCACGTAGCTCAACATGGTGAAGCGGTTTGCTCGCCGTTCCCTTAAGTACCACCAACTTTTCGAGCCGCGGGACGACGGCCCTTTGCTGAGAGATCTGTTCGCCCGGATTGGGGATATAACTCAACTTCCCCTTGGTATCGGCAAACCACTCTCCAGGCGAATCGAGTGCGGCGGCGAAGTTCTCCACACGATACTGTGATTTGCCATCCATTGGATTCCATGATTTCATCTTCCGACCATGGGTGACGACGGCATGTTCCTCGAAGACAATCTCATCCAAATGGCGACGCGTGTTGTCCCACTTATGGAATGCTAACAATTGAACGCGAGCAAGCTCGTTCGCCCCAAGCAATCCTAAGGTGGCAAAGAAATCGGTCGACTTCAGCTCGATTGTTTGCTTCGCCGAACCATCGGCCTGGGCGTCTTCCTTGACGGCAGCCATGGTGAAAAGTCCATCGTCAGGTTCCCGGGCGAGCGTTGCGGTGGCATCACCGACGAACAACTGCTCCGGCATTGGCGACTGTAATGGCTCCGGTAGTGTCGTGGTCCAGCGATCGCCTTCTTGTTTCCATGCTGGGAGAATCGTCCCTCCTGAGAAGACTGGCGTCGCCCCG
Organism: Blastopirellula marina; assembly: GCF_002967765.1. Taxonomy (NCBI): domain Bacteria; kingdom Pseudomonadati; phylum Planctomycetota; class Planctomycetia; order Pirellulales; family Pirellulaceae; genus Blastopirellula; species Blastopirellula marina. The sequence continues at coordinate 366,332 of NZ_PUHY01000004.1, read as the reverse complement.
TCCATCGCGCGATAAACAATCGGGTACTTCTCAGAACCACTATCGTCGCTTGTCAGTATAAATGTTTCCTCAAGCACGTAATTGCCGTCAGCGACCCACACCGTATGAGCTTGATTCTTGTCTGATGCACGAATAGCATTCCGAGCTTGAGAGAGCGAAGCGAAGGGAGCATCTGCCGTTCCTGGTGCTCGATCATTACCGCGAGGGGAAACATACCATTCGGCGGCAAACAGTGAAGGATTCGATACAGCGAGCAGTATCGCGACGCGCGCGAGGAGATGCAGATTCATGGCGAGGGCGGGTAAAGTAGGCAGGCATTAGGTAGGACGAACTGCTCAACGGATGGGAGCAGTTCTGTTTTTCTATTCTAGATCCGCGAAGGCGATACGCCAAATGCGCGGGCGCGGTGTCGACGATGTTATCGACGCAGTGACTCGAGGCCGCTTTCCGCTTCCGCAGCCAAATTGCTGCCCCAAGTACGATCTTCGAGCAGCAGCAACACGCCGCGATAGATTTGGCGGGCTCTCTCTGGGTCGTCAGGTGCAAGGCGTTTGGCCTGATCGAGTCGTTCGCGAATCGAAGCCGCTTGCTGATTGGTTTGCGCTACTAACACACCATTGAGTTGCTTTAAGCGTCGCTCAGCCAAGGTCAAGCATCGGCCTAAGTCTCCTGTCTGTCCATCAGCTGGTCCATACGTCATCAAAATTCCCTGCAATCGTCGCCGCGTAGCATACGGATCGGTGTCGTATGTCTTCAACGCTTCCAGGTAAAGCTGCTCCGCCGGCAATAGCTTTTGCTGCGAATTGCCTAGCATCGCGGTCATTTGATACTGTCTCTCGCGTCGCCGCAGATTCAATTCCTCTTTTAGTTCCGCCACGTACGACGAGCGCGAATCATCCGGAAAGCGATCGAGGAAGTCGTCCATCTGCGCGTCAACCGCTCCGAGATTGCCATCCTTCACGCTGGTTTCAATCGTGTGATACAGCATGTCCGCATCGGGCTTACGGGGCGCGATCATCATTACCGCGACAACAACCCCCAATGCTAAAAGCAGTCCGCCAATCTGAAGGTAGTTAATCCATGCGCTGCTCTTCTCGCGGCGTTGTTCTTCTTCAGTAGTTTTCTTTCGCTGCTCGGCAACCGTGGTAAAGCGGGTCTTGGGTGAGTCTTTGTCATCTGGTCGGTTGGTGACGATGGTCGCTGGAGCCTCAGTTTTTCCTCGCACGCTGCCAGGTGCGCTGGCCCCCGATTTTCCGTCCCCGGTGAGATTCATCGTTGGGGCCTCGGCCATCTGACGAACCTCAGGATCGAGTGTCGGAGCGTCGTCCTCATTGGACTTGAGCTGATACTCATCGGCTGGTGACGAGGGAACACGCGTCGAATAATCGGCCATGTTCATCTCGAAGTCGGTGTCCTCAGGTGTCTCGAGCAATGCCTCCAAACGACGACACAAGACACGAGCTGTTGGGACACGCTGGTCAGGATTCTTTTCCAGAAGCTGCGTGACTAATTGAGCCAGATCGTTGGGAATCGTCTCGACAAGACGATCGATTGGGATTGGATCGGAATAACGAAGCTTATCGAGGATTTCGGTTACGGTGCTGCCACGGAAAGGAGGTTGCCGCGCTAACATGGCATAAAGTACGGCGCCCAAGCTGTAGAGATCGGCCTTCGGAGTCACCCCTTCACCGAACGCTTGCTCGGGCGCCATGTAGTCGGCCGTGCCGACGATGCCGCCTGCCATGGTGACACCGGTGGCCCCGAACAATCGGGCGATGCCAAAGTCGAGGATCTTTATCTTGTTGCTCTTAGTGACCAGGATATTGGCCGGCTTAATATCTCGGTGCACGATTCCCATATCGTGCGCTTGCCGCAGACCGTAAGCGATTTCCAAGCTGTACTTAACGGCCGTTCGCCAATTCTTGATTGGCTTCTTCACGATTACTTCGGCCAAGCTTTTTCCGTCGACCAATTCCATCGCATAGAAAAGTTCCCCCTCTTCCTCGCCAAAACCATACAAGCGGACGATGTTCGGGTGACGCAACTGAAGCAACGTTTCAATTTCTCGCTGAAATCGTTCCCGCAGCCCTTCGTTGTGCGACATACCGCTGGGCAGGACTTTAATCGCCGCTTTATCGCCGGTACGTTCGTCGATGCCACGATAGACCGTTCCCATACCGCCACTGCCAATGGTTGCTTCCAGCCGATAGGGTCCCATCTTCTTTTCGGTCATAAGGCAGCCGTTCTCGTCTCGCGGAGTTGCGGGGAAAGAAAAGAATCGTTCGATCCTTTTCATTATAAGGACGATTCTCCAGAACTTCGACGTCCGACTACCACCAGAAGCAAATCACCGCCAAACCAAGCAGTAGTGTCGCCGCACTATCACGAATCGACCAGCGATCGCTCGAGGCATTCCAGCGAACATGCGAGATCACGGCACCAGTCGGGCAACCAAAACGACAAAACCCCATCGGGACGAATGCCGAAAAAATCAGGCCACCGATCGCAATCGAGAGCGAAGCCCACCCGGCAATCGAGGGGACGTAGGCGTCAAATGGCTCTAAAGCAGCTAAATTGCCATCAATGATAGAGAAGGCTATGAAAATCACGACCGCCAGAAGGAGCGCCGGAATCGCCGACAACACGGGTCGCAATTTCTTGGGAATCGTCCAGTGCCACTTCTTGGTCAAGCGCAGAATCATCATCTGCGCCGCCCCATGGGGGCAAAGGTGATTGCAGTAAACCTGTTTCTTGCTGAACAGCGGAACGGCAAAAGCGGCGAATCCGACCGCCACCAAGCCAATACATTTCCCCCACGCGATAGGGTGACCTGCCCAACCGACCAGCAACGCCATCGAAAGAATATCGCCGGCGAAGAACCCCAGGTAACCTATTACGATCGCCCCGAAGCCGTACTGAACCCACTTCTTCCCACGCAGGTTCGAGAATGCAATTACCAATGCCAAACCGATCACAACCAGCGTCGCTCCGTCGCGCCAACTGAAAATAATAGGACTGGTTGTCGGCTTTGCGACGTCAGCTATTTCCATCGTGCGTTGGACCTCAGCTGCCGCGATGCCAACTGCTTGGGTTGCAGCTTGGCTGGTCATCGTGGCGCCAGATACCCCTTCGATCTGCGCCTGTTCGATATCGAGCTCGGCTAATTGCGACAGGTCATAACCGGCAAGATATTCAGGGAAGGACCAGTCTTCGCGAACATAGCGCACATAAGGTTCGTTGTCGTAGCTCGATCGCAAAGCGACTGCCTTCAACTTGCCGTCAACATCCATAACGACCAGTACATCAGTTGGGCCTTGATACCCGACATGATTGTCCGCGGCAGGGCTCGTTCGCCAAGCAGTACCAATCGTTTTTCCAGCCGCATCGATGACATCCCACCAGCCACGTGGTGACTTCCGAGCTTCGAGTTTTTTTGCGTCCGGAAGAATCTCGGCTACCTCCATCAAAGTGATCTCTTTCGGAAAGCGATAGTTTGGAGGATCGCTTCCTAGCGATTTGGTTACCGATTCGATGATTGCCAGACTCGTCAGCGTTGCTCCCGAAACAGCATCAAGCTTAACCTCGCTAGCGAGATCATCGGGAGTCTTGCCAGCGAACTGATGGACAAACGACTCTGATTCGCGCACCGCGGCAACATGTTCTGGAGTATCCTTGCTTGAAAGGATTTCGATTCCACAGATTGCGTTATGACGATCGACGACCACCAATGTGTTCGTCGGACCAGAGAAACCGATTACATTCCGCGCGCCAGGCAATGTGGTGATAGCCCATCCGACGCGTTTTCCGTCAGAGTCTTCGATGTAGACTCCATTCCGGTCGGCGGCAGTTGTCACCGATGCCGCCTCCGGCAGAAGAGATTGAACCTGTGAGAGCGAGACTTCGACAGGTCCTTGCTGGATGGGATTATCCGCTGCGACATGCCAACGTACGAGCAGCGCGACCGCCACAATCACGGCGAAACGATAACCGTGCAGCAAGAAATGCCGGCTATTGAGTCGCCGCGGATTTGACGTGGCGGAAATCTGCGGAAGTTCGTCCGTCATACGGGCGGGCTATTTGGCCTCGACAGGAATGAGTTGAACGGCATCTGCATGTACATTGCCGTTTCCACTACCTTCCACTTCGACATAAGCGGTTTCGCCGGCCGTGAACGAGAACGTCCCCAGTGAGATGAAACCGCCGTCGATGGGCGGCTGCTCTTGCATGTTGATACGCTTCATCCCTTTGGCCTGCTTGCCGGAGACCGACACGCTTACGCTTGGGCTTCGATTCTCGTGCGGAAGGTAAGCCAGACGAACTTCATAATCGCCAGCTTTCTCGATTTTCACTGGGAAGCGAACCTTGGCTCCCTTTTGGCCAGCATAAAGATAGCCGTGACCAACGTAGCCCTTGAGCCCGGTTCCTTCGGTCCAGTTGCCACTCTTTTCGGCTTGGCGATCATCCACAACGATGCCTGCCATCTTCGCTGGATTGAGCCCGGTTGGAGGACCGTAACTGGAAGCCGGCAGCAAGACATCGGGCATTTCGATTTTCGCCGTGACCGTTTCGCGGCGAGCTTGGCCAGGCAGTTTAAGCAGCTCGTCCATTTCGCTCCAGTGATCTTCGTAAACCTCACGCGGCGAGCAGTCATGGATCTTGCAAACCGAAACAGCCTTCCCCACAACTTCCCCCATCATGCCGCAGGTCTTCATCACGCGAACGGTACCAAGTGCTTCGTGGGTCACGCTAATGCAGCGGCCAGCCATGAAGAGATTCGGAATGTTCTTCGAGTAAAAACAGCGGTAAGGAACGGGATAACCGTAGGCTCGGTCGACACGTTGATCGTGAACCGCGATCGAAATGAATGGGTTCTCGGGGAACTTGTCGGCGAATTCCTTTTTGGGATAGTGGAGGTCGATCGACCAGGTGCTCGGAACGCAACCGTCAGAAAATTCTCGTTTGTCGACGATGTCATCCTGAGTCAGCACCACGTCACCAATTAAGCGTCGCGACTCGCGGGGACCGCCGATATAAGCCAGCCAGGTCAGTTCTGCGTTCTTATGTTTCGACGCGCCCTCACGATTCTTCATGGCGTTAAACGCACCATACACCGCACGTAAGTTCCAATCGCGAATGGCTTCCGCTCCATGCAGGGGATCCTTATCAAACCCACTTTCCCAAAACCATTGCCCGTGATGATCGCGCGGATAAGGGAAGTCCTTCATCGTCAGATCAAGCGCCCATGGCGTTTCTGGGAAGGTTGTTTCGTGGTCGGCTTCGTCCCACCGCCACATGTTGCTCATTCCCATCCGTCCCTTGTCGGTCTGATCGTAAAGGGCTCCGGCGAGTGCTCCGATCGAACCATGTCCAGTCGCATCGCAGAAGAACGTTCCTTCAAACTTTCGCACTTGACTGGTGCGGGTATCGAAAGCCGTGACTGAGGCGATCTCGCCATTTTTCATTTCTAGTTGATTGGCGTGATGATTCAGGAATAGGTCGATGTTGGGTTCCGCTCGAACGATTGCCTCTTTTTGCTCATCGCCGAATTCTTCGTAGGTACCTGGCGACTTCTTCGCACGATCGGCGAACTCTTCGATGATCTCACCGATGCGTGGGTACTTACCGCGACGGATTAAGCCCATCGCCCAGACACGCACTTCACTGCTTCCGTTTCCACCGAGAACCGGGCGATCTTGAATAAGAGCCACTTTGCAGCCCATACGAGCCGCGCTGATCGCCGCTCCCATTCCGGAATAGCCACCGCCGATCACAACTAAGTCATACGGACCTTCGGTTTTAATGTCTTCAACAATACCCAGTTGCTGCTTCCGCCACTTCGCCAGCTGAGAACCACTCGTCGGCGGCTTGGCGTTCAAATCGGTGGTGAAGTAGATAGCGTCGCATCGACCGTCGAAACCCGTCTGGTCTTTCAAGCTGAGTGTGACGTCGGTTTCTTCGATATCAACCACACCGCCGTCATGCCAAAACCAGTCGGCACTTTCGGTTCCGAAGGTTTCTTGGAGCGGCTTACCGTCGATCGCCACCTGAAATTTGCCCGGAGCGCCTTTCGCATCCCACTGGGCAACCCAGTCCTTCGTGCGAACAAAAACGCGGTACTTACCTGGGGCGGGAAAGCTCACCTTCGTCTTGGCGTCCTGGCAGGGTTTGCCAAGCCCATGAGCCAACAGATAGGGGGACCCCATTTCGGAGATAAACTGGGTGTCGAGTTGCCAGCCACCATGATCGGTGAAACTTTCTGCCTCAACCAGAAGCTCGGAACCGGAGACCGGAGAGGCGAACAGGTAAGCAATTGTCGCCAGGACGGCGCAGGTTAACCATTTCATAGGGGATTCGGTTTGGGAGATGAGGTGAAGGTAGGAATAAGGAAATCCGAAAAGGATCTCTATCAAGCTTCATAGTTTAACACATTACCCCCTCGATCATACAATTAATGGAAAACCAGATTTTTTGGGATACCCCCACAGAGGTGCTTTCTGAGATAATATTCGCCATGTGAATGAAATCGTATTGCCTCGCACATTGTTTACATGTAAAGTAAAAGGAGATGGAGACCTAAATGACCCCACCAGGCTTACAAGACGAACTCAAGAAACGGGATCCGTTCGAGTCGAAAGAACAGGAAGCAATCCTCAACATATTGCGGACAAGCGATCTGTTTCACAATCGATTAGGTCGCTTGCTTCGTGAGTACAGCCTGACCGGTTCGCAGTACAACGTCTTGCGGATCTTACGGGGTGAGGGAAAGCCGTTGCCTTCGTTGGAAATTGCCAGTCGCTTGATTCAGGTTGTGCCTGCGATCACAGGCCTGATCGATCGATTGGAGAAACAAGAGTTGGTCAGCCGCGTGCGGTGCGAGAAGGATCGCCGTGTCGTTTACGTGGAGATCACCGATAAAGCTTTGGAAGTTCTGAGCAAGATCGATCAACCGTTGATGACGATGCACAAGCACCTGATTGGTCACCTGAGCGCAGAAGAACTACAGCAATTGATTAATCTGTTAGAAAAATCACGCCAAGGTGTAACCGACGAAGATTCCTGACATCTGTTTTTTTAAGCATTTAGTTTACATATCAATAGTCACTATCGAATCTATCTCAGGAAAAACAACGAATGAGCTTTCAAAACAAGGTCGTACTGATCACCGGTGGCACTTCAGGAATCGGCAAAGCCACCGCGCTGCAGTTCGCCACGCATGGGGCAAAGGTCGTTATCGCCGGGCGAAGAGACGAACATGGTCATCGAGTCGTTCAGGAAATTTCTGAGAGGGGCGGCACCGCGACGTTCGTGAAGACCGATGTGGCGAACGAAGTAGACGTGAGAAACCTGATCGCCGAAACGGTCAAGCAATATGGTCGCGTTGACATCGCGTTCAATAACGCGGGCGTAGAACACACTGGACCGGTTGCCGAATTCACCACCGATGCCTATCGCCACGTGTTCGATATTAATGTCCTCGGGGTGTTCCTAAGCATGAAATACGAGATCCAGCAAATGCTGGAGCACGGGGGCGGAGTGATCATTAACACGTCCAGCATCCTCGGGCACATCGCCATGCCGGGAGCCAGCATTTACAACGCCTCGAAGCATGCCGTGGAGGGAGCGACGAAGACAGCCGCCTTGGAATATGCCCAGCAGAACATTCGCATCAACGCCGTGGCTCCTGCCGCGACGGCGACGGACATGATCGATCGTTTCGCCGGCAAGGAAGGTGCCGAGAATCGGGCCCAACTCGCCTCATTACATCCAATGAATCGGCTAGCCACGGCAGATGAAATAGCTGCGGCCGTGCTTTACCTGGCCTCGGACGCAGCTTCGTTTACTACCGGCATTTCGCTACCGGTAGATGGTGGTTTCCTCGCTCAATAAGGAGTCAACGTCATGATCCAAGTCCGCAAATCTGCCGACCGTGGGCACGCGAACCATGGTTGGCTCGACACATACCACACGTTCTCGTTCTCAACGTACCAAGACCGAAATCATGTTCACTTTCGGGCACTACGGGTCATGAACGAAGATCGTGTCGCCCCCGGGCAAGGTTTTGGTACGCATCCGCACAACGACATGGAGATTGTCACCTATGTGCTGGAAGGAGCATTGGAACATAAAGACTCGATGGGAAATGGCGAGGTCCTTCGCCCAGGCGAATTCCAACGGATGACAGCCGGCACCGGTATCACCCACAGCGAATTCAACCCATCGAGCACTGAACCAGTCCACCTGTACCAAATCTGGCTATTTCCTGATCAAAAGGGTCACACGCCTAGTTACGAACAGAAGCGATTTCCCGACGACCAGTTGCACAACCGGTTGAGGGTGGTCGCTTCACCGGATGCCGAGGAAGGTTCGTTGGCAATCCATCAAGACGCCAAGATCTACCTCAGCAAGCTCGACAAAGGAGCCAGTATCGAGCAGTCAATCGCCGAGTCACGTCATGCATGGCTGCAAGTGTTGCGAGGAAGCGTTCTCCTCAATGGAACCCCACTGGCAACAAGTGACGGCGCGGCAGTCAGCGAGGAACGACTGCTGAAGATCGAAGCGAGCGAAGCTGCTGAGATCATGCTGTTCGATTTGTCGTAAACAATCATCCTTAACGTATGTCAGAAGAGATCCACCATGAATCCAGTTGTCCAAGGCATTTTGACCGTCATCGGTCGTGTGTTTATCGTCACGATCTTCCTGCTGAGTGCGGTAGCAAACAAAATCCCGCAGTTTGAAGGGGTGTCCCAATACATGGCTTCCGAAGGTGTGCCGGCTCCACAGTTCATGCTGACGGGTGCGATTCTATTTCTAATCGCCGGCAGCTTGTCGATTGTCTTGGGGTTTAAAGCCCGTATCGGTGCTGGTCTGCTGCTAACGTTTTTGGTCTTAGCGACTTACTTCTTCCACGACTTTTGGACGTTTGAAGGCGAGGCAGCCCAGATGCAAACGATACAGTTCATGAAGAATCTCTCGATGATGGGCACCATGCTGTTCCTCATTGCCAATGGATCGGGCAAATGGAGCCTGGATGATCGTCTAGCCAGCGGAGGTGAGGCTACCTGAGATCCTCCCCCAAGACTTTTTTGAGGTAGCAGCTCTCCCTCCAGCAGAAGCACGTCCAGATCGCACGGGACGTGCTTTTGTTTGCGCGTGGAACGAGCCTCGTGGGTCAGGTATGCTGGTAGGCACTGCTACTCTACCTCATCCTTCCATCCCCCCTGGGAGATTTGCCGTGATCCGCATCTTCTCGCTCGTTCCCCTTGTCGTTGCCGCTTTGGTTACCTTCGCGGAAGCGGCCGATAGCAAACAACCGAACATTCTCTTCATCTTCGCGGACGATCAAAGCTACGAAACGACCGGCTATCGCGGGATGACTCAGGTCAAGACGCCCCATATCGATCAGTTGGCAAAGCAGTCTCTTTCGTTCAATCGAGCCTACAATCAAGGTTCGTGGAGTGGAGCGGTTTGCGTCGCCAGCCGCACCATGCTGAACACGGGGCGATTCGTGTGGCATGCCAACGATGTCTACAACACCACCGAAAAGGAACGCCAGGAAGGTCGCCTCTGGTCCGAACACTTGAAAAAGGCCGGCTACCAAACCTACATGACCGGCAAGTGGCATATTAAAGCCAACGCCCAAAAGGCCTTTGATGTCACCGGTCATGTTCGGGGAGGCATGCCACAACAAACGCCAGAAGGTTACGATCGTCCGAAAAGCAAGGACGATAAGACATGGCAACCATGGGACAAGAAGTTTGGAGGTTTCTGGGAAGGTGGCAAACATTGGAGCGAAGTTGTTGGAGACGAAGCGGTCAGCTTCCTCGAAACCGCTGCCAAGGATGACAAACCGTTCTTCATGTATATCGCATTCAACGCGCCGCACGATCCCCGACAATCGCCCAAAGAATTTGTCGACATGTATCCTGCGGAAGAAGTTGAGGTCCCCGAGGATTTTCTGCCAGTCTATCCCGAGAATAAAGAGATCGGTTGTGCTCCCACACTACGCGATGAACACTTGGCCCCATTTCCTCGCACTAAGTACGCGGTGCAGGTGAATCGCCAGGAGTACTTCGCGATCATCACCCACATGGATCAACAAATCGGTCGCATCTTGGAGGCGCTCGAGCAAACAGGGAAAGCGGACAACACGTATGTCTTCTTCACCGCCGATCACGGTCTGGCATGCGGCCACCATGGCTTGATGGGCAAGCAAAACTCGTACGATCACAGCATTCGCGTACCGCTGTTAATCTCAGGACCTCAAATCAAACCCGGCGAGAACGAGGCGGCCGTTTACTTGCAGGACATCATGCCGACGACTTTGGAACTGGCCGGAATCAGTAAGCCAGACCACGTCGAGTTCGAAAGTCTGCTGCCGGTGGCACTTGGCGAAAAGGAAACATCTTACGACGCGATCTACAACGCATATCTCAACTTGCAGCGAAGCATTACCGAAGATGGCTTCAAGCTGATGATCTATCCGAAAGCAAACACAATCAAATTGTTTAACTTGACGGAGGATCCGCACGAGATGAAAAACCTGGCCGACGATCCGAAATATGCCTCTAGGAAGAAGGAACTTTTCGCCACCTTTCAGATGTGGCAAGAAAAGGTGGGCGACAAGCTGAAAATTGATCCCACGCTGGTCGATTAGTGCACCACTAACGGGTGCTCGAGGGGCGATTTCTATCGGTTCGTCCGATGAAGAGCAAATATATCGATCGCAGCGAAACTATCTCGTTAGCAAGCTAGTATTTTTCTCGAGGACCTAGAAACCTACTTCGACCGGCAGGTTTCGACGTATTTGGCCGTTGACGTCTGGAAGGATTGCGTGCCAAACTCATTTGATACCTTGCGATCTCGACATGGAGTCCCCCCTCGTGAAGTCTTTCGTTCCGCTGCTTTCCGTTGGTCTGGCATTACTGATTGGCGTTCCAGCTTCCCTCGCTGAGGAACCGGCGCCAACGCAAGTTAGTGCCTTTCAGGCCAATTTGACGCGTCAAGATCACACCGGATCGGTACACGAACTCGCCCCGCATTCGCGGAAAGCGGTTCGCGTTTTGGTTTTCATGACCGGCGAGTGCCCCGTCTCGAAAAGCTATTTCCCGGTACTTAACGACCTCTATGCCAAGTGGGGGAAGAACAAGGAAGCCGTTCAACTATTGGGTGTTTGGGCAGACATTACGCAAACCCCACAGCAAGTTGCTGAGTATGCGCAAGAATACGAGATCGCCTTTCCCATTCTGCTCGATCGTGACGCTAGCGTGGGCAAAGCACTGCAACCAACAAACATTCCCGAGGTCTACGTCTTGGATCATGAAGGGAACGTTGCCTATCGCGGCCGAATTGATGACCGCTTCTTACAGCTAGGTCGAAGCAAGCCAGAGCCAACCGAGAAGACATTAGAACTTGCGGTCATATCGTTGGTTTCTGGGTTGGAAATTGCCGTTCCTTATCAGGAACCGATCGGCTGCTATTACGAATTACCTCCAACGCCCAGCCCAACCGAAGCGCAATTGACATTCAATAAGGACATCGCGCCGATCTTGAACGCCAATTGCGTCGTATGTCATCGCGAAGGCGAAGTCGGTCCCTTCCCACTTACCAGCTACATGGATGCGGCCAAGCGTGCTCGTCAGATCGCTCGAGTTGTCGACTTGAAACTGATGCCCCCATGGAAAGCTGCCCAAACGCATGGCGAATTCGAAGGGCAACGAACATTAACGGATCACGAAATTGCAACGCTTAAGGCCTGGGCGAAAACCGACCGAGCTGAAGGAGCCCCCGAGGATTTACCTCCCCAGCCGACCTTTGCTGCCGACTGGCACTTGGGAACGCCTGATTTGATTCTGGAAATGGAAGCGGACTTCGAAGTCCCAGCTGGCGGAGCCGATATCTTCCAGAACTTCGTGATCCCGTACGACATCCCTGAGGACAAGCTGGTAGCGACCGTCGAATTCAAACCGGGCGATGCCAGCGTCGTTCATCACTCGCTGCTCTACCTGGATAGCAGTGGCAAGGCTCGCCAGAAAGATGCCGCAACACCGGAGCCAGGTTACTCCACCTTTGGCGGACCTGGCTTTATTCCGTCGGGCTCGATCGGTGGCTGGTCGCCTGGCAAGACGCCTCGTCCACTTCCGGATGGCTTAGGACGTAAGATGGGGAAGTCGTCCGATCTGGTGATGCAGATTCACTATCATCCAAGCGGCAAAGCAACGAAGGATCGTTCGAAAGTCGGCATCTACTTTGTTGACAAACCAAAGAACGAAGCCTTCGCAGTTTGGACCTCTTCATTCGATTTGGACATTCCGCCGGATGAAGCAAACTACGAAGCGAAGGCTTCCTACAAGTTGCCAACCGAACTGACCATGCTAAGTTGCATTCCTCACATGCACTTGCTGGGTCAAGAAATGACGGTGACAGCAAAGCTGCCAGATGGTAGCACCAAGCAACTCATCCATGTTCCCCAGTGGGACTTCAACTGGCAGGACGAGTACATGTACTCTGAGCCGTTTACGCTCCCTGCTGGCACGGTACTAAATGTTGTCGCGCGTTACGACAACTCGACGAATAATCCATCAAACCCGAGCTATCCTCCAGAGCGAGTGACGTTCGGCGAGCAGACGACTGACGAGATGCTATACTGCTTCTTTCTTGTGGCCGTGGACGATCCAAAATTGGTTCCCGTTGTCGCTGGTGATTCGTTGACCCACGAAGCAATCCGTCGCGCGGCGCACCGGCTCAAAGGGGGCCGATAAGCCACCCTAGGGCGTTTTTTGGCCGTGCTAGGAGCCGCTAGCACGGCTGGGTCCATTCTTCTCTCGAATCCGGTCTGATCTCGATTGACCGGTCGGTAGGCAACCTCTATCGTATCGCGCCCGTTGTAGTTTGGCTTCCGCCGCGCGAAGCTGACGCAACGAGAATTACGGATAATTGCGACGTTATGACCACCGTTCTTTGGACGATGGTCGTCGGGCGAACGGGAAGAAATTATGATGCGAATGACGCGCTTGTCGATGGGCGCTTTCTTAGGTTTGGTTGGTCTGCTGGCGATTGCATGCCCCACTTGGGCACAGCAGAACTCAGGCCCCATCCCCATCACATTGGATGGTGGCGATGCGCCTGTTCAGCCGTACCGCGGTCCCGTGCCAATTCAATACAATCCCGGCCCGGAACAACAGCGTATGGCGCAACAGCCTTCGCAGTATTCGCAACCGATGAGTCAGCCGCAGTATCAACAGCAACCTCAGCAGCAGCAACCATCGCAGTTCACTAATCCACAAAATATCCCGCAGCAAAACGCGGCGGCCCAACAAGCCCCTTACCAACCAAGCTTCGGGCCGAATTCGGTGCCGCAGAACAGCACATTCACCACCCAGGCTCCTGCACCAACACCTCAGCCGGCCGGACAGGCACCACCAGGGATCGGTTCTCCCGAAGAAGAGCTTACACTTGAAAAGATCGAATTGCAGCGTAAGGAAGCAGAAGAAGCAACTGATCTGAGCGAGGACAACAAAAAGCGAATCGCCGAGTTGTATCGCAATGCTGCGGCGAAGCTGAAGGAAGCTCAAGACCTCGCTGCCAAGGTCTCCGCCTTCAGCAACGATGCCAAGCCGGAACTGCTTCAACAAACGCTGGATGCCAAGAAGCAGCAGTTGGCCGAGCTTCAAAAATTGAAGCCTGAGACATTTGCGGAAGTCCCCTTGGCGGAACTTGAACAGCGAATGGCCAAACTGGAACTCGACAGTACGGTGCTTCGAAAAGATAAGATAACCGCGGAGAACGAACCCAAGCGTCGCTCGGATCAGCGGAAGACCATCCGACAACAAATGATCGAGTTGCCCAACAAAGCGGGCGAACTCCGCCAAAAACTGGAAGCACTGTCACCGGACGAAGTTCCGCTAGTTGCCAAGGCAATCAAGACCGACCTTCTGGCCCGCCGTATTGCTCTCTTTGAACAATATCGTGCGATGGAAGCAGAACTTCTGAAGTACGACGCGGAAGACGCGGTCGACTTAGTACGTGTCGAGCGAGACCTTGCGGCCCAGAAACTCGCCTTCGCTGACCAAACCTCCAAGGCAATGGCCGATCAAATCAAGATCAAGCGTGCCCAGGCTGCGGACGAAGCGGTTCGCCAAGCTCGCCAGCAACTGATCATGGTTCAACCGGTGCTGCGTACCTACGCGGAACGCAACCAAGAACTTGCGGAAACGAACCAAGAGGTAACCAAAAGCCTCGCCGACGCCGAGAAAGCTTACAACGAAGCGCGCGACGAATTGGTTACCCTCCGAGATCAGTTCAACAAGACCAAGAAAAAGGTAGAGCAGTTAGGTCTAACCAATGCAATCGGCGTGCTGCTGCGAAAGCAACGTACCGAGCTACTTGAGAAAGCACCATGGCGTGCCGAAGCGACCGCAAGCCAAACACGAATCGACGAGGCGCAGTTCAAGCAGTTCGAGTACGACGACGACCGTAAAGAACTCGGCAACATTGAAACACTTGTCCAACAAGTGATGGATGAATCGAGTGAGGAAGATGTCGCCAAACGCAACCAACTGGAAGCCGCCGCTCGCGACCTATTCGAAAAACAGCAGAGCCTGCTCAGCGATCTCAATAACAACAACCAGAAGTACATCGATAAGATGATCGAGCTGAACGTCACCGAAGACGAGACGAACAGCCTGATTGCAAAGTACCAAGCCTTCATCGACGAACGCGTGTTGTGGATTCGTAGCGGTAATGTTCTGGCCACCGAACTTCAACTCGATGACTCCGACCGAGAAGCGTTGTCGCCGGCAGCCTGGATCGGTGTGGGGCAATCGCTGTGGTCCGACTTGAAACGGAACATGCTACTGTACGTAGTGATCGTGTCGACGTTCCTTGGCTTTGTCATCAAACGAGGACGCTTAAAGAATGATCTCCGCGAACTGGGCGAACTGGCTCAGAAGCCGGGGTTCTTTGGCTTCCTGCCGACCGTCCGGGCAATTTTGTATTCGCTGCTATTATCGGCTATCAATCCAGCGTTCATGGCGTTTATCGCTTGGCGACTGATGGAGTCCGGCAGCGAGAACAGCTTCTCGAACGCGGTGGGCAACGGTTTGTTCTGGACCGCGGTGATGTGGTTCCCGCTCGAATTGATTCGCAACATTTGTCGTGGCAAGGGACTCGGCGAGTCGCACTTTAAGTGGCCAGAATCATCGCTCCGACTTCTCGGCCGCAGCATGGCCTGGCTCACGCCGGCGGTCCTTCCATTGACCTTCATCACGGCTGCCTTCTACGCGAGCGATCCAACGCACGGACACGACGCCTTCGAGCGTATCTGCTTCATTTTGCAGATGATTGTCATGGCGGTATTCCTAGGTCGGATCTTGCATCCAACTGGGGTTTTCCAAGAGTACATTGCCTACAACCAAGGTGGTTGGTTCGATCGCTTGAAGTACGTCTGGTACTGGTGTGCGGTTGTTTCGCCGCTGGCTTTGGCAGGGCTTGCCTTCTGGGGATATTACTACACAGCGCAAGTTCTCTCCTGGCGACTATTCGCAACACTTTGCTGCATTCTGGCACTCATGCTGGTTCGTGCGTCGGTCATGCGGTGGATCATGCTGGCTCGTCGTAAGCTGAGCATCGCCCAGGCCCGCGAACGTGCTGCAGCGGCCGCGGCCCAATCTGGCGAATCGGCAGCGGCTTCGCTCTCGAACTCCATCATTGCGGAACAAGCCAAGACGGAACTTTCGGCTCATAGTGCCCAGACTCAACGATTACTGACGACCGGCATGTTCACAGCCGCGCTTGTCGGGATGTGGCTTATCTGGAGTCAGGTCATGCCGGCCCTCAGTATGCTGGATGATTACTCTTACACGATTGAAACGGGCGAACAAGTCGCCGACGCGTCTGGCGGATCAGATGATGCAACGGCCGCGATGACTGGCATGCCGAAGACCGACAGCAAGGGAGACGAAGGGAAAGACGGCGAGTCGCAAGACGCCAAGTCAACGACAGCCGATACCGATACATTCGCCACTGAGAATAAGAACGTCCGTAAGATTACGATCTTAACGATCGCCTTCGCAGCATTGATCTTAGTGCTGACCTTAGTATTCGCGCGCGACGTACCTGGTGTGATGGAGATGGCCATCTTACAACGATTGCCGCTCGAACCCTCGGTACGTTATGCAATAACCTCGCTAACGAGCTACGGCATCGTAATGCTTGGCATCGTGTGGGCCTTTTCGACGCTCGGCCTGCAGTGGTCTCAAATTCAATGGTTGGCTACCGCATTGACATTCGGTTTGGCGTTCGGCTTACAGGAAATGTTTGCCAACTTTGTTGCTGGGATCATCATCCTGTTCGAGCGACCAATTCGTGTCGGTGATATCGTGACCATTCACGATGTGACAGGCGTTGTCTCTCGAATCCGCATTCGAGCCACCTCGATCACGAACTGGGATCGCAAAGAATACGTCGTGCCGAACAAGGAATTTATCACCGGTCGTCTGCTGAACTGGACGTTGTCTGACACGGTAAATCGCGTGGTTATCAATGTTGGTGTTGCCTACGGGACAAACACCGAAGACGCGCGACGTATCTTGCTTGAGATTGCCGAGAAGAATCAGTACCTCATGAAAGACCCCGGCCCATCGGCTGCATTTGAAGGATTTGGTGACAGCACCCTCAATCTGGTACTTCGCGCCTACTTGCCGAATCTCGAAAACCGTATTCAGGTCATCACCGATCTGCATACTCAAATCGATATGGCATTCCGCGACGCCAAGATCGAAATTGCCTTCCCACAACGCGATCTACACATCCGCACGGCTCCTGGAGTCGCTGCGGCATTGGGTGTGCCGGAAGCTAAGTCGAAAGCAAATGAGGTCATTAGCGAACAAAAAGAGGCTAAACGGGGAGCCGCCTAACCGCTGCCCTTAACCTTTAGCGACAACGCTCGATGTTCTCGCTAAAGGTTAAACGGCTTCCCGTTTTATCACGACCTTTGGCAGCATCTTCTCGGTGGTCCGCAATCGGACGCTAGCAGGCAAGTCGCTCTGGCTTGAAATATCAGGATGCGATACAACTCGCTCGGGAATATGCGCGCACGGTTCCGCGAATCAAGGTGAGAGCGATGAAGAAACGACCCAAGGATGGGGATTTCACGAGCGAAACAGGGTCCAGCAACCTAGGCAGTGCCTGGTCGAAATGGCGTCCACTGGTTGTCGTTGCCGGCTTGGTTTTGCTGGTACTTATGCTCCCTTCAATTGCTGCACGCACGCCAATGCTTAGCTGGGGCATCGCTCAGGCAACCTCCGGCCTCAACGCGCAAGTCCGTGTCGACTCGGCTTCACTCGGTTGGTTTTCGCCGGTCATCCTGCATGATGTGCACGTTGTCGATTTGGACGGGGAACCGATCGCAGAAATTCCTTCGATTCGCATTAGCAAGTCGCTGCTTGGACTCATCAGCAACACTAGCGACCTTGGAACGATTGAAATCAATCGCGCGACAGCTCATGTTGTCGTTCATCAAGGGACAAGCAATATTGAGAAGCTTTTTCCCGAAGCCAGCGAAGCGCCGATCGATGCCGATTCAAGTGGCGGCCCCTCGACGCCCCGCAAGTTTCGTCTTGTGGTGCGCGAAGCAACGGTCCATCTGGCCGATGGCAACTCGTCGCGAAACTGGACGCTCGAAGATGTTTCGACCGATGTTGACTGGCGAGATCCGACCGTGCCTGCCTCGTGTACGTTTTCGGCGAATCTTCGCGATCGACAGCAGATGGGTATCTTGCAGGGAAAAGGCACCCTGCCTGGTGTGGCAGGCGACACACAGTTCACCTTGGCAACGAAGGGACTGCCTCTAGGAGTGATGGAACTGTTGGCCAGCCGTATCGGCGAACCATGTATCACCCAAGGTGAGTTGAATGGTCAAATCGAATTAGTCTCGTCCCATGCCGGCCCGGCGCTACGATGTAATTTAGAAGCGTCGCAAATCGCGGTTCGAATGCTGCAGTCCGAACGTGGCAACGGTTGGAATAACGGCACCCTGCGAGCCACCGGTGAAATTGCCTTAGCAGGCAATCAAATTATCGCTCGCCAATTCACCGTGACCACGGACTGGGGTCAAGTACTTGCCGACGGTATTATTCCCGCTGGGCTGACTTCGGCCACAGCGCCGAATGCTTCGCCACAAAACCTATTGGGCAACCAGCCATGGGAACTACGCGGCACCGCGGATTTAGCCCGCTTAGCGAATGCTTTTCCCGATCTCCTTCAGATTCGACAAGGGGTCGAACTCAACGAAGGCCGCATCTCGATCAACTTAGCGAACGCCCTCGATACCGGCGAACCGATGGTGAAGGGCGGGGCAGTGATATCCGATATCGTGGCCACTGTGAATGGGCGGAGTGCCAAGTGGCAACAACCGCTCGAAACCTCGTTCGCGCTGACGATGCCGGAGGGGGAACTCCATCTCGATACCATCGCCTGCCGCTCGTCTTTCCTTACCGCGGAAGGTCAGACCAACGGCCCTGAGACAAACATCAACTTCCAACTGGATGCGAATCGTCTGGTGACTGACCTTTCCCAGTTCGTCGACCTGAATGGTAATCAGTTCGCAGGGACATTCGATGGATCGCTCCAGATCCAAAATCAGGGAGCAGGACGCATAGTTCTCGCCGCCCAAGCGAACGGAGCCGATGCCCTGTGGTCGCAAGGCCCGCAAACGCTGCTCTCAGAAAAGAGCATTCAAACACAGATTCAAAGCACGTTGATTTGCGGCGACGGACAAGTACAGCAAATCGAATCGGCGATCGCCATGCTGAAGACAGGGCAGACAGCCCTCAGCGTTCAAACCTCCAGCGGCATCACGTTAGGAGAAAAGGCGACTTGGCCCATCAAAGTGCAACTTCAAGGTCCGATCGATCCCGTCTGGGCGCAGCTTAAAGCTGCCTTGGGGATGGACGATTTCCATATCGGAGGCAATGGGTATGTGCTCGCCAAACTTAACCTGGCACCAAATCAGTGGGACCTGGAAGGCGTCAATATCGATGTCAACGACTTCGCGTTGGTAGGACCGCTGACACAGATTCACGAAAACAAGTTGAAAGTCGAAGGGAGCGCGAAGATTGACTGGGACGCTCAGCATTTTTCAGCGCCTCAATTTGTCGTCGTAGGAACCACGGTTTCGGCTCGCGCCACGAAGTTGGCCGTGCCGCTGGGCGCAACAGGAACCGCTTCCGGGCAGTTAGCTTATCGCGTCGATCTGAGCCGGGGTATTCATTGGGTGTTACCTCCCCAGTGGTTGGGCCAAACTCAGGTTGCCGGCGAAATGGCAGGGACAATGACCTTGGCCAAAGATGATCAAGGAATCGTCCTGCAAAACAATGGACAGATCGCAAATTGGGAAGTTCGCGTTCCCACGACAGCTCAGCCAACTCAACTAGTCCAAGTGCAACCGGCTGCGGCCATTCAGCAGTCGGTCCGCTGGCACGAACCAAACTTAGCCTACATGCAATCGGTCAGCTTAAACCCCCAAGAAGACTCGTTAGCGATTCATGATTGTCAGGTTCAATCGTCCGCGCTAAGTCTTTCGATTAAGGGAGGCGTCAGCCATCTTTCAACCGATGGTAACCTCTCAATCAACGGTCAAGCGAATTACGACTGGAGCAAGCTATCGCCAATCCTCGCCGCATTCATGGGACCGCAGGTTTCAATCCAAGGCCAACAGGCGTCTAACTTCCAATGGGCGGGACCAATCTGGCCAACAGGCGAATCGGTAGGAGCCAATTATGTCATAGCGCCGACCTGGGAAGCCGGAGGCGAACTCGCATGGAAGCAAGCCAATATCTACGGGATCCCAACGGGTGAGACCACGATGAATACTCAACTGCGACAAGGCGTGTTGCAGTTAACGGCGAACAGCCCCGAGGTGAGCGGTGGCCAACTGGCATTCCGTAGCCAGTTGCACTTAAACGCTACGCCGATGCAGTGGCACCTGCCGCGTGGTCGAATGATTGAAAGCGTCGCGATCACACCTCAGATGTGCCAAGGCTGGCTTCGCTATGTCGCTCCAATATTGGCCGACGCTACACGCGTGGAAGGCAAGTTCTCACTTGATATTGAAGCGGGACGATTCCCTGTGTTCGATCCTATGCAAGGAGAAGCGAGTGGAGTGCTAAGCATTCAAGGAGCCGAGGTTCGTTCCGGACCATTGGCACAAGGATACGTTGCCTTGGGACGTAATGTCGAAGCGCTAGTGAAAGGGAAACCGGCGTCGGCGATCGATCAAGGTTCCGCCTCTTTGTTGACATTGCCCCCTCAGCAAGTGGGGTTTCGCTTAGCAGGAGGACGTGTTTACCACGAAAATCTGATCGTACAATCGGGCGACGTACAAATGGTGACGTCCGGCTGGGTCGACGCAAACCAGCAAATGCAGTTAATGGTCTCCATCCCGGTGAAAGACAACTGGATTCAAAAGGCACCCTGGTTAGCTACGATGCGTGGCACAGCGGTAACGGTACCGATCCGGGGCTCGATGCAGAATCCACAAATTGATAGCCAAGTCATCGAGAACATGGCTCGCGGTATGCTTAACAACGCTGCTCAAGGAGCCATTCAAGAAGGAATCAATCGCGGCCTCCAAGAATTGTTCCGACCTCGCTAACGATCAGCGGACGACGGCAAAGCGGCGGAATTCCCCTTCATCGATGAAGACTCCCTCGTCTGTAAGCTGAAAGATCAAGTCGGTACCAGGCCAGCCGAAAGCACTGAGAAGAGTATCGAAAGCGGTCTCGGAACAGCTACCCTTCATCTCAACAACGTGAAGACTGGCGTTGCGATCATAGACGACCCCGTCAACTTGCCATGGCTTGAGATCGCCAACTTCACCGACCCAGACGAATGATCCGTCGGGCTCGAAGAACATTCGTGGCAGTTCGTTCAGATGCGACTGTGCTACCTCAAATGAAGCGCCCATCGGCTCACCTAGTGCGGCAGGCGATACCGAGAGTGTCTGCAGACGTAGTCCGCGAATAGCGACAATAGGTCCCAATTGCATGGAGCGGGGCCGAGCATGCACTGAGACATTGAATCGAAACATGTGAGTTGACTATTCCGTAGTGACCTGATCCGCTAACCATGCCAGATAGTCGGTCGTCCCGTTGGTTATAGGAAGAGCGATTATCTCAGGCACGTCATAACTGTGGTGTTTGCGAATCAGATCGGCCAATGGCGTGAACGCCTGCTCGATAGTCTTTATCGAAAGCAGGTATTCCTCGTCTTTTTGCACCGCGTCTTGCCATCGATAAACGGAAATGATCGGGCCGGTAATCTGCACACAACCAGCCAGAGCACGTTGCACAACGATTTCCGCGAGCCGCTCTGCGTCGGCGCGAGAATTTGTGGTCGTCTGTACTACGATGACTTGAGACATGCCAGGATTTGCCCAAAAAACGAGACGATTATCCGACAGGTCTGCCCCTGCGAATAGTCTACTTGAATACTTGCCGATGTGGTCGCGTGATCGTCTGTGGGTTGCCGCAAAGGGCAAACCCACCGGCGTTACTGCCGCACAGAATCGACAGAATTCCGCGCAGGACCCGCCATTTTTTCCTGAATGGTGTGCGGCGGAGCGGGAATTGAATGCCCCAATGAAGATGTAGACTTGCTAACGGGACGGGGCTCTGGTCGGAGAATCGGTCGCCCCATCGGAGCGGCCATTTCCTGGGCTCCATCGATGCGAATACGACGAATGGGTGAAGGGGCTGTCCCCAGGATTCCGTTCCACACCTCGTACGGAGCCCCTTGTCGCTCGTCATCGCGATAGAAGGTTAAGTAGGTCATCTTCTCTGCTGGCAAGAATTCGCGCCAACCTTCATTGCCACGAGTCGGCATGTAAACTCTTCGCCAAGTCCCGCTGTTGAAATACAACTGACTTAACACATAACCATCCGCAAAACTGGCATCAAGCGGAACCGTTTCATCGGCATGGGTATGACCGAAGACAATGTGCTTGGCGCGGCGATTACGGAAGTCAGCTTCGTCCATTGCGAACTTCGAAAGGGAACTGGACTTTCCACCCGATTGAAGACGGAGCCAGTCCATTATCCGCGTTCCCCAATTATCATCCTCTTGCTCGCGAAACTTCAGCAGGGATTCCAATGCGTCGAGATTACGTACGCCCAGCGATTGATAACGGTCGACCTGGTGCACCAAGGGCATTAGTTTGTCGACCGCTCGATCCCAACAATTCTTAATCTCGAATTGCAAAGACGTGACTGGGCACGAGACCCGCATCATCTGACGAAGACACAACGGCGCCATCACCAACGGACGGACATGATCAAGTTCCTGAATGCCAAGCTGGGCCGAGGCCGGCAATTGGTCCGCCAAGCCATGTTGCAGTTCAAATCGAAATGGCATCAACCCTTCGACCAACAACAGATCGTTCAGACTCGTTCGATCACGATGACCGCTAAAGCTCAAGTTATCAAACACATCTCCGTGTCGAGCAAAAACGCGATGTTGGCGGAGCATCAGATTGAGTGAAACATCTTCGCGTGGTTCGTGCGGGAAGGGTTCAGACGCGGAATTTGCCAAACCGAGCGTATCGACTATCGCGCTTCGCACATGGTTCATCTCAGGGCCGGTGACATGGAGTGGCCAATCGGCATCACCTACCATGTAATGTAAACGGACCGGAACTGGCTGAAGATCGTTCTCGAAAGCGGGCTTACCGTTTTTAGCCCCGGCAGGAATCCGAATTGTTTGCCGTTGGCTGAGACCGCGCAAGATCGAAGCAGTTTCAACGTTGCGACTTAGAATACCGGATACGATCGAATTGACGCGTTCCGCGAACTCACGACTTGGTTGGCTGTTCCATGGCTTCGCACCATCCATCAACCACCGTGACGAACGCATAATGTCGAACACGTCACCCAGCAATAAGATATCGATGCCGGGTATTGGATTGTAAGTGCCATCGCTACGCCAAGAGGCCCGCACCGCCAGGTCCTGCAAACGTTCACAAAAGATACGAAATGCCCCCGGATCCAGGGTTTCACAACTGGTACCATCGGTCAGATGTAAATCGCTAAGAATTACGAGCATTCCAAATACCCTGCGGAAGAATCAACGAGATCGGGGGCACGCTTTCCGCGCGAAAAATGGGTCGGTCTATTTCCAGTCCATCGGTTGCGCCTAATAGGCGGCGTTAGCTTTATCGACGGAAGTAGAATATCCGGCGGAGTGCATCCCCTACAGCCGTCAAACTGCCGGAGAACGGCGATAGCATTGACAGCAAGATTCAACGAACGCTAGCGAACGCGTTTGCGTGCCTTCAAGGCGATGTAGCGTTCCTCCGGCATCGTGATATTGGTAACACGGACGCCGAACTTATCACCGATTTTCACGGCTTCGCCCTCGGCGACCTTCTGCTTGCCAATTTCGACATCTAGCGAATCTTCGCACGACTTATCAAACTGAATAATCGTACCGATGCCGATATTTACGATGTCGTTCACCTTCATCTTCTTCTCAGCCAGAATTACCCGAATCGGCACTTCGATGTGCAACAAGCTACGGCTGTAACCCGGCAGTTCGTTGAAGCTCGCAATTCGGCTGCGTGCCGCCGCTGGCTGCTTCGAAGAAGCGGCGTCAGGGGTTGACCGTGGAGCCGGAGCACTTGGTGGCTCTGACTGGGGCGGTTCGGTTGCTGTCTCGGCAGGAGAAGTGCCGGCTAAGGCATTTTTGGGTTGCGACAATGGCCAGATCATCCAGGCTTCATGCTTCCCGCTGCTTCCTTCGAGTTCGATCGGCATTTTCGCCGGGGCATCGCCTAAAACGCCCTGCTGGCAGGCGGCCGCCAAGTCACCGACCGCTTTTACCTCAAACTCCATCGCCATGAACTCTTCCGGCAGAAGCGTCATGCCAAGTTCTTGGCCAAGGGTAGCTAGCTTGCTCTCGCCGGTGGGATCAGGCGATGTGTACCAATCAGGCAGTAGACCGCTGTCCTCGGCGATCATCACAAGGGCAGCTTCCGACTCAACATTCAACACGATTGCCAGACCTGCTTTCGACCAACTCGCTAGATCGGTTGCGGCATCAAAAGGCGAACCTTCACCAGTAGTTAACTGAATCTTCTGATCGAACGCTCGCGAGAACGCATCGGCTGCTTCGACCGCAGTGGCTTCGCAAGCCGCTTTCACACTGGCGATGGCTTCGCTGTTGAATGCTGTCATCGTCTGGTTTTTCTTTCCGCGCAGACAGTGGCTATCGAGATTGGTACATCTCTATCATCGACGCTACAGCCGTTAAACTTGATGCATTCCGCTCATTTTCCGCATGGCTGGGTAGCACCGATGCATGCACTAGCATGGTCGAGTCTGCCTCGCCAGGCACTAAAATGTTTTCAGCTAAGAGGTTGCCGCAACAACTTACGGATTCGCAGTAGTTGCGATGCCAATTGGGCATGGCTATATTGCCAGACACCCTTTCAACTACCCCGGTCCAACCTTTTCATCTCCTTCCCGAGAAACTGATCGGTTCTCGATCAGTCGTTCCTAACTTACTTAGGATTCACGCTCTCGCTTGGATGCTGAATTGCGCGATGGGACGGTTCTCAACGGAGAATATGTGCATGAGACGTTACTTGGCAGAAGTAATCGGCACCTTCGGACTAGTCTTCGCGGGCTGTGGGGCGATAGTGATCAATCAACTTCAAGACGGTGCGATTACCCACGTTGGCATCGCTTTGACATTTGGCTTGATCGTCATGGTGATGATTTACGCGTTGGGCGAGATTTCAGGAGCCCATATGAATCCGGCCGTGACGCTTGGGTTCTGGACGGCCAAACGTTTTCCCTTGAAGGAAGTCGCTCCCTATATCGCTGCGCAGTGCCTTGGCTCGATTCTCGCTTGCGTGGTGTTAAAGATTCTTTTCTTTGAACATGACACGCTCGGGGCAACACTTCCCACTGGAGACTGGTGGAAGTCTTTCGTACTTGAGTTCATTCTTACGTTCTTACTAATGTTTGTTGTTTTGAATATCTCGACAGGTGCGAAGGAAAAAGGAATCATGGCTGGTGCTGCAATTGGTGGCATGGTCGCCCTGGAGGCCATGTTTGCTGGCCCTATTTGCGGTGCTTCGATGAATCCCGCTCGGTCGCTTGGTCCTGCATTGGTGAGTGGACACCTCGAGTTCTTATGGCTATATCTAGTAGCGACCACCGCGGGAGCGCTTTTCGCGGTTCCCATTCACTTTGCGATTTACGGCAGTGAAGCCCCGTCGACGGATCCCCTAACTTCTGAAGAGAATCACCCATGAAGCGCGTCCTAATCTTGTGTACTGGCAACTCATGTCGCTCTCAAATGGCCGAAGCCTTGTGGGCCAAGCTTGGCCAAGAAGACTGGGAAGCTTACTCTGCCGGTTCAAAGCCATCGGGCTATGTGCACCCATTGGCGATTCGTGCGATGGAAGAATTAGGTATCGATATTTCTACGTACCAAAGCAAATCCGCACAGGACTTTCAGCAGCAGCCGTTCGATCTTGTGGTTACGGTTTGCGACAACGCCAAGGAAGAATGCCCGGTCTACCCCGGCGCCAAGCAAA
Source organism: Blastopirellula marina (assembly GCF_002967765.1). Classification (NCBI taxonomy): domain Bacteria; kingdom Pseudomonadati; phylum Planctomycetota; class Planctomycetia; order Pirellulales; family Pirellulaceae; genus Blastopirellula; species Blastopirellula marina. The sequence continues at coordinate 340,738 of NZ_PUHY01000004.1, read as the reverse complement.
CACTTCATTGGCCATTCGACGATCCTGCTGATGCCACGGGGACAGATGAAGAAAAGCTACCGACTTTTCGACGCGTGCGAGATGAAATTCAGAAGAAGATTGCTGGTTTTTTGAATGTTGAATGACTTACCACCATGGTTGCCGCCCGTCCGTTTAATGGTAGGGAGCAATATTAAATGGCGAATTCAAAACAGCCTCGACCGCTTCTCAGCGATCGAGGCTGTTTTTGTTTTTCTTCGCAACTTGCCGTTTTATTAGTATCGGCGAATTAAACTTCGTCCGTAGGTCGTCCCGAGAAAGCCCGGTAGATTGCCAAAAGGATCATCGATCCCAAGATGGCAATGAAGAAACTCCACAGATTAAAGCCAGTGACGTCGCCATAGCCCATTCCGGTGGCGATGAATCCGCCCACCATGGCTCCACCGATACCAATCAAAATGGTCACAATGCAGCCACCAGGATCCTTACCTGGAAATAGAAACTTGGCTAAAGCGCCGGCAATCAGGCCAAATATGATCCATGACAAAATCCCCATGGTTGTTGCTCCTTACAGGAATAGGGTTTCTTTTGTTTGCAACCCTATGGGAGCAGATTGCATGCCAATTGATTCTGTACGAAACGCGCTGTTATTTCAGGCGTTGCTTTAATTCGGCCATCAACTTCTCGAGCAACTCGGCATGGTCCGGACTGTTGGCCAGGTTATTCTTTTCCTCAGGATCGTTCTCATAGTCGTATAGCTGAAGCTCTCCTTGCCCCCAAGTGACCAAGCGGTAGCGTTCGTTGCGGAGACTATACCCCATCCGCTTTTTGCTCCGGATCGTTTGCGTGATCGCAGACTTATCCCAGTTGGCATCGGGATTGTTCAACAAAGGAACAAGACTTTCGCCATGCAAACCCGCAGGAGCCTCGACGCCGCATAGCTGAGTAAGCGTTGGATAGACGTCGACCAATTCCACGGTACGACCTGAGTGCACCCCCTTCTTCTTCTGACCAGGAGCCGAAACGATGAAAGGAACACGCGCACTTCGCTCGAACAAACTCTGCTTCATCACCAATCCGTGATCCCCGAAGTGATAACCATGATCGCTCCAAAACACGACGACGGTGTTGTCACGTAAGTCGAGTCGATCGAGTGCATCAAGTAGACGTCCGACCTGAGCATCGACAAACGAAATAGTCGCCCAGTAGGCTTGCTGCGCCTCTTGTAGCTGCTGCGGATTCGCTCCTAGCCAAGGCCACGGCTTGTTGGATGCGAACGCCAGATCGGGCGCGGTCTTCACTTCAGGAAAATTGTTTTCCCATAGCGGCACTTCCTTCATCGGATACATATCGAAGTACTTCTTTGGAGCCACGTAGGGACAATGCGGGCGATAGAAACCTGCAGCGATGAAGAATGGCTTATCCTTATTCTCTTCCATTAAGCGAATCGCTTCTGTCGCGACCATGCCATCGGTCTGCTCTTCGTCAGTTCCCTCAGCGGCTAAAAAGCTGAGAGAGCTGCCCAAACCGCGTTTAGGAGTGTGATTGATAATCAGGTTCTCTTCCTGCTTGTCACGACCACTTGGATTGATACGTGTTTGCCACGAGGCGTCGTCATCGAGACCATTGGTTCCAATCTGCCCTGGGTTACCGTAGTGATAGATTTTGCCGACTCGGGCTGTGAAGTAGCCTTGCTTTTCGAAAGCCTGAGGCATGGTAACGACGTCGGGGATGACATCCCGGAAATGCTTTCGCAGATCGTAGACCGTTGTCGTATCAGGCCGCAATCCTGTCATGATCGAAGTTCGACTTGGCGAACACAGTGGAAACTGGCAGTAGGCTCGATCAAAGCAGGTTCCTTCCTTGGCTAAACGGTCGATATTAGGACTATGAACCTGAGTGTTGCCATAACATCCAAGATCATTGTTCATATCGTCGACGGCGATAAACAAGACATTCAAATGCTTGTCTTCGGCCTGAGCATTTACAGGCAAGCCAAGCAACAAGGCAAAGGTCAGAACAAGACCGCTGCGAAGCATAGCGACGCGTGTGGGAATCATGGGGGCTTCCTGGCAGATGAAATGATGTGAGGAGTCCCTTATTCTGCCCGAACCCGTAGGAACAAGCAAAGAGATTTCGCTCAGGGAGTGGACAGGAAGCTAGTTTGAACCGCGCTTCGTTTGGGCTAGGATAAGAGGATCCTCAAACATCCCTACCCCACTTGGAATCTTGCTCGTGAATCGACTTATCGTTTCTTCTGCGCTAATTATTACGTTGTTCGCGGCATCGCTCGAAGCCGCTCCTAAATCGGCACCTGAACAATACGACCTGGTAATCTACGGCGGCACCTCGGCAGCGATCACCGCAGCCGTTCAGGCCAAGAAGATGGGCAAGAGCGTCATCATCGTTTCGCCAGACAAACACCTTGGTGGTCTATCGAGCGGCGGCCTAGGCTGGACTGACAGCGGGAATAAGGGCGCGATTGGCGGGCTCTCCCTCGACTTCTATCAACGCGTCAAGACCCATTACGACCAGCCATCGGCCTGGCGTCAACAAAAGCCTGAACAGTACAGCCGTTATCGTAAAGACGACGACGCAATGTGGGTGTTCGAACCGCACGTTGCTGAGAAGGTCTTTGAAGAACTGGTCGAAGAGTTCGAAATCCCGGTCGTTCGCGACGAGTGGCTTGATCGTGCCAATGGCGTAAAGAAGGCCGACGGTAAGATCGTGAGCATCTCGACACTCTCAGGCAAAACCTACTCCGGCAAGATCTTCATGGACACGACCTATGAAGGGGATCTGCTTGCCGCCGCAGGTATCTCATACCACGTCGGCCGTGAATCCAACAATGTCTATGGCGAAACGCTCAACGGCGTGCAAACTGCCCGCGCTCATAGCCACCAATTTGACTTCCCAGTGTCGGCATACGTGATTGAAAACGACCCACGGAGCGGCATCCTTCCTCGCGTCACTACGGAAACTCCCGGCGAAGATGGAACGGGCGACGACAAGATTCAGGCTTACTGCTTCCGTATGTGCCTGACAACCGCCAAGGAGAATTCAGTCGCATTTCCCAAGCCAGAAGGCTACGATCCGAAGCAATATGCTTTGCTGGCCCGCTACTTGCAAGGTGACTGGAAGGGTGTGTTCAACAAGTTTGACCCTGCTCCGAATGCGAAGACCGACACCAATAATCACGGTGGTTTCTCGACCGACAACATCGGCATGAACTACGACTACCCGGAAGCAAGCTACGAGCGTCGGCAGGAGATCATCAAAGAGCACGAGCTTTACCAGAAAGGCTGGCTCTACTTCATTGCCAACGATCCCTCCGTGCCGAAAGACATTCAAGATCGCATGAACCGTTGGGGGCTGGCGAAAGATGAGTTTGTTGACAATGGCAATTGGCCGCACCAGATCTATGTGCGTGAAGCCCGGCGTATGATCGGCCCAGTCGTCATGTGCGAACCAATGTTGCGCGCCTTAACCCCAACGCCGAAGAGTATTGGGCTCGGATCGTACAACATGGACTCGCACAATGTGCAGCGATACGTGAACGAGAAAGGTTACGTTCGAAACGAAGGGGATATTCAGGTCAGTCCCGGCGGCGCCTACCCGATCAGCTACGATAGCGTGACGCCCAAGAAAGATGAATGTACCAATCTACTGGTTCCCGTTTGTGTCTCGTCTTCGCATATCGCTTATGGTTCGATCCGCATGGAACCTGTGTTCATGATCTTAGGACAGTCGGCCGCGACAGCTGCTTCGATCGCAATTGACCAGAACATCCCGGTTCAAGACGTGGAATACTCCGAATTGGAAGCTCGACTCTTGGCCGATGGTCAGGTGCTGCAGATGGAACGTAAGCCCAAGGCTCCGAAAATGGTCCTCGACCCCAAAAAGATGGAGGGAATCGTGATCGACGATACGGAAGCTAAAAAGAAGGGTAATTGGCCCATCAGCAGCGTTGTTTCGGGCTATGTGGGAACCGGCTACGTGCACGATGCAAACGAAGGCAAGAAGTCGATTGCTTTCCACGCCAAAGACGTGAAAGCAGGCAAGTATGACGTACGCATCGCCTATTCCAGTAATGGTAACCGTGCAACGAATGTGCCTGTGACCGTCACATCGGACGGCAAGGAAGTCTTCCGTGGCACGATCAACCAGAAGAAGGATCCCTCCATTGATAAGGTCTTTGTCTCTGTCGGTCAGTTTGAACTCGATGGAGAAGCGGTCGTGACGCTTTCCAACGAAGGGGTCAACGGATACGTCGTGGCAGATGCCGTCGCCTTAGTTCCTGTGAAGTAATCACCTTTTGATCACCGATTGTAGGTCATGATGCTGAAGAATTTTTTGCCGGTTCTGTCCCTTGTTGTGGCACTAGTACCCTTTGCCACTTACGCCGACGAGCCGGTTCAAATTCGGGTTGTTAGCTACAACATCCACCATGCCGAAGGTACCGACGCCAAGCTCAACCTTCCGCGGATCGCCAAGGTAATTACCGATGCCGATCCCGACATCGTGGCACTACAAGAGGTCGATCAAAACGTCGATCGGACAGGCACTGTGGATCAAGTCGCCGAACTCGCTAAGTTGACGAAAATGAACAGCGTGTTCGGCGGCAACATTCCACTACAAGGTGGATGGTACGGCAATGCAATTCTGACCAAGTACGCTTCGATCTCGATGACCAATCATGCATTACCCCAACTAACCGAAGGGGAAAAGCGAGGCGTCATTGAGGCGGACATCACCGTGCCAGGTCTCGATCAGCCACTCAAGTTCCTGGCAACTCACTTCGACCATCGCCGCGACGATGCCGAACGTGTCGCGTCGGCGAAGATGATCCAGAAGCTAATCGAAGGCTGGAAAGATCGCCCTGCAATGTTCGCTGGCGATCTCAACGCAACGCCCGAAAGCGAATCGATCAAGCTGATTAGCAAGGACTGGACATCGGCGAACACCGAGAACTTGAACACAATCCCCAGTTCCAAACCGACTCGTCAGATCGATTTCATTCTGTATCGACCTGCCAACCAGTGGAAAGTGATCGAGTTCAAAGTCCTCGACGAACCAGTTGCGTCCGATCATCGTGGCATCTTAGCCGTGCTTGAATGGACCGGCGGCGAATAACCTCGCCGGTTACCAAACCTTAGCAAAAAGCTCGCCGTCGATGAAACGCCCGTTCTTTCGGTAATAGTTTCGCATTCGTCCTTCATGCGTGAAGCCATTCTTCTCGAGCACACGCATGGATGCGGTATTACCGTCGAAAACCGACGCCGTGATTCGCACGATCTGAAATTCTCGCTGGAGGTAATCGCACAACACCTCCACCACATCGGTCATAACCCCTCTTCCCCACGAAGGCTTGCCCAGCCAATAGCCAATCTCGCACTTGTGGCCAACCGATAAGTCTTTGGCCCCGCATCCACCGATCAAGTGTCCCTCTGAATCGCGAATGGCGAATTGTATTGGTTGCCCGAACTGCTCCTTCTCGGCTTCGACAATCTTACACCACACGTAGAAATCTGCCGGGCGGTAGGGGTTGGGCATCAGGAGAAGCCCTCGGTGCACGTCTTGCTCTTGAAGCAGGTCAACACAGCGATCTACGTCGGCCTCTTGGAACATGGTCAGGCTCACTCCGTTTCGTACGGGAATCGTCATCCTGAGAGTTCCTGGGCAGAAGAATTATGGATAGTGCGAACTTATCATCAGACATGCTGGCTGGCGGTTGGTTCTCGTTTGCCACCAATTAATCCTGATAATACTGCGATCGGTATCAAACATGGATTTTGTTTACAATTCGGGCAAGGATAGCAAAACGATGGTCGCATCCCAAATCGATTCGCCCCTCCCATCACATTATGTAAGGCATGAACGAACTCGACGTTACGCAACTTAGCAAGACTGTTGGTTCGAAAATCGGCAATGATATTAGCTCACATTCGCACGAATACAAACAGGTTCATGATCGTTAGTTCAGCAATTTGAGAAGCGCATAAAAAAAGCGGAGCACTCATGAGCGCTCCGCTTGCAAATTAGCAAGGTCAAGCATTCGCTTTATTTTTTCAGTTCGATGGTAACTTCGTTAACACCGGCAGTCACTTCATGCGAGATGTCCGTGGTCGACTCGTTCCAGTACTTACTTGGAATCGAATTGTCGATCTGGACCGGCTTGGCTTCGGCGAGCGGATCACCGATCTTTGGTGCTAAATACACTTTATAGTTGCCAAGCGGCAACGGTTCTAGCTCGAACGTGCCATCGTCTTCAATGTTCCCGGACGATGCCATCCCAGAGGTGAGATCGAGGAAGCAAACCGCAGCTGCCGTGTAGGGCTTGCCGTTGTATTCCACTTTTCCCTTCACCGTGCCCATTTGCTCTTCCTGGGAACAGCCAACGAGCAACGGCAGCATGAGAGCCATCATCATCGCGGTGCGCGAAACGCACCGCGAGAATTTACCAAAAGTCATAGAGAATCCTTCGTCACAGATGATATATCAAGCGGCGTTTTTGAACGCCAATTGCGGCCTAATTAGAACGAGCCAATAACCTGACCATCGTAACGGCAAGCGATCCGCTTGAGTGTCTCGAAGTCGAGAACTTCAGGAATGAATCGCACGCTACCGTCGGACAGCAAGCCCATGATACCACCTGGGTGTTCCGAGTTGACAACCGTGTTGTTGCGGTACATCGCTTCGGTCGCACCCGTTTGGACGATGTTGGAGTTAGGAGCAAAACGGAGGCAAGATGTACCCGTTTGCCACAAGTCGCCACAACCAGCTGGATCGTCTACGGAACGAGGATGACGCGAACCGTACCACGCACCGTAGTAGTTCGACGTTCGATTCACTTTGTTCACGAAACCAGATTGCTCCCACACCATCATCGTGTTGGAGGTACCGTCGGTAATGTCTTTGAAACCATAGTTTTGGTTTGCGACAAGCACACCGTTGTTACACGACCAACCGTGACCGCAGTCCTTAGTACCCATGTTTGGGTTCGGACCTGGTATCGGACGGGCAGCCCCTTGATTACCAACATAGTTGGCATTCATGGCGTGATCGTTATTATGTCCTTTCAATTCATCCAAAGCACTGGAAGGACAGCGATACGCTTCGAGAACCAAATCTTCCAAAACCCGGTTTTCGGACAGGTAGTTACCACCAGCAGCACCACCAGCCATGAAGTTTGAAGTGGTCGTAAACCGCAAATTATCGACGATATTCCCCTGCTCCATCATCGGCAGGATCAACGTTCGCCAGTTGGTGCCATTCGATGGCCAGGCTTCACGCAAGTTGAAGGAACCGTAAGGCAGCTTGCGGAATGTATCGTGATAATTGTGTTGGGCGATGCCGATCTGCTTCATGTTGTTGGAACATGACATCCGACGAGCTGCTTCACGGGCCTGCTGGACGGCCGGCAAAAGCAATGCGATTAACACGCCAATAATCGCAATAACGACGAGGAGCTCGACGAGGGTAAACCCCCGACGACGGGAAAAGAGAATCATAATGGACCTCAAAATAAGGAAGTGCCGAAGCGAAACACATGATATGAGGGGTGGTCCAGAGCGATTTAGGATATCGCGTGCCTACACCAATTTCAACAAGAAAACTTCTTGTTTGTGGCTAATATATCGAGACCATGGAAAAACGAGGGGGAACACACAACCTATTTCAGGTAGAGAACCCCTTCCGATTGGCACTTTTGCACCTGTTTCATTCGTTTAGCAACACTCAGAGCTACTAAAGATTTGTTTATAGTGACCTAGAAATGACCAACTGAGATCGATCGGAAATATTGAATATATCTGCCTAACACGGGCAGATTCTCGGTAGAGGTAATCCAAACAATTAAAGAATGGTCGATTGCGTTCGCTGTGACATCCCGCCTAAAACTGATGCCTCACCATCTGAAGTACGCAGAGCCGGAGGACATGAGGGTAAAATTAACGCTTGCCGTTTTCCTGCCGATTGCTCACTCGCTCTGCTCCTGGATGCCGCAGTCTCTCAAGAAAGCAAATACCCGAAAACATCGTGGATGTCTCGATACATCCCTGAACCACCTGTTCGGCGAGATGAGAACATGAAATCCCTCACTAAAGAGTTATGGCTAGATGTCCCTAAGCGGAGAGCGATCATCTCGCTGCATAGGGAAGTTGAAGAACTGGTCGCCGAAAGCGGAATTCAAGACGGATTAGTCTTGGTAAATGCGATGCACATCACAGCGAGTGTATTTATCAATGACAATGAATCCGGGCTTCATGCTGATTACGAACGTTGGCTCGAAGCATTAGTACCATTCAACCCAGGCAGTGACCCATCTTCCGGAGGATATCTGCACAACCGCACAGGCGAAGACAATGCCGACGCGCACCATAAACGCCAGATAATGGGACGCGAAGTTGTGGTAGCGATTACCGACGGAAAGCTGCACCTTGGGCCATGGGAGCACATCTTCTATTACGAGTTTGATGGCAGGCGGCGGAAGCGGGTGCTGGTGAAAATTATTGGGGCGTAAAGATTCTCAAAACCGCAAACCTGACCACCTGCGTGGCAAATTCGATCTATGGCAGAGAAGAACACGAAGGACAAGATTGACAGAATACCGCTTTTAGGGCTTCTTTCCCGTTGCCGCGAGCTCGTCAACGAATCCGAGGATTCCGTCTGGTCGTGCATGGATGTCGAAGAAATCTACCATCGTCTCAATGATGCGGTAGAGCTCCTTAAGGAAAATCGCTCGACCGACGCGCTAGAATTACATCTGCTTTTCGCGCCGACTGGTCCGCTTCAGGAAACGTCGATTCAAAACGACTGGTCGGAAGAGTTCCTAGTGCTGGCAGAGCAATTCGACGCAACCGTTGGTAAGAAAAGATTGTGACTTTTGAGAAATGACTCTCGCTCGTCCAGTAATGCGTGAATCGGAAGCATTGTTTGGATCATTCGTTGGGCAATTCCAAGAAGTGCCAAGGTACGAACGTTCCCGGAAGTGATTGGAGGAAGATGGCAAGCGATAGAAACTCGGACATACCCAAACGGCACCTAGTCATCGAACGTCCTGCCTGACAATTCAGGTAGGAGTATCACGAAGAAAACACAGCTGGAGATGAGCTACGAGGTCGTCGCTTGTCGATCACCGTTTCGTAGCCCTAAGCCTAAAGGTAGCGGGACCACCTCGCCCATCAAGCGACGCGGATTCCCTGATGTGAGACGCTGGATTTCAGCGGAGCCCAAGCCAACGTGCAAACGTAAATTGTCAGCCATCTGCTGCATTGTTGTCGCCGACCCGACGAGATGACTATCGTCCTCAGCACGTGGAACTCCGTCTTCGCCGACGGTGACCGTCTGATCTCCAAGCGGGTAAATGCCCGGGCCACGTCCAGCAGCGGCGATGGCATCGGAGACGACAAATGCTCGTTCTGTGCCGGTAATCTCCAGGTAATTCTTTAAGGCAAAGAAGGGAACGTGAGCACCGTCCGCGATCAAACCGATTTGCAGTCGATCCGAGCGACTTAGTGCCCGCTGGATGATGTTGTCATGGCGATCCATCATTCGTGGACACCCGTTGCCGAGATGGGTAAACATCGACAACCCCGCATCCATCGCCGCATCCAGATCTTCGAGCGAAGCATCGGTATGCCCCGCGGAAACAACGATACCTTGATCGGTTAAGCGTCGGATTACGTCCTGGGTAGGATCTTGCTCGGGGGCGAGGGTCACAATGCGGACCAGACCGTCGCCGGCCTCAAGCAAAGTTTCCATTTCGGCCCAACTGGCTTGTTTGGCATGGGCTACGGGATGCGCTCCCACATAGCCAGCAACTTCGCTGATAAATGGTCCTTCGACATGGACACCTGCGATGACGCGTCGGGCAAGAGGATCGGAAGCTCGCAGTTGAACAATGCGCGAGATCCGCTCTGCCATTCGCGGAATATCATCGGTGATGATAGTTACCAGCACACTTTCAACGTTGTCGCGCTGCAGCGCCTCACAGGCTTCGTGCAAATCGTCTGAGGAAAGCGTTCCCTGATTAAAGTCGACGCCGTAATATCCGTTGATTTGCAGATCGAAGAATTTGTTATTTGGCATGAGGCTCCCAGGAAAGGGCTTCAAGACTTAGTGGAGGACGTGAGATCAGAAGCTGAAGCCACATCTAGGAACAAACCGACGTCGTCGTGTGTCTGCAAAATCGATGCCGGTACTTGCGGGGCGACCTCCCCCTCGACACTATTACGCACGGCAACCGCTTTTCGTTTATCAGGCACGCTGCAAATGATTGTCTTTGTTTTCAAAATCTGCTGACAAGACATACTGATTGCCTGGGTCGGCACTTCGTCGATCGAAGCAAACCATCCTTCACCCGCTTGCTGTTGGCGGCAAGCTTCGTCTAACTCGACAACGAGATATGGCGTTGTCGTTTCAAAATCAGCAGGTGGATCGTTGAACGCCAAATGCCCGTTCTCGCCTATTCCGACGAATGCGACATCAATTGGATTATGGGAAATCAGCTCGCCCAATTGATCGCAAACCGCATACGGGTCGCTGCTCGAACCATCCACATAGTGGAACGCTTTGAGGGGCACCTTCGAGACGAAACGCTCTCGTAGATACTTGCGGAACGATGCAGGATGCTGATCATCCAAGCCGAGATACTCGTCGAGATGAAATCCCGTTACGCATGTCCAATCAATACCTGGCTCAGCGACGAGTGCGGCCAAGGTATCAAACTGGGAAGCACCAGTCGCCACAATAATGTTAGCAGCCCCTTTTTCGACAATCGCCTGACGAATCGCTTCCCCCCCCTGTTTTGCCGCAGCGACACCAAGCTGAGGAGCGTCGTCAAAGACGTGAATCTTCATGGGGAATCATTCTATTTCTAAGGTCGCCGCATGCGGTAATTACGATCATCTTGCGGCCTGTCTTTGGCCGCATGATGTCACGAGACATCATTGTGGCAGATTCAAAAGTGAAGTCAACCAGCAACTTTTTCAGATTCGTTAAGTATAGTCAAAATAAATAGTTAGGCATCCCATACAGCCATCTTCCTCTCGTCCATTGAATCGCAAATTCCAGCGTTTGCCAAGAAAAACTGACGAAGCGTTCTGGGCATCATGGCGGAAACCACCATGCGCACGAGTTCAGTTAGGCAACCTGTAACAGCACCGGCAGCATTCCCGGCATTTTTGCGCCATAGTTCCGATAGAACTGCACAGGGCTGATCAGAGCTAAATGCGGCCCTTGGGGACTTTCTAAGATGGATCGAGATAAAGGGCGGTACACCATGCGATTTTCGTGGGGACTAACATCACTGTTTCTATGTGCCATGACGGCAACGGGCGTTGCTCAGCGAAGCTTGGACGCGGGCGAACTATTCGAGCCCACTGACATCGCAACTTGTACGGATTGCAACGGCGGATACGCACCGATCGCTTCGTGCTGCGAGTGCAACAGTTGTAGCGGTTGCGACTCGCATCTATTGAGCCTGCTTCACCCCAGTGATCATTGCTTTGATGATTTCATCAGCCCGATGATTAACTTTGTCTTCTTTGAAGATCCACGTACGGTTACAGAACTGCGACCGATCTTCGTCAATCATTGGATTCCCAGCACCATCGGAAACAACATTCCTGCTGGCGGCTCGGCCCAGCTTTATGCAGCTCAATTTCGTATCGCTCTGACAGAGCGATTGAGCATCATCGCAACCAAAGATGGCTACATTGTCGACAACTCTAACGGGGCTCTCGATACGCTTCTTGATGATGGTTGGGCAGATGTTTCCGCTGGCTTGAAGTACAACCTGATTCGTGATCCTTGGAAAGGCCGTATCGTTTCGGCTGGTTTCACCTACGAACTTCCAGTTGGTAGCACATCGGCTTTACAGGCCCAAGGGGATGGCGAATTCAACATGTTCCTTACCGGTGGACAACGCCTACTAGATGGCAACGCGCATATCTTATCGAGCATTGGCTACCGTTTGCCGGCTGATACCAGCATTCAGTCCTCCGCAATCCACTGGTCGAATCACCTCGACGTTAAGGTGACTGATTCGGTGTATGTCTTCACTGAATTGGCTTGGTGGCACTGGACCGACGATGCCTCGCGTGGCTCGAACCTGGGCGTTGCTGGTGCCGACCTTTTCAACCTGCGTAGTAATGATGTGGTCGGCAACGACCTGGTCACTCAGAACGTCGGCATGCGATTCAAGCCATCCAGCCACCTGGAAACAGGTATCGCTTACGAATTCCCGCTGACCGGCTTCAAAGACATCACCAACAGTCGCCTGATGGTCGACATGATCTTCCGCTACTAATTAAACAAGACACGAATTTTCGTTACGTAGAAGAGCCGCCTGGAGAACCCACGCGGCTCTTTTTTTTTGCCCATTCAGCACCTCACCGATCGTCCCTCATCCACGGAAATTCACGTAGGTTTTAGAGATGATCGCGATTAACATCCTCGGCCGGTATCGTCTTTTTTGTGCAATCATCTGTTTTTTTCTTGCCAAGATGATGTCAGGTGATATCATCTAGCCCAAGGAAGACACCCCATGGCTGTGTCCGCTGCTTAATTTCAGGGTGGTCTGAGCGAGAGCCGGGCCCAGCTCATGGGCTTCCTTTTATGCTCCTATTACTTTTCGTCTAAGCCATATCGATACCGATGGTTCCCCAAGTAGGTATCGCGATAGGCGAACGACACTCTCATCCATTTTTCTCTATTATTCGATGATTTCACCTGACATCATCGGCATCCTAAGAAGGGAGCGATCGAAATCAATCACTGCCCGTTTTTTGGGCGTCTGGCGTATTAGAAGGCTCAAAGCTGCGTTGTTTTTCGCGAACGATGTGAAATCTTTCTTTTACTTTTCACGGTAATTGCACCTCGATTGACACTCAATTACCGGAAACCAATTGCAGCCTGCTTGAATGGCGCGGACTTTGCACGTCGTTAGATATCGCTCATTGTCGAGCTGCCTCAAACAAAGCAAACTGCTGAGTTCATCGCCTCGAGCAAATTTTTTTGGGCACTTTGATATCAGCTGACATCACCTACAAACACTACGTTTTGCGAGCTTTTCCAACAGTCTCCAGTAACACAAATATTCAACAACTGATCTTATTTTTTCCTTACCGCTATTCCACTTAACAGAGAATCAAGGTCATCTATGAAACGTACTCACGGTTTCACGCTCGTTGAACTATTGGTTGTGATTGCCATTATTGGCGTGCTAGTCTCATTGCTTCTGCCGGCTGTTCAGCAAGCGCGCGAAGCTGCTCGGCGCATGCAGTGCAGTAATCACATGAAGCAGCTTGGCTTAGCATTTCATAACTACCACGACACCTACGGCAAGTTCATGCCGGGCGGCCTTCAAGCGAGTGTCACCTACCCATTGGGCTGGATTCCTCGCCTGTTCCCATTCTTTGAACAGGGAACTCGTTACGAGGCAATGGAATCGTTGGCGAAGGACTACATGATGACCCGGAGTCCGTACCGAAGCCACAATCAAGACAATCCCATTTTCGGTCCCGTGCCAAATATTACGTGTCCCTCTTCACCGCTGGGCGAAACGGCCTCTGACCAAGTTGTTTCCGGTAACTTCCCCTACCAAGATCAGCAAGGTGGTCTTCATTACCGAGCGAATGGTGGTTCGATCGATATCGAGTATCACCCACCAGCAACAAGCTCACGCCCTGGTTACTCATCTTCCGGTGTCCTTTACCCTAACAGCAAGACACGATTCGCGGACATGGTCGATGGGACCACTAACACTTTGCTGCTTGGGGAACTATCGAGCACCCAGGGCTGGTCGAAATCGCCGAATATGGCAACTGGTTTCGGCGGCATCAAACCATGGGTATGGGGCTTCTACCGCTATAACGATACCGATTGGCTGATGATCGATCACAAGATGGTTCAGTTTCCTATCAACTATCA